>NZ_JBIMKV010000004.1:0-289362 GCF_051860985.1 Nevskia sp. | reverse complement strand
ACACGTTGGCCTTGACCTTCTCGAGGTTCTCCGGCGTCGGCGTGAAGTCCGCCGAGATCACGTTGCCGCCGGCGAAGCCTTCCTCGACCACTTCGAGGTAGCGGACGTCCGGCGTGTAGATCGAGCTGACGCGGGCGCGGTCGGTGCCCGGCAGGAAGGTCACCGAGTCGGTCGCGGCCCGCAAGGTGGCCATGAACGACGGGTTGTAGATGTCCTTCTCTTTCTTTTCGGTGACCGCGAACAGCACCAGATTGGCGCCGCCGAATTCCTTCTCGTACTGCTTGAAGATCTGGATGTACGGATGCCCCAGCGGCAGCTGCTTCTCGAAACCGGAGTCGATCTTGAGGTGCAGCGCCTCCCAGACCATGAACAGCGTCACCAGCGCCAGCACCACCAAGGTGCGCGGCCGGTTGCCGAACACGATCGGCTCGGTGACCCGGACGAACAGCTTCGAAAACTTGCCCTGTGGTTCTGAATGCATCGAGTGGTTCTCGCGGGTGACGGTTCAGGCAGCGCTCGGACTGCGCAGGAAACGCCCGCCTCGGTCCGGCGGCGGGCGGGTACGAAAAATTATTGAATCAACGGTCAGTCACGGCGGCGAACTGCCTTCGTCGCACGGTTGCTGCCCGCCTTGAAACCTCGCCGCACGGACAGGCCCGGCTGTCCTCCAGCCCGTCCGGGGCGGCCAATATACGCTGCGGCTTGTGTCGATTGATCCGCCATCATCGGACTTTATGGTGACAATTCCGGACATCCCGACTGCCCTTGCCCAGCCCGCCGCGAACCGACCGTGCGTATGCGTATGGTGACGTGGTTCACCCCGTGACGGCAACCGGGCACGCGACCTTGTCGATCACGCGCCCGGCCGCAGCACCGGCGGCTTCAGCCGACGCGAGCGAAATCCGGCTTTTCGCGCACCGCGCACTGCGGGCAGGTCCATTCCGCCGGCAGCTGCGACCACAGCGTTCCGGCCGGCCAGCCTTCATTCGGGCAGCCCCGCGCTTCGACATACACGTAGTGGCAGTTCGGGCACTGGTAACCGATACCCGCCGCCTGGGCAGCCGCAAGGCGGCGCGCTTCGAGTGCGGCGAGATCCGCAGCGGTCAGCGTTTCTTTCGCGGCGACCGGGCCAGTCGGGCGGTGCCAGCGGCGCATCAGCCGTTCCCGGGCACGCGGAGCAACGCGGGCCTTGGTCAGGTCATAGCCGTGGTGCTCGGCGACCCGGCGATCCATCAGCGCGAAGAAGATCGGCGGGAAATACGCCGCCAGGATCATCGACGCATAACCGGACGGCAGCTGCGGGCTGTCCTCGAAGTGGCGCAGCGCCTGGAAGCGGCGGGTCGGATTGGCGTGGTGATCGGAATGCCGCTGCAGCTGGTACAGCAGCAGGTTGGTGACCACATGGTTGGAGTTCCATGAATGCTTCGGCTGGCAGCGCTCGTAGCGGCCATCGGCGAGCTTTTGCCGGGCCAGGCCGTAATGCTCCAGATAGTTGACGACTTCCAGCAGCGAAGCGCCGTAGAACGCCTGCACGACGAGGAACAGCAGCGCCGGCCAGCCCAGCCAGGCGGTCAAGCCGCCGAACAGCAGCACGGTCATGCCCCAGGCTTGCAGGTTCTCGTTGCCCAGCGACCAGACCGGCTTACCGAGGCGATTCAGGCGCTCGGCCTCGATCTTCCAGGCCGACTTCAGGCTACCGCCGAACGTGCGCGGCAGAAATTGGTACAGCGTCTGGCCCATCGCGGAACTGGCCGGATCGCCGGGGGTGGCGACGTGCTTGTGATGGCCCTTGTTGTGCTCGATGTAGAAGTGACCGTAAGCGACCGGCGCCAAGGTCAGCTTGGCCATCCAGCGTTCGAGACTGTTGGTCTTGTGGCCGAGTTCATGCGCGGTGTTGATGCCGACGCCGTTGATGACACCGGTCGACAGCAGCACGCCGAGCATCTGGTACCAAGCCAGATCCAGAGTCATCACCGCCCAGACGCCCAGCACCGTGACCGCATACTGGGCCGGCACATAGGCGAATACGATGTTGCGGTACCAAGCGTCCTGCTCGAGCGCGGTCACCGCCGATTCTGGCGCATTGACCGGATCGGTGCCGATAAAATAGTCGAGTGCCGGAGCAATAACATAGAGCAGCAGGAAGCCTACCCAGCACAGCAGGGTGACCTGCACCGCGTCCTCGACGAACGGCATAGCTGCCAGCCCGAGCAGCACCAACATCGGCAGCGCCGGGCTCATCAGCCACCAGTAACGCTTGCCATCACGCCAGCTCGCCGTCGATTGCGAGGGGTTTGCGATGCTTGCCATGACCTGCCTCCCCGTTGCAGTACTGCTTTTTGTTATGCCAACACTTTGCCGCTCGCCCCCCGCTTTGACCGGTCATTTCTTGACAGAACACAGTCATTTTCCGACAGTACACGGGGATCGAGCAGCAACTGAAAGAGAGAGAGGCTGATGGCAACGCAAGGCGACCGCGAACTCCCCGTCCGCTACTTCGGCAGGCTGCTGGAACTGCTGCAAGCGCAACGGGTGCGGATCGACACCTTGGTCGATGGCCTCAATCTTGACGCTGCCAGGCTGCAGAACCCCGAGGCGATGATTCCTCTCTCGCATGCCGACACTCTGATCCAGCGACTGGTCGACCAGACCGGCAGGCAAGACTGGGGCTTCGATCTTGGCGTGCGCCTGCGCCTGACTTCACACCTGATCCTCGGCTACGGCCTGCTGGCCAGCCCGACGCTAGGCCATTCGCTACAGATGCTGTCGCGCTATTTCTCGATGCTGACGCCGACCTTCCGAGTGCAATTCCGCCGCGACGCCCAGCACGGCGTGCTGCTGTTGGTCCCGGCGCTGCCGATGAGTCATGAGTGTCTGGTGTTCCATACCGACGCCATCGCGACAGCAGTCGATGCCGTGGTCGGCGAGCTGCTCGGCGAGCGTATGCCGCGTTATGACCTCGATATCGCCCTCGATCTGCCGCATCGCGAACGCTATGCCGAACTGCGACATGCACGCTGCCGCTTCGGCGTCGGCGACATGGCCGGCTTGCGCGTTCGCTTTCCGATCGCATTGGTCGACGCACCGCTGTCGCTGGCGGATGCCGGGGCACTGAAAGTCGCTGAATCGCGCTGCGAAGCGACGTTTCGCCGTGTCATTGCCAGCGGCCAGGTGGCCGGCTGGGTGCGAATGATGATGCGCGAAGCCAACGGCGGCCTGCCGTCGCTGGACGATCTGGCGCACACGCTGAACCTGTCGTCGCGCACGCTCGACCGCCATCTGAAGGCCGAGGGCACCGGCTTCCGCCAGCTGGCGGCGGAAGTCGTGGTCGAACGGGCGCAGGCGCTGCTCGCGCAGGGGTTGCCGGTGACCACGGTGGCGCTGGAACTGGGCTACACCGACGCCTCCAACTTCACCCGGGCGTTCCGGCGCGCCACCGGCGGCTGCCCGAGCCGGACCACCGACGGCCAGCGCCAGGCAACACCGACCGCTGCGGGCCGGCCGGGCTAGCGAGCGGGCCGCTCAGCCCAGCGCCGCCGCCAGCCGCGCGGCGTGACCGCTGGCGTTGACGGCGCGATAGCCGTCCAGCGCCGCCAGCCGCCCGGCCCGCGCGGCCCCGGCATCACCGAGCCGCGCCTGCTGGTCGGCCAGCGCCTCGATGATCTGCGGCTCCAGCGCTGCGGCCCCGATATCTCGGGCAATCGCCAGCGCCTGCTCGAAAGCCGTGCGCGCCGCGGCCTCGCGCCCGGCGGCCGGCTCGGCGATCTCGCAACGGCCGAGGCACAGCAACGCGCAGCTTTCGAAGTAGCGCGCGCCGCGTTCGCGGCTGCACTGGACCGCTTCCAGCGCCGCCACCCGCGCTTCGGCGTGACGGCCGACGCCGCGCAGCGCATCGGCGAAATAGGCCAGGCAGCGGGCCTCGACTTCCAGATGCGCACGGCGCGTGCGCAGGTGATCGAGGCAGTCGATCGCCGCCTGCACCGCCTCCTCGTGGCGCTGCTGCATCAGCAGCGCCACCAGCCAGGCCCGCTTGGCGACGCCGCGAGTGAAGTCGCTGGCCACCTGATCGGCGCGCTCGACGGCGATCGACGACAGCGCCACCGAACGCATCACCTGCGGATCATCGGCCGGCAGCCCGCGCGGCAGCTCCGATTCCGATTGGTTGGCCTGGTTCCACAGCAGCTCTTCGATGATGCCGGCCGGCGGCAGCATCGCCAGCGCCCGGCTGTAGATCGCACGGGCCTCGTCGAGCTGGCCGAGGCTGGTGTAGAGCAGGCCGAGGCAGTTCTGCATCGCGCCGAGCACGCTGTAGCCCATGGCCAGGCCGAAGCGCGGGTCGTCGTTGCACATCGCCTCGCTCTGGCGGGCGAAGGCCAGGCCTTCGCGCAGGCGGCCGCTGGCGTACAGCGCGTACGAGTACTGGCCGATGATGGTGCCGCTGACTTCCGGCGGCGCCTCGGCGCACTGGCCGGCCAGGGTTTCGATCGCCTGCCGCCAGGCCTGGATGTCGCCGGCCATCATCCCCGAGGCGGCGGCGCGGCCGGCGCGGATCATCAGCGCCAGCTCCTTCATTCCGAAGGCCTCGGCCAGTTCGCGCGCCTCGTTGCAGAGCACCTCGAGTTCGCCGTCGGTCATGCTGAAGCGCCAGGCCCCGCCGACGATCAGCTCGACCAGGCATTGCAGCCGCAGCTGCTGGCGTGGCGGACTGGACGGCAGCGCGGCGCTCAGCTCCAGCGCCTTGCGGATGTAGTCGAGCTGCTGGATGCGGTTGCCGCTGCGGATCTGCACCGCCGCCTCGCCGTAGGCCAGCGCCGCCTTCAGCGCCTCGCCCGCCTGCTGCCAGTGCCAGGCGCGCAGGCTGGCCATGTCGCCGAGCCGGTCGGCATGCAGGCTTTCGATGCCCTGCGCCACCATCATGTGGGTCAGCCGACGCTTGTCGCGCAGCTGGGAATTGATCGCCACTTCCTGCGTCAGCGCGTGCTTGAAGGTCAGCGCCGAACGGTTGCCTTCGTGGGTGCCGTGGATGAATTCGCCGTCGCGCAGGCGCTCGATCAGCCGGTCGAACACCGCCGGCGCCAGGTCCATCACATGGCGGACCAACGCCGGCGCGAACTCGCGCCCGATCACCGCCGCGATCTGCAGCAGCGATTTCTCGGCGTCCGGCAGGCGATCGATACGGGCAGCGAGGATCGACTGCACCGACGCCGGAATGCGCAGCGCGCTCAGCGGCTGGCGCAGCTGGATGCGCGCCGGCGCCATCACCAGATCGCCGGATTCGCGCAGCGACTGGACGATCTCCTCGCAGAAGAACGGATTGCCGCCGCTGCGCCGGAAGATGTCGTCGGCAAGACCAGCCGTGGTCGGGTCGTCGCCGATCAGGTCCGACAGCATGGCGCTGACGGCGTCCGATGCCAGCGGCGCCAGCGAGATCTGCTGGTAGTAGGACTTCTTCATCCACTCCGCCTGGTAGCCCGGGCGGAAGTTCAGCAAAAGCAGCTGGTTGCCGCCCGCCTGCGCCTCGATCCATTCCTCGAGGAAACGTTCACTGGCCGGGTCCATCCAGTGCAGGTCCTCGAAGCAGGTGATCACCGAGCCCGACATCGGATCGGCGCCCTGGATCAGCCGGCGCAGCAGCTCGAACAGCCGGCGCTGCTTGGCATCGGGGTCGATCTGCACCGGCGGCTGCGCGGCATCGGCGACGCCAAGCAGTTCGGCGACCAGCGGCGCGTAGTCGATGAACTCGGGCCCGACGCGCATCAGCTTGCCGGCGATCTTGTCGCGGGCGCTGGCCGGGTCTTCCAGTTCCTCGATGCCGTAGTAGCTGCGGAACACCTGCAGCATCGGCAGATAGGGCATGTTGGCGCCGTGCGACAGCGCCCGGCCGACGTGCACCGTCATGCCGCGCGCCCGGCAGGAGGCGATGAATTCGTGGAACAGGCGGCTCTTGCCGGTGCCGGCCTCGGCCACCACGCCCAACACCGCGCCGTGCCCCTTGCGGGCCCGGGCCAGCGCCGATTCGAGCACGGCAAGATCGGCCTCGCGGCCGACGAAGCGGGTCAGGCCACGCGAGCGCGACATGTCGAAGCGGTTGGCGCTTGGCCGCGCCGACAGCAGTTCGAACACTTCGATCGGCTCCGACACGCCCTTCAGCGGCGGGCTGCCGATCGAGCGCACCTCGCACATGCCGCGCACCTGCCGGTGGCAGTGCTCGGACATCAGGATGCGGTCGCCGGTCGCCTGCGCTTCCAGCCGCGCGGCGATCGCCACGACATGGCCCTGCGCCGTGTAATCCATGCGCAGGTCGTCGCCGATGGTGCCGACCACCACCTCGCCGGAATTGAGCCCGATGCGGATGCTGAAGCGCAGCCCGTATTCAGCCTGCAGCCGCGCATCGAGCGTGGCGGTGGCGTCGCGCAGCCGCAGCGCGGCCATGCAGGCGCGATAGGCGTGGTCCTCGTGCGCCAGCGGCGCGCCGAACAGCGCGATCGCGCCATCGCCGGTGAACTGGTTGACCGTGCCTTCCAGCCGGTGCACGGCTTCGGTCAGGCCAGCGAAGAAGGCGTTCATCGTCTCGTGAAAGCCCTCCGGCCCGAGCCGCTCGGCGAGCACGGTGGAGTTCGCGGTATCGCAGAAAAGCACGGTGACCTGCTTCTTCTCGCCCTCGATCGCCGAACGCATCGACAGGATCTTGTCGGCCAGATGACGCGGCGTGTAGGCCGGCGGCCGGCCGGCGAGCGGCGGCACGGCGCGGGCGGCGTCGGCAGCCGGCACAGCAACGGCCGGGGCCGGCGCGCTGGCGGCAGCCCCCGGCTGACGCCAGACCAACACGATGCCGTTCTCGTCCTCGGCGACGCGACGGGCGTGGATCAGCTCGTCCTTGAGGTCATCGATGTCGTCATCGCTCAGCGCGAACCGACGCTTGAGCCCGCGATAGGAGATGCGCTGCTCGGCTTCCAGCGCCGCCGACACCCGGGCCAGCAGCGCGCTGAATTCGTCGGTCGAGGTGCTCATTCAGTACTGGATGCTGCTGGCAAGTTCATCGAGGCGGGCGTACTGGTCCAGGTTGACGCCCTGCTCCGCCAGCCGCTGCTCGGTGGCCCGCAGCGCCTGCTTGAAGCGGGCCGCAGCGGCCTGCCGCGCCGGGTCGTCGAACGGATAATCGGCATCCAGCAGGTGGGTGACGATGTGCGGCCGGAAGAACATCTCGAACGCCAGCGTCGACTTGAACATGTCCCAGCCGTGCAGCACGTCGCGGCGCCGGAAGGCCGGGATGTCGCGCCCGGCCGGCGGCGGAATCCGCACGCGGAAGCCGGTGCGGTGCGGCCCGAGCTTGTAGTAGGCGTTGTGCTCCAGCCCGTGGGCGATGCCGACGTCCCAGATGTAGGTGGTCAGCGCGGCGACCAGGTTCGGGTACGGATCGCCGGACGCACCAGGGGCCAGGATCGCGTCCTCGTCCGGGAAGCCCGGCAGGATTTGGGCGATGTAGTGCGCCCAGCGGCGGATGTAGAAGCGCTCTTCCTCGCGCTGCAGGCGGGCGCCGGCCGGCCCGGCCGCCAGCACATCGCGCGTGGCCTTGTCCTTGACGCTGGCCTGCACCAGCGGCTCGACAGGGCCATCGTCGTCCTGCGCGAGCGGCGCGATGACCTCGCGCACGTAGCCGCGCACGGTCTCGTAGTACTCGGCCAGGAAGCGGCCGTAATCGGTCGGGATCGACGGCGCCGCCTTCGGGTAGCGCCACGGCAGGTAGTTGGGGCCCGGCGTGTCCGACGGCTGGTACTTCGACAATGGATTCGGATAGCCGATGTAGCCGGTCGGCACCAGCTGGCGGATGTTGGTGCCGTCGCAGACGTAGGGCGCATAGAACTCGCCGTGACGCTCGCTGACGATGGAATCGCCGCCTTCGAGCACCGCGTGATCGACCGCCAGATGCAGTTCCAGATGCGGCGCCAGCAGCTTGAACAGCGTATGCGCAGTGGGAATGGCACTGACCGTGATCGCATTGACCGTGTCGTACGGAAAGTGCGTGGCCGGATGGCCGGACAGCGAGGTCATGTGCGCTGCGCCCTGCACCGCGTAGTACTTCGACAGCGTCCAGGCGGGGCCATCGGCCGGCGTCATCACCAGATGCTGCCAGTGCTCGCCCTGCAGATGGCCGATCGAGATCGCCAGCAGCTGGTAGTCCTTGGCCGACTTCGCGCGGCTGTACAGCACGACGGTCGGCGCGACGAACATGCCCGGATACGGCGTCAGGTCCTGCATCGTCGTGAAATCGGAAATCAGGTACTCGCGCTCCGGGTCCAGCGGCCCGAGGTGGGCGGCGAAATCGCTGCCGGCCAGATCCGCCGCCGTGCGTCGCCGCAGGTACTTCGCGTAGCAGGTGGTGGTCAGCATCCAGGCGCATTCGAGGTCGGACAGATGATCGATCCGGCCGTGGATGAACCAGTTGTAGAGCGCCAGCGGCGTCTTGGTCAGCATCGCCTTCAAATAGTTGAGGCGCACCGTCCAGTCCCAGTGCTTCTGTTCGGCTTTCGGCAGGTGCATGACCTCGGCAGCCATGAACATCGGCTGGTCCGCCGCCGGCTGCGGCCAGGGTCCGGTACGGCCGTAGCGAAACGCGCTGCGCGGCAGCGGAAAAGCGTGCGCTGGGAAAGGATGGCCCGTCGTCATGGTTCCCCCGAACCGAAGCGCCTGCGGCGCGTGGACGCTAATGAGAAGTCGCTGACAGCAATCATGTCGGAAATCACTGATCGCGTTCAGGGGGCTTGTCAGCAGCACCGACATGCTTGGGCGCGACCGCCATTGGCCGCCCAGCAAAAGACGATTCTTGACCGCGCCCGACACGTCGAGACCGAGAGCCACGACGTCGGCTTGGCTACTTCAGCGTGGTGAACCGTCCTCGCTTTTCAGAGACCGCATCAGATGGAGGATGGGGATGCGTTTGCTGGCGCGTACGGAACAGGCGATAGCCCACCGCGAGCACGACGTGGGCGGTCACCGACGCATGGACGCCTAAGGCACTTTCGTCGGGGATGGACTTCTACCCGTCAGCGCCGACGGCGCCGAGTAACGAATCGAGACTCGCCTCTGAATCCCGCCACCGCGCACTGAGTGCACCTTGACGGGTCCATCTTTCACGCCATCTCGCCCGATCAGGCCGCCGCAGCTTCCGGCTCCACCTCGATCGCAGTTGCCGCCGCCATCGTCTCGAAGTCTTCGAGGTTGAGCATCGCCACCTGCTTGGCGTACTCGTTCATGTAGCCGACCCAACTCACCGTGTTCTTGCCATCGGCGGTGATGTACCAGCTCTGGCAGCCGGTCTCGTAGACCGAATCTTCCTTGCTGCGCCGACGCAGCATCAGGTTGTAGGCGGAGATCACGCCTTCCTTCACATCCAGCCAGCGCAGCCGCCGCTGCTGCAGGGTCTGTACGGCCTGGGTGACGTACTTCGCCTGCGCTTCGAGCATGTAGATGATCGAGCCGGCGCCGAGGTTGGTGTTCGGGCCGTAGAGGATGAACAGGTTCGGAAAGCCCGAGACGGTCATGCCCATGTAGGCTTCGGCGCCGTCCTGCCAGCGCTGGTTCAGCGTCTGGCCACCACGGCCGGTGATGGTCATGGGTGCCAGGAAGCCGGTGGCTTCGAAGCCGGTACCGTAGATGATGGTGTCGACCGGCCGCAGGCTGCCGTCGTTGGCGACGATGCCTTCCGGCACGATCTCGCGGATGCCGTCGGTGACCAGATCGACGTTCTTCGCGGTCAGCGCCGGCAACCATTCGTTGGACAGCAGCACGCGCTTGCAGCCGATCGCGTAGTTCGGCGTCAGCTTGGCGCGCATCGCCGGGTCCTTGACCTGGATGTTCATCAGCAGCCGCGCCGCGTTACGGAAGATCGCGGTGGCCACACCATTGAACGGCGACTGCCGCTGCAGCGCGGAGCCGAGGAATTCGAACCACCAGAAGATGCGATTCCGGTCGAGCGTGTGCAGCGCCGGCACCGTGTCGAGCAGCCAGCGTTCGAACTTGCTGAACTGGCGGTCGACCTTCGGCACCGTCCAGCCCGGCGAGCGCTGGTAGACATCCATGTGGCCGACGATTGGCTGGATCGCCGGCACGAACTGCACCGCACTCGGCCCGGTGCCGATCACCGCGACGCGCTTGCCGCGGAAGTCGAGATCGTGGCGCCAGCGCGCCGAATGGAACGCGGTGCCGGCGAACGACTCTGCCCCCTTGATGCTCGGGATCTGCGGCTGGTGCAGCTGGCCGACCGACGACACCAGCACGTTGGCTTCCGCCGTCGAGCCATCGGCGAAGTGCAGCGTCCAGACGCCGCGCGGTTCGTCGAACCGGGCATCGGTCAGCTGCTTGCCGAAGCGGATGTGCTTGCGCAGGCCGTACTTGCCGGCCACGTGCTTCAGATAACCGAGGATTTCCGACTGCTTGCCGTAGCGATAGGCCCAGGGGTAATGCGGTTCGAACGCGTAGGAGTACAGATGCGAGGGGACATCGCAGGCCGCGCCCGGGTAGGTGTTCTCGCGCCAGGTGCCGCCCACCTCGTCGCCCTTCTCGTAGATCGTGAACGATTCGATGCCGGCCTTTTTCAGGTACACGGCCTGCCCCAGCCCTCCGAACCCGGTACCGATGATGGCGACGCTGACGGGCTTTGAGGCGGCTTGAACCATGCGAGTGCTCCGGGAAAGGTGAAATCGACCGTCAGCACTGTAGGTGCAGGCGGGCCGTAGCGGGATGGTCGTGGCGGACCGGTGCGTGATAATTTCGGACATCGCCCGACCGATTCCGCCGATGTCCGATCCCCACGTCCGCCGCGGCATTGCCAGCACCCGGCTGCTCTGCGGCCTTGCCGACGAATACGCGCTCGACCGCGCCGTCTGCCTGCGCGGCACGGCGATCGCCCCGGCGCTGCTCGACGACCCGAATGCCGAGATCGACGCCGTGCAGGAATTCCGGGTGATCGCCAACCTGATCGAAGCCCTCGGCGCGCGCGGCGTCAGCGATGTCGAGCTGGCGCTGAAGGCCGGCGCCCGCTACCACCTGACGACGATGGGCATCTGGGGCTTCGCGATGGCGTCCAGCGCCACGCTCGGCAGCGCCGTGAACGTCGGCCTGCGCTATCTGGATCTGACCTACAGCGTCAACCGGGTCTGGCTCGATCACGGCGCCAGCACCGCCTGCCTGGTGATCGACGAGCGCAACGCGCCGCCGAAGCTGTCGCAGTTCGTGGTGCTGCGCGACATGGCGGCGATCATGACCCTGAACCGCGAGCTGCTGGCCGCGCCGGTGCTGCCCTGCAGCGTGCAGCTGCGCTTCCCGGAAACCGCCGGCCTGGGTCCGCAGCTGCAGGCGATGTTCGGCTGCATGCCGGCCTTCAACAGCCCGCGCAGCCATCTGGAATTCGATCTGCAGCTGTTTGCCGAACCGCTGCCGCAGGCCAACGAGCTGATGCGCCAATCCTGCGAGGAGCAGTGCCGGGCGCTGCTGGCGCGGCGTCGCGGCCGGGCGGGCGTGGCCGGGCGGGTCCGCGACCGGCTGCTGAAGAATCCCGGCCAGATGCCGGACATGGATGCCATCGCCGCCGAACTGCGGATGACCTCGCGCCACCTGCGCCGCCTGCTGACCGCCGAAGGCACCTCCTACCGTGCGCTGGCCGACGAAGTGCGGCAGGCGCTGGCCGAGGAACTGCTGTCCACCGCGCGAATGAAGATGGACGAAGTCGCCGAACGGCTGGGCTACGCCGAACGAGCCAGCTTCACGCATGCCTTCAAGCGCTGGAAAGGCGTGTCGCCAAGCGCGTTTCGCAGCTGAAGGCGGCACCGGCAGCTTGGTCGGGCGACTGGCCGTTCGACATCAGCACGAATTTTGCTGCTTCCGTTGCTGACCTTCCCTCCCCCGCTGGAGCTGCCGCGTGAACAAGCCCGACGCCATGCCGCAGGAATTCAACCGCCGCCTCAGCGACACGCCGGACGACCCGGTGCTGCGCCTGCGGCACGCTTTCCTGCATCACCTGTTCTATACGCAGGGCAAGTTCCCGGCGCTGGCGACCAAGACCGATTACTACCTCGCCCTCGCCTACGCGGTGCGCGACCGCCTGCTGCAACGCTGGATCTCCACCGCCAACGAGTACCAGAAGACCGGCGCACGCACGGTCTGCTACTTCTCGGCCGAGTTCCTGATGGGGCCGCATCTCGGCAACAACCTGATCAACCTCGGCCTGTTCGACGTCGCCCGCCAGGCGATGAGCGACCTCGGCCTGAACCTCGACAGCCTGCTTTACGAGGAAGAAGAGCCGGGCTTGGGTAACGGTGGCCTCGGCCGGCTTGCCGCCTGTTTCATCGATTCGCTGGCGACGCTGGAAGTGCCGTCGATCGGCTACGGCATCCGTTACGAGTTCGGCATCTTCCACCAGACCATCGTCGATGGCTGGCAAGTCGAGAAGACCGACAAATGGCTGCGCTATGGCAATCCTTGGGAGCTGTGCCGGCCGGAATGGGCGGCCGAGGTCAAGCTTGGCGGCCACACCGAAAGCCGCTGGGATGAGGCCGGCCGCCTGCACGTGCGCTGGGTGCCGAACCGCACGGTGATGGGCATCCCCTACGACACGCCGATCCTCGGCTTCCTGAACAACACCGCCAACACCTTGCGGCTGTGGAAGGCCGAAGCGCCGGAGTCCTTCGACTTCGACGTCTTCAACCGAGGCGACTACCAGGGCGCGGTCACTCAGAAAGTGATCTCGGAAAACCTGTCGAAAGTGCTGTACCCGAACGACGAACACATCGAAGGCAAGGAACTGCGACTGGCCCAGCAGTACTTCTTCGTGTCCTGCTCGATTCAGGACATGCTGCGCATTCTCAAGACGCAGAAGATTCCACTCGACCGCTTCCACGAAAAGTTCACCGCCCAGCTCAACGACACCCACCCGGCAATCGCCGTCGCCGAGCTGATGCGGCTGCTGACCGACGAGCACGGCCTGCCGTGGTCGCAGGCCTGGGAGATCACCCGCAAGACCTTCGGCTACACCAATCACACCCTGCTGCCCGAGGCGCTGGAACGCTGGCCGCTGGAACTATTCAAGCGGGTGCTGCCGCGTCACCTGGAAATCATCTACGAGATCAACGCCCGCTTCCTCGAAGAAGTGCGCAGCCGCTACTTCGGCGACGGCGACCGCATCACCCGCATGAGCCTGATCGACGAATCCGGCGAGCGTTACGTGCGCATGGCGCATCTCGCCTGCGTCGGCAGCCATGCGATCAACGGTGTGGCAGCCCTCCATACCGAACTGCTCAAGGCCGACGTGCTGAAGGACTTCCACGAACTCTGGCCCGAGAAGTTCAGCAACAAGACCAACGGCGTCACGCCGCGACGCTGGATCGTGCTGGCCAATCCGCGGCTGACCAAGCACATCAGCAACGCTATCGGCGATGGCTGGATCAAGGACCTGTCGCAGCTGAAAGAACTGGAAATGCATGCCGATGACAGCGCCTTCCGCGCCGGCTGGCGCGAGATCAAGCGTGCCAACAAGCGCGACTTCGCCGATGTGATCCGCAAGCGCTGCAATGTCGCGGTCGACCCATCGTCGATGTTCGACATCCAGGTCAAGCGCATCCACGAATACAAGCGCCAGCACCTGAGCGCGCTGCACATCATCGCGCTCTATCACCGGCTCAAATCCAGCCCGAACCTGGAGATGACGCCGCGCACCTTCATCTTCGGCGGCAAGGCTGCACCGGGCTACCGGATGGCCAAGCTGATGATCAAGCTGATCACATCCATCGGCGATGTCGTCAACCGCGACCCAGCCGTCCGCGATCGCCTGCGCGTTGCCTTCCTGCCGAACTTCAGCGTCACCAACGGCCAGCGCATCTACCCCGCCGCCGACCTATCCGAACAGATCTCGCTGGCCGGCAAGGAAGCCAGCGGCACCGGCAACATGAAGTTCGCGATGAACGGCGCGCTGACCATCGGCACCATGGACGGCGCCAACATCGAGATTCGTGAACAGGTGGGCGCGGAAAACTTCTTCCTGTTCGGCATGGACGCCGCAGAAGTCGCCGCCCTCAAGTCATCCGGCTACCGGCCAGCCGAATGGGCCGATCGCAACCCCGAGCTCAAGGAAGTCATCAACCTGATCCGCCACGGCTACTTCAGCCGCGGCGACGGCGAACTGTTCCGGCCGCTGGTCGACAGCCTGGTCCACCACGATCCGTACTGCCTGTTCGCCGATTTCGCGTCGTATTCCGACGCTCACACCCGGGCCGGCAGCGCCTTCCTCAACAGCGACAGCTGGACACGCATGTCGATCCTGAACAGCGCCCGGTCAGGGATGTTTTCGTCGGATCGGACCATTGGCGAATACTGCACGGATATCTGGGGGGCGAAGGCGGTGCCGGTGCCTTTACTGTCGCAGGAGGATGTGCGGGTGGAGTTTATGTCGTAGTTTCGCCTTGCATCGGAGACGAAAGCGCCCGCGAATGCGGGCGTTTTCGTTCCATTTCGGAATTCAATTGGCTTGTGACCTACCTGCTATTTCTCGGGACATCTCACGCTTAAGACTCCGGCGTTCGCCGGAATGGCGATCGCGATGAAGCACCTGATGCATTCATCCCGAATGCTCACTTCAAAAAAACTTCAGGTGCTGGCCGCAATCGCCTCGCCATGCATGTCGTCCGCCTCCGGCTCACGGGCGGACACCTTCCCGAACCTGGCGCAGCCATACAGCAGGGCCGCCACGCCGAGGTAGGCCAGCGCCACGCCGGGCATGCGGGCGATGCCGATCGCCTCCGAATGCATGAAACCGAAGAAGGTCATCACCGCGCCGGCCAGTGCGAACGTCGCGGCCTTGGCGAACGTGCGGTCGATCATGCAGGCGGTCACGCCGGCCAGCACCAGGCTGGTCAGGATGGCGCCGCTGCCGAGGATTTCCAGGCCGTGGTACAGCACGCCGGTGCCGGCCAGCTTGTCGAGGCCGACGGTGGCGACATTGGTGCCGGCGGCGCCCAAGGCGCTGTCGATCATCAGCTTGCCCCAGCCGGCGACCTGCGGGATCAGCGAGATGATCACCGCCGGCGCGTGGGCGCGCGGGGTTTCCTGGAACGCCTGGGCGCCGATCAGCATGCCGATGTAGAGCAGGATCGGCGAGATCGCCACCAGCGGGATCAGCGCGCTCATCAAGGCCAGGATGCCGAACCAGGACAGCAGCAACACCATGACGCCGGTCGCCGCCGAGTAGCCGAGCCGGCCGCCGATCGCCTTCCAGCCCGGATGGCCGATGTAGACCGCATTGATGAACGGATTGCCGAGGCAGCAGCCGATCAGGCTGATGACGCCGTCGGCGGTGATCACCCGCGTGGTCGGGAACTTGTCGCCGCCGGCTTCGGCGGACTCGACGTTATCCATCGCTTCCACCAGATCATAGATGCCGAACGGAATCGCGGTGACCAGGATCACGGCCAGAAACTCGAAGCCGGAGAAGATGTGGCCGAAGGCCGGCAGCGGCACTGAGAAGCCGAAGCTGGCGAATGAATCGCCGAGCTTGGCGACACTCATTCCGCCCAAATTGACGCCGAACGCCAGCCCGCCCCAAGCGATCAGCGAGCCGACGGCAATCGCCACCAATCCGGCCGGCAGGCCCTTGAAGTAGCGCACGCCGCCGAACCAACTGGCCAGCAGGATCGCGAAACAGACGATGCCGATCACCGGGTCGCTGTACATCTCCAGCGCCGGGCGCATCGAGATGAAGGCAATCGACACGCCGGCCAGTGCGCCGAGCAGCGCTGCGCGCGGGGTGATCTTCTTGATGTAGGGCGCGATGTAGCCGCCCAGCATCAGCACGAAGCTCTGCACGAACACCCAGGTCAGGCCGGCTTCCCAGCCTTTCACCGGATCGCCAGTGCTGCCGGCAATCGGCAGCATGATCACGAACACAACGACGAACATGTGCGGCACGCTGATGCCGGACGGCAGCGCGCAGACCGTGTTGCGGCCTTCCGCCTTGGCCAGCTTGTAGCCGAGCCAGGCGTAGTAGAGCGTGGACAGGAACAGCATCAGGCCGGTGGCCGGCAGGATGCGGCCGAATACGAGGTCATCCGGCAGCTTCAGCACGTAGCGCAGCAGCGCGGTGAGCGTGAGCATGTTGACCAGAATATTGGTGCCGAAGCCGAAGAAGGCGTTCCAGTCGCCCGGCACCCAGAGCGCGGGCTTGAAGCGGGAAGCGGATGCAGGGGTCGCGGTGCTAGCCATGTCGATCACCTCGTGTTGCGTCGTGCGGCCGGATGGGTTCTGCAAGGGATGGGAGCGCGGGTTCGGTGCGGCGGTGCGCTGAACGTCGCCGGGCTCTGGATTCCGGCTCTCGCCGGAATGACTGATGGAGCACGATCCGTCATGGGGTTGCGGTGCTGCTTTCGATGGCGGCCATCACGGCGCTGGAGTGCCCGACCCAGCCGAAGATGCCGCCCTGCGCCTTGATCATCCGCAGACCGTAGTCCTGGAACGCTGGGAAGTAGCTGCCGACGCAGTCTTCGGGCACGAAGCAGTCGTAGCCGCGGTCGTTGGCTTCGCGCACCGTGGTGTTGACGCAGACCTCGGTGGTCACGCCCGTCACCACCAGTTGCCGGATGCCCCGGTGCTGCAGGATCGCGTGCAGGTCGGTCGCCCAGAACGCGCCCTTGCCGGGCTTGTCGATCACCGGTTCGCCGGGCTGCGGATACAGCTCGGTGATGATGTCGTGGCCGGCTTCGCCGCGAACCAGGATGCGGCCCATCGGGCCGCGGTCGCCAATGCTCTGCGCAGCGCGGCCACGAATCTTCTTGCACGGCGGCAGGTCGGAGAGATCCGGGCGATGGCCTTCGCGGGTATGCAGCACCGTCAGGCCGGCGGCACGCCAAGCCGCCAGCAGCCGCTGGTTCGGGGCGATGGTCCGCCGCAGCTGCGACACATCATTGCCGAGCATTTCGCCGAAGCCGCCGGGCTCCAGGAAATCCCGCTGCATGTCGATGATCAGCAGCGCGCACGCCGCCGGGTCGAACAGGAACGGATACGGCTCCGCAGCGATCTCGACGGCATTCGGGGACGGGCTCATGCGCGATCTCCTGGCGTAGGCTTCGTGCAGGCGGGCAGGAACAGTGCCAACGGTGTTCAGAAGCCGAAGCCGACACCGGCGAACGGCACCACGACGTGGCGGTAGCCCTTTGGTGAATTGACGGTCAGCGCATGGGCGTCGACCAGCGATCCGTTCAGCAGGTTGTAGTACTGGACGCCGGTGTTGAACGACCAGCCGCCGTAAGCGGGGCCGATCGCGGTGATCGGCAGGCTGGCCTTCAGGCCGGTGGAGAACACGCCGAAGTTGGAACCGGCACAGCTGCTGCCGGTGATCGTCGACGCGAACTGGGCAGCGCCCGAATTCGGATCGCACCAGAAGTTTTTCGGGCCGATGGTGATCCAGGTCGGGGCCGACAGCGTCAGGCCGATCGACTTGAACGTGTAGCTTGGATTGGCGCCAATCTCCACGTCGAAGGTATCGCCGCGCCGGCCGAGCACCACGGTGGAATCGCCGCCGACGGCCCAGAACACCTTCAGGTACGGGTTCAACGAGTACGGGTCCTTGTAGTAGGCACTGAACTCGATGTTGTGTTCGGTCTGGAACACGCCGGGCGGGCTCAGGAACACCACGTAGCTGGCGCCGACTTTCAGCTTCGGTGTCGCCTGCCAGTTGATGCCGGCAAAGTAATCGAACTCGTTCCAGGCACCGACGTTCGACGGTCGGTTGTAGTCGGCGCCGTCGGAATTGATGTCGTTCCAGATGCCGACCACGATCGAGGTATCGCCCGGCGTCAGGAAGACCAGCCCGCCGAGAATCTGCGTGGTCACGCCCTGGTTGGTGACCAGCAGGCCGCGCGGCGTGATGTAGTCGTTCTTCAATGTCACGTCGGCGAAGCCGTGGATCGCCGATCCCGGCGCGGCATCGGCCGCCCGCGTTGCAGCTGGCATCAGCGCCAGCAGGCCCGACAGCAATGTCGCGAGTCGCCAAGACTTCTTGTGCATCGCAAGCTCCCCGGATGGTCCGGAATCGGTGAATGACGAAGGTGCCGCGTTGCCCGGTCCCGGATGCCCACCGCATCCGCTGTTCGCCTGTCCGCGCCAAGACCGAGCTCGCTTTGCCGTTTTATGAATCCTTTTTTGTATACAAGTTTGGATTTAATACGAGCAAAGCGCGTGCCAACTCGTCGGCGCGCGAACGCGGCCATGCGCGTCGCCGATGCTCTGCAACGGCGGAGGTCCAGGGTTCGGGGCGCTGAGCGCGAACGCGACCCGCGGCCACCGAACCAGGCAGCCGGAATCACGAGCGCAGGAATCGAAAAAGAAGCGATCGGCCCGCAGCGCCTGCGGGGCCGCGATCGGCTCAGCCTTGCACCGGTGCGGGTGGTCGCTGCCGGTGCTGTGGACCGGCGGCCTTCAGGCGCTCAGGTCGCGGCGGATTCGCGCATCGTCGTGCGCGCATCGTGGAGCATGTGCAGGGTGATCTTGCGCACCTCGCTCTTGCTCTGGGTGATATGCGAGCGCAGCAGGATCAAGGCCTCGGTCGACTTGCGCCGCATGATCAGCCGCAGGATCTTGGCGTGCTCGTCATAGGTCGCGGCGATCCGGTTTTCCTTTAGGAAATCGAGCCGGCGGATGATGCGGATCTTCTCGGTGAGTTCCTGGTGCACCCGCAACATCTCGCGATTGCCGGCGGCTTCGACCAGCGCGCAGTGGAAGGCTTCGTCGAGCCCGGCCATCTTGCGCGGATCGGTTTCGCGGCTGTCCGCCGGCACCAGCCAGGCAGCCTTCAGCGCGGCCAGCGGCAACTCGTCTTCCAGGGCGCACAGTTTCTCCACGGCATGCGACTCGATCAGGATGCGCAGGTCGTAGAGTTCATCGAAGCGCACGAAGTCGAACGGCGCCACGCTCCAGCCACTGCGGAAGCCGACCTCCAGATAACCTTCGCGGCGCAGGCGGTACAGCGCATCGCGGATCGGCGTGCGCGACACGCCGAGGCGCGCGGCCAGTTCGGTCTCGGTGAAGCGATCGCCCGGCAGCAGATGGAAATCGAAGATTTCCGCCTTCACCCGCAGGTAGATCTGTTCACCCAGCGGGTTGGCCGGCTGCTGCGCCATGGTCGTGCGGAGAAAGGGAAAGAGACGCCGCAGTCTACCGCCGCCGCATCCCGCCCCGCATCGCGCTCAGGGCGCCAGCAGGCTCACGTGCGCCGTCACGATGCGCCATGCACCGTCGACGCGCACCCAAGTCTGGGTCTGGCGGCCAATCAGTGCGGTATCTGGCGCGACGAACTCGCAGGCGGCGCTGCCGCAATCCTCGCCGAAGGTCTGGATCACGACGTTGCGCAGAGTCCGGCCGGGATGCACCGGCGCTGCGGCCGCGCGATAGCGGCGGATCGCCTCGATGCCGTAGTCGAGTTCGGCCACGCCGTAGCGCAGCGTTTCCGGCGCGTCGTGGAAAAAGGCGTCGAGCGCTGCGATGTCGTGGCGCAGCAGGGCGGCTTCGTAGGCGTCGAAAGCCG
This sequence comes from Nevskia sp., assembly GCF_051860985.1. Taxonomy (NCBI): domain Bacteria; kingdom Pseudomonadati; phylum Pseudomonadota; class Gammaproteobacteria; order Nevskiales; family Nevskiaceae; genus Nevskia; species Nevskia sp. The sequence continues at coordinate 269,798 of NZ_JBIMKV010000004.1, read as the reverse complement.
CGCGCAGCGAGGCCCGCGCTGCCGGACGGTTGATCTGGTCGGGTGTCATGACGCCAAGGATAAGGGCCGCGCCAGACCGATCGCAGACCGATCGCAGGCCCGGCCTGATCGCGATGCGGCGGCGCGCGGTGGCCGCACTAGGACAGCGCGGCCAGCAAGGCCTCCGAGGTCGCCACCGCGCCGAACACCCCGCCCTGCATCTTGACCATCTTCAGCGCCGCCAGATGATTGCCGTGATCGGTGGCGGCGCAGCAGTCCTCGACCAGCAGGCATTCGAAGCCGCGGTCATTGCCTTCACGCATCGTCGTGTGCACGCAGACGTCGGTGGTGATGCCGGTCAGCACCAGATGCGTGATGCCCCGGGTACGCAGGATCAGTTCGAGGTCGGTGGCGCAGAAGCTGCCCTTGCCGGGCTTGTCGAGCACGATCTCGCCGTCGATCGGGTACAGCTCCGGAATGATGTCCCAGCCCGGTTCGCCGCGAACCAGGATCTTGCCGCAGGGGCCAGGATCGCCGATGCCGGCGCCGATCTGGCGCGAGCGCCAGCGCTTGTTGGCGGGCAGGTCGGACAGGTCCGGCCGGTGGCCTTCGCGGGTGTGGATGATGGTGAAACCCAGTTCCCGCATCCGGCCCAGCAGGCGCCGGATCGGCTCGATCGGCGCGCGGGTCAGCGCGATGTCGTAGCCCATGGTGTCGACATAGCCGCCGGCGCCGCAGAAGTCGGTCTGCATGTCGATGATGATCAGCGCCGTGCGGGCCGGCGTGAAGCCGCCATCGAACGGCCAGGCATAGGGTTCGGCGGCAACGGTCGGGAAAGCCATCTCGGATAGATCCTCGCGCAGGAATTCAGGCCGGCCGGTTCGCGGCCAGGTAATGCCGCCAGCCGCCGTGGTGGGTGATGTCGACCGCGCCGACCACGGCGATCGGCTCGCAGATGAAACCCTTGACCGTGCGGCCATCGGCCAGTTCGAGCGTGCCGATGCCGAGCGGCGCGCCGACCTGGGCCATCAGCCGGCCGAACTGCCGCTGCGGCATTTCCCAGACCTCGACCTCGATCGCCGCGCCCTGCCCCGCCACCCGGACCAGTCCCGGCTTGGCCGGCGTCATGTTGGCCAGCGCATACAGCCGGTAGTGCGCGGCGGTGTGCGTTCGCGCGGTGCAGCGCGCACCACATTCGATCAGCTGCCAGTTCAGCGGCTGGCCTTCCAGGTGCGCGCCGACCACGGCCACGGCGATCGTCGGCTCGTTGAACGGCAGCGGCAGCGCCGCCAGGCCGGGCGCCGTCTCGGCGCCGGCCGACGACAGCAGGGGCTGCAGGCGCGCCGCCAGCGCGGCCAGCCGGTGATCGCTGCCGGCCGGGCCGATCAGCGTGATGCCGGACGGCAGGCCGTCACCGCGCGGCAGGCCGGGAATTGCGAGCGCGGCGAGGTCAAGCAGATTGACGAAGTTCGTGTACCAGCCCAGCTCGCTGTTGCGGGCCACCGGCTCGGCCTGTACGTCGGCGATCCGCGGATGGCAGGGCGCGGTCGGTACCAGCAGCACGTCGATCCGCTCGAACAGCCGCGCCGCGTGGGCGCGGTAGCCACGCATCCGGTCTTCGGCGCGGAACAGGTCTTCGGCGCTGAACGGCGGCGCGGCAGCGATCACCGCGCGCACCGTCGGATCGACGGCATCCGGCTGCGTCGCGAGCATTTCACCGACGGCAATCCGGCGCTCGGCGATCCACGGACCGGCGTACAGCAGTTCTGCCGCGGCGGTCAGCGGCGTCAGATCGACCGCCGTAAACGAAAGCGCCGGTTCGCGGCGCAGCGCCTCGACCGTCGCGTCGTAGGCCGTCTCGGCCAGCGAGTCGCCGAAGAACACCGGTTCGGCCGCCAGGCCGATCCGCGCGGCGCGCGCCAGCGGCGCCAGCATCGGCACGGCGCGGGAGCGGCTGTCCTCGGCGTCGACGCCGGCGATCACCGCCAGCACCGACCAGGCATCGGTGACGCTGCCGGCGAAGATCGACACGCAGTCCAGGCTGCGGCAGGCCGGCACCACGCCGCGTGTCGACACCAGCCCGAGGCTCGGCTTCAGGCCGACGACGCCGTTGAAGCCGGCCGGCACACGGCCGGAGCCGGCGGTGTCGGTGCCCAGCGCGAACACCGCCAGATCGAGCGCCACCGCCACTGCCGAACCGGAACTCGAGCCGCCGGACAGATAGTCCGGATCGATCGCATTGCGCACCACGCCGTACGGCGAGCGGGTGCCGACCAGGCCGGTGGCGAACTGGTCGAGATTGGTCTTGCCCAGATACAGCGCGCCGGCCGCCAGCAGCCGTTCGACTGCCGGTGCCGACCGCTCCGGCCGATAGGCGAAGGCCGGACAGGCGGCCGTGGTCGGCTCGCCGGCCACGTCGATGTTGTCCTTGACCGCGAACGGCAGGCCGAACAGCGGCAGCCGATCAAGCAGCGCCGGGCCTTCGCGCGCCAGCAACGCATCGAAGGCCTGCGCCTGCGCCAGCAATACGGGATCCGGCGGCTGGGAGATCCAGACCTCGGGACGGTCGGCGCGGTCGCGCGCGGCCAGCAGTCGGCGCAGCAGGGCGCTGGGCGTCAAGGCGCCTCGGCGCATCGCGGCGCGCAGTTCGGCCACGCGCAGCGGCATCAGGGTGTCGGGTTCGGAAACCGCGTCGGGCGCCACAGGTGGCTCGCTCTGTTTTTGTATACAAGTAAGCGTACATGACCTCGCAAGCGACATGCCAGAAGCCGCCAGCACGTCCTGCGCGGCAGGCGCGATGGCCGCGCGGCAGGCGGTCTGCAACGGCGCGGCGCCGGGGCGCGTCAGGCGCTACGTCATCTGACGTACCCGCCAGCGCCGCCCGGGGCAGGCTTCTTGCGCGCTGGATCGGGCCATGAGCGCCAAGCCCGCCACCGTCAGCACCGCCCCTCAGGAGCAGCGGATCATCAAGATCCGCCGCGACTACAACACCTGGGTGGCCAACGAGACGCTGGAGGACTACGCGCTGCGCTTCACCGCGCGTTCGGCCCGCAAGTGGAGCGCGTTCCGGGTGGCCAACACCGCGTTCGGCGCGATCTCGTTCCTGCTGCTGGAAGCGATCGGCGGCTCGCTGCTGGTGTCCTACGGCTTCACCAATGCCGCCTGGGCGATCGCGGCGGTGAGCCTGGTGATCTTCCTGACCGGCCTGCCGATCGGCTGGTACGCCGCGCGCTACGGCGTCGACATGGATCTGCTGACCCGGGGCGCCGGCTTCGGCTACATCGGCTCGACGATCACCTCGCTGATCTACGCCTCGTTCACCTTCCTGTTCTTTGCGCTGGAAGCCACGATCATGGCGCTGGCGCTGAAGCTGTGCTTCGGCATTCCGCTGACGCCGGCCTACCTGATCTGCGCGCTGGTGGTGATTCCGCTGGTGACGCACGGCATCACCCTGATCTCCCGTTTGCAGGCCTGGACCCAGCCGCTGTGGCTGGTGCTGCTGGTCCTGCCCTTTCTCTTCGTGATCTGGAAAGCGCCGGAACTGGCGCGCGAGCTGCCCGATTTCGCAGCACCGGGCGGCAGCACGACGTTCTCGCTGATCCAGTTTGGTGCAGCCGCCAGCGTGCTGATGGCGATGGTCACGCAGATCGGCGAGCAGGTGGATTTCCTGCGCTTCCTGCCGGAGCGCACGCAGGACAACCGCCGCCGCTGGCTGGCCTGCCTGATCGTCGCCGGCCCGGGCTGGATCGGCATGGGCGCGGTGCGGCTGCTGGGCGGCGCCTTCCTCGCCTTCATCGCGCTGCGTGCCGGTGTGCCGCAGGCCAATGCGCTGGAGCCGACCGAGATGTACCGCATCGGCTTCGGCTATGTGTTCGACTCGCCGGCCGTGGCACTCGGCGCGATGACGCTGCTGGTGGTGCTGAGCCAGCTGAAGATCAACGTCACCAACGCCTATGCCGGCTCGCTGGCCTGGTCGAACTTCTTCGCCCGCGTCACCCACAGCCACCCTGGCCGCGTGGTCTGGGTGGTGTTCAACGTGGCGATCGCGCTGATCCTGATGCAGCTCGGCGTGTTCAAGGCGCTGGAGCAGGTGCTCGGCCTGTACTCCAATGTCGCCATCGCCTGGGTCGGCGCCATCGTCGCCGACCTGGTCATCAACAAGCCGCTGGGCCTGTCGCCGCCCGGCATCGAGTTCAAGCGCGCGCACCTGTACGACATCAACCCGGTCGGCGTCGGCAGCATGGTGATCGCCTCGGCGCTGTCGATCACCGCGTTCACCGGCGTGTTCGGGCCGCTGGCGCAGGCGTTTTCCTCGTTCATCGCGCTGCTGGCGGCCTTCGTCTGCGCGCCGCTGATCGCCTTCGCCACGCGCGGCCGCTACTACCTGGCGCGGCAGCCGGATGCCGCGCTGAAGGCCGCCGCCGAACACCGCTGCGTAATCTGCGAAAAGGTCTACGAGCGCGAGGACATGGCGCTGTGCCCGGCCTACCGAGGCAACATCTGCTCGCTGTGCTGCTCGCTCGACGCCCGCTGCCACGATGCCTGCAAGCCCGGCGCCAGCCTGCGCGAGCAGATCAACGCCACGCTGAAGCGGCTGCTGCCGACACCGCTGGCGGCGCGGCTCGATTCGCGCCTCGGCCATTACCTGCTGCTGTTCGGCATCGTGTCCGGCGTGCTGGGCGCTGCGCTGGCGCTGATCTGGGTGCAGGAATCCTCGCTGCTGGTGGCCAGCGACGCGGCGTTGCAGGAAGCGCTGCAGGCCGGCTTCCTGAAGCTCTACGCGGTGCTGGTGGTGATCGCCGCCGTGCTCTGCTGGTGGCTGGTGCTGAACGGCGAAAGCCGGCGCGTAGCCCAAGAAGAATCGAACCGCCAGACCTCGCTGCTGATGCGCGAGATCGAGGCGCACAAGAAGACCGACATCGAGCTGCAGGCCGCCAAGCGCGCGGCCGACCGCGCCAACCAGGCCAAGAGCCGCTATGTCACCGGCATCAGTCACGAGCTGCGCACGCCGCTGAACTCGATCCTCGGCTATGCCGAGATGCTGCAGCACGATCCGAGCATTCCGGCGGCCCGGCGCGATGCCGTCAACGTGATCCGCCGCAGCGGCGATCATCTGCTGTCGCTGGTCGATGGCCTGCTCGACATCGCCCGCATCGAAAGCGGCAAGCTGACCTTGGACATCGACGAGCTGCGCTTCCCGGAATTCCTCGCCCAGACGGTCGGCATGTTCCGGCTGCAGGCGCACAACAAGGGCATCACCTTCGTCTACGACGAGCAGGGCAAGGTGCCGGCCGTGGTGCGCGCCGACAAGAAACGCCTCGGCCAGATCCTGATCAACATCGTCGGCAACGCGGTGAAGTTCACCGAGACCGGCGGCGTCAGCTTCCGGCTGCGCTGGCGCGGCGACATCGCCAGCTTCGAAGTGCGCGACTCCGGCATCGGCATTCCGGCCGACGAGATCGACCGCATCTTCCAGCCGTTCGAGCGCGGCAGCCAGGTGGCCGCCAGCGGCGAGACCGGCACCGGCCTGGGCCTGACCATCGCCAAGATGCTGACCAGCCTGATGGGCGGCGAGATGACCGTCGACTCCACGCCCGGCGCCGGCAGCCGCTTCGAGATTCGCCTGTTCCTGCCCGAAGTGCGCGAGCCGCGGGCGCCGCTGTCGGCCGCGCTGCCGGACATCAGCGGCTATGCCGGGCCGCGCCGGCGCCTGCTGGTGGTCGACAACGAAGCCGTCGACCGGCGCCTGCTGATCAACGTGCTGGAGCCGCTCGGCTTCGAGCTGAGCGAAGCCGCCTCCGGCATCGAGGCGCTGCGCCAGGTCGCCCATGTGCGCCCCGATCTGGTGCTGCTCGACATCGGCATGCCCGGCATCGACGGCTGGGAAACGGCGCGGCTGCTGCGTGCCAACGAAGCGCAGAACGGCCACCCGCACCTGCCGATCATCATCATTTCCGCCGATGCCTTCGAAGCCGGCCGCACCGCCGCCGCCGGCATCGCGCCGCGCGACTACCTGGTCAAGCCGGTCGGCGTCGCGCTGCTGCTCGACCGCATCCGCGACGCGCTCGGGCTGGTCTGGATCGCCGGCCCGGCGGCGACTGCAGCCGATGCCGACGACGAGGCCCTCCCCGATCATCTGGCGCAGTCGCTGCGCGAACTCGGCGCACTCGGTCATGTGCGCGGCATCCTGAGCAAGCTCGACGAGATCGACCGCCTCGACAGCCGCTACCACCGGCAGACCCGCAAGCTGCGCGCCTCGGTCAAGGCCTTCCAGCTCGCCGACTATCTGCGCGCGCTCGGCATGGAGGCCCGATGAACAGCCACCCGCCCGCCGCCGGCGCGACCATCCTGATCGTCGACGATGTCGCCGAAAACCTGGCCGTGGCGCACGACGCGCTCGATGCCGCCGGCTACACGGTGCGCGTCGCCACCAGCGGGCTGGCGGCGCTGGAATCGGCGCGCCGCCAGCCGCCGGACCTGATCCTGCTCGATGCGGTGATGCCGGGCCTCGACGGTTTCGAGACCTGCCGGCGGCTGAAGGCCGATCTGTCGACGCGGCCGATCCCGGTGGTGTTCATGACCGGCCTGACCGACAGCGAGCACGTGGTGCAGGGCTTCCAGGCCGGCGGCATCGACTACGTGACCAAGCCCATCCGCGCCACCGAGGTCATTGCCCGCATCGCGTCGCATGTCCGCAACGCGCGGCTGGTGTCCGACACCCAGGCGGCGGCCGATGCCGCCGGCGATGCCATCGTCGCCATCGACGAGGCCGGCCGGCTGAGCTGGGCGACGCCGCTGGCGCAGACCTGGCTGGCGCCGCTGTGCGATGCCGGCCATCGGCTGCCGGCACCGCTGCTGCGCTGGCTGGACTGCGGCGACGCCGGCTCGCCGACCTTCAGCCTGCATGCCGACGGCCAGCGGCTGAGCTTCGCGCGGCTCGGTCCACGCCGCCTGCTGGTGCAGCGGATGGCCAGCGTGCCGGAGCCGGAAGTGCTGGCGCGGCTGCTGAACATCACGGCCCGCGAAGCCGATGTCCTGTACTGGATCGTGCTCGGCAAGACCAATCCGGAGATCGCCAGCGTGCTCGACATGAGCCCGCGCACGGTCAACAAGCACCTCGAACACATCTTCACCAAGCTCGGTGTGGAGACGCGCACGGCGGCCGCCACCGTGGCGCTGAACCGCAGCCGTCTCGGCGTGCTGGCCAGCTGAGGAGCACCGACCACCAGCAAGTACCCACGCAAGCAGAAAAGTGGAAACAACGGCGCATGGGAGCGCGCCGGAACAGCGGCAAACACCAGTGACGGGCTGCAAACACGCCGGGTCTCGACGACCCGGTGCGGGCGGAGCCATGCCTTCGATCCATCCATTGACCAGGGGAACCACATGAACGACTGCAACACCGGGATGCTCGGCGCATCGCCCAGCAAGCTGATCACCGCCGCCGCCATCGGCGCGCTGGCCTGCGCGGCGGCCGCGGTGCCGGCGACCAGCCACGCCGCTGAACTGAAGCTGCCGCCGATCTCGATCGGCGCCGGCCTGCGCACGCAGTTCGAAAGCACCAATCCAAGCGGCGGCAGCAATACCGTCAACGACTTCAACGTCAACAACGCGCGCATCTATCTGGGCGGCTCGGTGACCGAGAACATCAAGCTGATGTTCAACACCGACTACTCCTCGTCGTCCGACAACCTGCAGGTCATGGATGCCGTCGCCCGCTTCGAGTTCGGTGACACGCTGAACTTCTGGGCCGGCCGCTTCCTGCCGCCGTCGGACCGCGCCAACCTCTACGGCCCGTTCTACGCCAGCCACTGGAATGTCTACGAGGACGGCGTGCAGGACGGCTATCCGTTCTATGTCCAGGGCCGCCAGAACGGTGTCGCCTACTGGGGCCAGTTCGGCATCGCCAAGGTGTCGCTCGGCGTCTTCGATGCACCGTCGACGCAGGGCGAAGGCGAGGTCATCACCGCCGGCCGCGTGCAGCTGGATTTCTGGGATGCCGAAGCCGGCTACTACCTGAACGGCACCTACTACGGCGAGAAGGATCTGCTGGCGGTCGGCATCGCCGGCCAGACCTCGGCCGGCAAGCACGCCTACACACTCGATGCGCTGCTGGAAAAGAAGCTGCCGAACGGCGGCGTGGTGACGCTGGAAGCCGAAGCGGCGCGCTACGACCAGCTGGGCGGCTACGGCGGCTTCGATGGCAGCTACACCGACTCCAACGGCTGGTACGGCCTGGGCGCCTACCTGTTTCCGCAGAAGGTCGGCATCGGCAAGGTGCAGCTGCTCGGCAAGTACGGCGCGGCGCGCTTCAACGACACCAGCGGCCTCGGCCCGGAATACGAGCAGACGACTCTGGAGTTCAACGTCAACTACCTGATCAAGGCCTTCGATGCCCGGATCAGCCTGTTCTACAAGGACACCAAGCTCGACGCCGGCCTGCCCGACGCCACCCAGATCGGCGTCGGCCTGCAGGTGCAGATCTAGTCGCCGGCTGACTGTCCCGAATCCATTTCGATCACCCAACACGAGGGAATCCCGATGAAGATGAATCCGATGAAAACCGCGCTGCTGGCCGTGGCCGCCGCGCTGAGCTTCTCCACCCAGGCGGCCGACGACACCATCAAGGTCGGCGTGCTGCATTCGCTGTCCGGCACCATGGCGATCTCCGAAACGACGCTGAAGGACACGGTCCTGATGCTGATCGACGAGCAGAACAAGAAGGGCGGCGTGCTCGGCAAGAAGCTTGAAGCCGTGGTCGTCGATCCGGCCTCGAACTGGCCGCTGTTCGCCGAAAAGGCCTCCGAGCTGATCGACAAGAACAAGGTGTCGGTGGTGTTCGGCTGCTGGACCTCGGTGTCGCGCAAGTCGGTACTGCCCGTGTTCGAGAAGTCCAATTCGCTGCTGTTCTACCCGGTGCAGTACGAAGGCGAGGAATCGTCGAAGAACGTGATCTACACCGGTGCCGCGCCGAACCAGCAGGCGATTCCGGCGGTGGACTACCTGATGAAGGATCTCGGCGTGAAGCGCTGGGTGCTGGAAGGCACCGACTACGTCTATCCACGCACCACCAACAAGATTCTCGAGGCCTACCTGAAGGCCAAGGGCGTCAAGGCCGACGACATCATCGTCAACTACACGCCGTTCGGCTTCAGCGACTGGCAGAGCGAAGTTTCCAAGATCAAGGCCTTCGGCTCGGCCGGCAAGAAGACGGCTGTTGTCTCCACGATCAACGGCGACGCCAATGTTCCGTTCTACAAGGAACTCGGCAACCAGAAGATTTCGGCCGAAGACATTCCGGTGGTCGCGTTCTCGGTCGGCGAAGAAGAACTGTCGGGCATCGACACCAAGCCGCTGGTTGGCCATCTCGCCGCCTGGAACTACTTCGAGAGCGTCAAGAGCCCGGCCAACACCGCGTTCATCAAGGCCTGGAAGAGCTACATCAAGAACGACAAGCGCACCACCAACGATCCGATGGAAGCGACCTACATCGGTTTCAACCTGTGGGTGAAGGCGGTCGAGAAGGCCAAGACCACCGACACGGCGAAGGTCATCGAAACGCTGCCAGGCCTGGAAGTGCCGAACCTGACCGGCGGCACCGCCAAGCTGCTGCCGAACCACCACATCACCAAGCCGGTGTACATCGGCGAGATCAAGGAAGACGGCCAGTTCGAGACCGTCTGGCAGACCAAGGGCGAAGTGCCGGGCGACGCCTGGTCCGACTTCCTCGACGGCTCCAAGGATCTGGAGTCCGACTGGGTGAAGCTGAAGTGCGGCAACTACAACACCAAGACCAAGAAGTGCTCGAACTGAGCCTGTGATCCGGCGGGCGGCGCGGCCAACGATGCCCGCGCCGCCCGCTTCCGAAGCAAGCAGCACCGCGGTGGGGCAAGTCTCCGGGCCGGAAATGGCCCGGCCCGGAGCTTGCTTTGCCTGATCGGGCTGCTCCCCATTTCCGGAGGCGTTCGCGATGATTCGATTCACGACCTCGCTGCGACGATGCTGGCTGGCCGCATGCCTTGCTGCGAGCCTGCCGCTGCTCGCGCAGGAGCCGTCAGCCGCACCCGATCCGGCTGCGGCCGCCGTCGCGAGTGCCGAAGCGGCACCCGCTGTCCCCACCACTTTTCCCGACGTGCTGCGCGCGCTCGGCAGCGCCTCGTTGAGCGAGCGCGCGGCACTGCTCGACGAGCTGCTGGCCGCCCGCCACCCGAACACCGCTGCCGTGCTCAAGGCCTGGCTGGAGGATCACCTGCACGTCCGCGACGCCGACGGCGCGGTGTTCATCACCGCCGAATCCGACGCCGGCGACGCCAGTTCCTTTGTGCTGACCGATCCGGTGACCCTGGCCGAGTCCGGCCCGGAACCCGCTGACGGCTTCACCAAGGTCGGCTCCAACAACGCCTTGCGCAAGCTGCTGCGCAGTGCCGTGGCCTCGTTCACGCTCGGCAGCCCGGACGCCGCCGTGCGGCTCGGCGCAGTGCGGGAAATGCTGCGCGCGTCGGACGACGCCACGCTGGCGCTGCTGCGCGAACGGCGCGCCGCCGAAACCGATGCCGCCGTGCAGCGCGCCATCGACCTCGGTCTGGCCAGCGCCGATCTCGCCTCCGACAACGCTGATCTCCGGCTGGCCGCCGTCCAGGTGCTCAGCGGTTCGCTGGCCGGTGAAACCATCGCCAAGCTCGAAGCGCTGCGCGATCCGGCCAACGAAGCGGACGAGCGGGTGCGCGCCGCCGCCAGCCTGGCGATCTCCTCGATCAGCCTGAAGCGCTCGCTGTACTCGGTGATCGAGACGCTGTTCTTCGGCCTGAGTCTCGGCTCGGTGCTGGTGCTGGCGGCGATCGGCCTGGCCATCACCTTCGGCGTGATGGGCGTGATCAACATGGCGCATGGCGAGCTGATGATGATCGGCGCCTACACCGCCTACGTCGTGCAGCTGCTGCTGCCGAACCATCTGGCGGCGTCGATCCTGATCTCGATTCCGGCCGCCTTCGTGGTGTCCGGGCTGGTCGGCATCGCCATCGAGCGTGGCGTGGTCAAGCACCTGTACGGACGGCCGCTGGAAACGCTGCTGGCCACCTTCGGCATCAGCCTGATCCTGCAGCAGCTGGTGCGCTCGATCTTTTCGCCGCTGAACCGCTCCGTGGCGACACCGGAGTTCATGAGCGGCCAGTGGGTGATCAACGATGCACTGTCGCTGACCTGGAACCGGCTCTACATCGTGCTGTTCACCTTGCTGGTGTTCGCAGCCCTGCAGCTGATCCTGCGCCGGACCTCGCTGGGGCTGACCGTGCGCGCGGTGTCGCAGAACCGGGCGATGGCGCGCTCGATGGGCATCAACAGCGATCGTATCGACGCGATCACCTTCGGCCTCGGCTCCGGCATCGCCGGCGTCGCCGGCGTGGCGCTGTCGCAGCTGACCAATGTCGGTCCCAACCTCGGCCAGAGCTACATCATCGATTCGTTCATGGTGGTGGTCTTCGGCGGCGTCGGAAACCTGTGGGGCACCTTAATCGGCGGCATGACGCTGGGTGTGGCCGGCAAGCTGCTGGAACCGGCCGTGGGCGCGGTGATGGCCAAGATCGCGATGCTGGTGTTCATCATCCTGTTCATCCAGCGCCGCAAGCAGGGCCTGTTCCCGCAGAAAGGCCGCGCGGCGGAGGGCCACTGATGAAAAACCAATCCCTGCTGCTGTCGGCGCTGAAGGCCGACCGTGGCGGCCAGGTGCTGCTCGGCCTGCTCGCCATCGCCTCGGTGGCCGTGCCGGTGCTCAACCTGCTGGTGCCGGAAGGCAGCCTGCTGCACCTGTCGACCTACACGGTGACCCTGTTCGGCAAGTACCTGTGCTACGCGCTGCTGGCGATCGCGGTCGATCTGGTCTGGGGCTACTGCGGCATCCTGAGCCTCGGCCACACGGCGTTCTTCGCGCTCGGCGGCTACGCGATCGGCATGTACCTGATGCGCCAGATCGGCCCGCGCGGCGTCTACGGCAACCCCATCCTGCCGGACTTCATGGTGTTCCTGAACTGGAAGGAACTGCCGTGGTTCTGGGAAGGCATGAACCACTTCCCGCTGGCGGCGCTGATGGTGGTGCTGGTGCCGGGCCTGCTGGCGCTGGGGTTCGGCTGGCTGGCGTTCCGCTCGCGGGTCACTGGCGTCTATCTGTCGATCATGACCCAGGCGCTGACCTTCGCCCTGCTGCTGGCCTTCTTCCGCAACGAGATGGGCTTCGGCGGCAACAACGGCCTGACCGATTTCAAGGAACTGCTCGGCTTCGATCTGACGCAGCCGGCCACGCGGGTAGCGCTGTTCGTGGTCACTGCGCTGGCGCTGGCGATCGGCTACATCGGCTGCCGCTACGTGATCGCCTCCCGGCTCGGCAGAGTCGTGCAGGCGGTGCGCGATGCCGAAGGCCGCACCCGCTTCATCGGCTATCAGGTGGAGTCGTACAAGCTGTGGATCTGGGTGTTCTCGGCGATGCTCGCCGGCATCGCCGGGGCGCTGTACGTGCCGCAGGTCGGCATCATCAACCCGGGCGAGTTCGCGCCGATCAACTCCATCGAAGTGGTGATCTGGGTGGCGGTCGGCGGGCGCGGCACCTTGTACGGCGCAGTCGCCGGCGCGGTGCTGGTCAACTACGCGAAGACCTGGTTCACCGCCGCGTTCCCGGAAATCTGGCTGTACGCGCTGGGCGCGCTGTTCGTGGTCGCCACGCTGTTCCTGCCGAAGGGTGTCGTCGGTCTCATCCCTGCCCGTGGAGCCAAAGCCTCGTGAGCACTTCTCCCGCCACGACAGGCCCGGTCGGCCTGCGCACCAAGCCCACCGGCCGCCGGCGCAGCACCAATGCGCCAAGCCCGGATCTGTCCCACAACATCATCCTGTACGTCGAAGGCGTGACCAAAAGCTTCGACGGCTTCAAGGCGCTCAACGATCTGAGCCTCTACATCGAGACCGGCGAACTGCGCTGCATCATCGGCCCGAATGGTGCCGGCAAGACCACGATGATGGATGTCATCACCGGCAAGACCCAGCCCGACACCGGCTCGGTCTGGTTCGGCCAGACGCTGGATCTGCTCGGCATGAGCGAGCCGGAAATCGCCCAGGCCGGCATCGGCCGCAAGTTCCAGAAACCGACCGTGTTCCCCGAGCACACGGTGTTCGAGAACCTCGAACTGGCGATGGCCTGCGACAAGTCGGTGTGGAAGATCCTGTTCGCCAAGCTCAGCCCGCAGCAGCGCGACCGCATCGACGAGGTGCTCGGCATCATCGGCCTGAAGGACCAGCGCGCGGCCCGTGCCGGCGCGCTGTCGCACGGCCAGAAGCAGTGGCTGGAGATCGGCATGCTGCTGATGCAGGACCCGCTGGTGCTGCTGGTCGACGAACCGGTGGCCGGCATGACGCCGCAGGAAACCGAGCGCACCGCCGAGCTGCTGGTCGGCCTGGCCGGCAAGCATTCGGTGGTGGTGGTCGAGCACGACATGAACTTCGTCCGCTCCATCGCCCGCAAGGTCACCGTGCTGCACGAAGGCCATGTGCTGGCCGAGGGCTCGATGGACGAGGTGCAGAACGATCCGCAGGTCAAGCGCGTGTATCTCGGCGAATAAGGGGCGCGACGATGAGCGATTCGATGGTGAAGATCAGCGGCCTGAACCAGTTCTACGGCGGCAGCCACACCTTGTGGGACCTCGATGTCGAGGTGCCGCGCGGCGCCCGGCTGTGCCTGATGGGCCGCAACGGCATGGGCAAGACCACCTTGCTGAAATGCCTGATGGGCCTGATCCCGACCGCCTCCGGCAGCATCGTCTACGACGGCGGCCGGGAGCTGCGCGGGGTCGCCGCCGACAAGCGCGCCGGCTTAGGCATCGGCTATGTGCCGCAGGGCCGCGAGATCTTTTCGCAGCTCACGGTCGAGGAAAACCTGCGGGTCGGGCTGGAGGCGCGCGGCCTGAAATCAGCGAAGAAGAAAGAGCTGATGGACTACGTCCACAGCCTGTTTCCCGTGCTGAAGCAGATGAGCGCGCGGCGCGGCGGCGATCTGTCCGGCGGCCAGCAGCAGCAGCTGGCGATCGGCCGGGCGCTGACCCTGGAGCCGAGGCTCCTGATCCTCGACGAGCCCTGCGAAGGCATCCAGCCGAACATCGTCGCCGACATCGGCGATCTGATCCTCAAGCTCAACCAGGATCTCGGCCTGACCGTGCTGCTGGTCGAACAGAAGCTGCCGTTCGCGCGCCGCGTAGCCAGCGACTTCGTGATCCTCGACAAGGGCCGCGCCGTCGCCCGTGGCCCGATCGCCGGGCTGACCGACGATCTGGTCAAAAAGCATCTGACGGTCTGAGCCGCGCGACGCCGGGCCGGCGAAATCCGGCACGGTGGATGCAAGGCGTCCGGCATGGAAGCGCTCGATCCGAATGTACTGCCGCAGACCGTCCCCGGCCGAGGCTGGCAGGCCCGGCTGGACCTCGGCTTCGCCGGCGACCCGGCGCTGCCGGCGGCCCACACGCGGCTGGTGCGGCGCAGCCACTTCGGACCGCTGCGCGTGCAGCGGCCGTTCTACCCGGACGGGCCGGTCTGCAACGTCTACATCGTCCACCCGCCGGGCGGCGTCGTCGGCGGCGACCGGCTGGACCTGCGGATCAGCGCCGAACGCGCCGCCCAGGTGCTGCTCACCACGCCGGCCGCCGGCAAGTTTTATCGCAGCGCCGGGCCGGAGGCGCGGCAGCGCGTCGAAATACGGCTCCAGGACGGCGCGACGCTGGAATGGCTGCCGCAGGAAACCATCCACTACCCCGGCGCGCTGGTACGCCAGCAGACCCTGGTGCGGCTCGATGCCAGCGCCCGCTTCATCGGCTGGGATCTGGCCGCCTACGGCCTGCCGGCCCGTGACGAGCGCTACGACAGCGGCCGCGTCGTGCAGGGCTTCGAGCTGTGGCGCGGCGAGCAGCCGCTGCTGCTCGACCGGCTGCTGCTGCAGGGCGGCGGCGCAGCGTTCGGCAGCCGCTGGGGGCTCGACGGCGCGACCGCGCTCGGCACGTTTGTCGCATGCCCGGCGACGGCCGACGACCTCGGCGCCGCGCGGGACGCGGTGGCGCCGCTGGCCGGCGTCAGCGCCGGTCTGAGCCTGGTCGACGGCGTGCTGATCGGCCGCGTGCTGGCGCGCCAGACCGATGCCGCGATGCGGGCGCTGCTGGCATTGTGGCGGGCGCTGCGGCCGCGCCTGCTCGGCCGGCCGGCGGTGCTGCCGCGCATCTGGGCGACATGAACGGCGTCGCCGCCGGCCGGCCTCCCTGCAACCGCTCACCCGAGACAGGAACACCATGGAACTGAGTCCCCGCGAGAAGGACAAGCTGCTGATCTTCACCGCCGGCCTGCTGGCCGAGCGGCGCAAGGCGCGCGGCGTGAAGCTGAACTACCCGGAAACGATCGCCTACATCTCCGCCGCGATCCTCGAAGGCGCGCGCGACGGCCGCTCGGTTGCCGAGCTGATGAGCTACGGCACCACCTTGCTGAGCCGCGACGAGGTCATGGACGGCATCCCCGAAATGATCGCCGACGTGCAGGTCGAAGCCACTTTTCCGGACGGCACCAAGCTGGTCACCGTCCACAACCCGATTCCCTGAACCGCCCCCGGAGCCCGCGATGACCGCCTCCCGCCTCACTGCCGTGATCCTTGCGTTCGGCCTGCTGCCGAGCCTGGCCCTCGCCCACCCGGGGCACGAGACGCCGGGCTTCGTCGCCGGCCTGCTGCATCCGCTGACCGGGCTCGACCACCTGCTGGCGATCCTCGCGGTCGGCGGCTGGGCGGCCGCCACCCGGCGGGCCGGCAGCTGGCGGGTACCGGCCGCGTTCGCGACCGGCATGCTGGCCGGCGCCCTGCTCGGCCTCGCCGGGCTGCGGCTGCCGGCGGCCGAGCTGCTGATCGCGCTGTCGCTGCTGGTGTTCGGCAGCCTGATGATGCTGCGCCGGACGCTGGCGCTGACGCCGGCCTGCGTACTGGCCGGCGGCCTCGCGCTGTTCCACGGCTACGCCCATGGCGCCGAGCTGCCGGCGTCGGCCGATACCGTCGCCTGGCTGTCCGGCATGGTCACCGCCACCGTGCTGCTGCACCTGGCCGGCGCGGCGCTGGCGCTGGCCAGCCGCCGCCATCCGCTCGGGCTGCGCCTGGCCGGTGCCGCCGTGGCGGCGGCTGGCGGCGGCCTGCTGCTCGGACTCTGAGGCGGCCATGATTCCTGGCGAACTGCTGCCGCTCGACGGCCCGGACATCGAACTCAACGCCGGCCGCGACACCGTGCAGCTGCGCGTGGCCAATGCCGGTGACCGGCCGATCCAGGTCGGCTCGCACTACCACTTCTTCGAAACCAACGACGCGCTGCACTTCGACCGGGCTGCTGCGCGCGGCTTCCGGCTGAACATCCCGGCCGGCACCGCCGTGCGCTTCGAGCCGGGCCAGGCGCGCGACATCGAACTGGTCGCCTATGACGGCGACCGCATCGTCCACGGCTTCCAGGGCAAGGTGGAGGGCCCGCTGTGAAGATCAGCCGAGCCGACTACGCCAGCCTCTACGGCCCGACCACCGGCGACCGCCTGCGGCTGGCCGACACCCAGCTCATCATCGAGATCGAGCGCGACTACACCGTCTACGGCGACGAAGTGAGCTTCGGCGGCGGCAAGGTGATCCGCGACGGCATGGGCCAGAGCCAGCGGGTCAGCCGGCTGACTGCCGACACGGTGATTACCAACGTCGTGATCATCGACCACTGGGGCATCGTCAAGGCCGACCTTGGGCTGAAGGGCGGCCGGATCAGCGGCATCGGCAAGGCCGGCAATCCGGACGTGCAGCCGGGCGTCGACATCGTCATCGGCCCGGGCACCGAGATCATCGCCGGCGAAGGCAAGATCGTCACCGCCGGCGCCATCGACGCCCACATCCACTACATCTGCCCGCAGCAGGCCGAGGATGCGCTGATGTCGGGCACCACGACCTTGATCGGCGGCGGCACCGGCCCGGCCACCGGCACCAATGCCACCACCTGCACGCCGGGGCCCTGGCATCTCGCCCGGATGCTGCAGGCGGTGGAAAGCCTGCCGCTGAACTTCGGCTTTCTCGGCAAGGGCAATGCGGCGCTGCCGGCCGCGGTGGAGGAGCAGATCGAAGCCGGCGCGATGGGGCTCAAGCTGCACGAGGACTGGGGCACGACGCCAAAGGCGATCGACAACTGCCTGAGCGTCGCCGAGAAGTACGACGTGCAGGTGGCGATCCATACCGACACGCTGAACGAATCCGGCTTCGTCGAAGCCACGCTCGCGGCGTTCAAGGGCCGGGCGATCCACACCTATCACACCGAAGGCGCAGGCGGCGGCCACGCGCCGGACATCATCAAGGCGGCCGGCGAGCCGAACGTGCTGCCGTCGTCGACCAACCCGACCCGGCCGTACACCGTCAACACGGTCGACGAGCACCTCGACATGCTGATGGTCTGCCATCACCTCGATCCCGGCATTCCGGAGGATGTGGCGTTTGCCGAAAGCCGCATCCGCCGCGAGACCATCGCCGCCGAGGACATCCTGCACGACCTCGGCGCGTTCTCGATGATCTCCTCCGATTCCCAGGCCATGGGCCGCATCGGCGAGGTCATCACCCGCACCTGGCAGACCGCGCACAAGATGAAGGTGCAGCGCGGCGCGCTCGGCCCGGACCCGTCGTGGCACGACAACTTCCGCGTGCGCCGTTACATCGCCAAGTACACGATCAACCCGGCGATCACCCACGGCGTGGCCGACGAGATCGGCTCGGTGGAAGTCGGCAAACTTGCCGATCTGGTGCTGTGGCAGCCGGCGTTCTTCGGCGTCAAGCCGGCGATGATCATCAAGGGCGGCATGATCGCCGCCGCGCCGATGGGCGACCCGAATGCCTCTATTCCCACGCCGCAGCCGGTGCACTACCGGCCGATGTTCGGCGCGCTGGGCGGCGCCGTGGCCGAGACCTCGCTGACCTTCGTCTCCAAGGCCGCGCGCGATGGCGGGCTGCGCGAGCGCCTGGGCCTGCGCAAGCGGCTGGTCGCTTGCCGCAACACCCGCACGATCACCAAGCGCGACCTGATCCACAACGATCTGATGCCGAAGATCGAGGTCGACGCCCAGACCTACGAGGTGCGCGCCGATGGCGTGCGCCTGCACTGCGAGCCGGCGGCCGAACTGCCGCTGGCGCAGCGCTATTTTCTGTTCTAGCCCGAGCCCGTGACCGGATGCTGACCATCACCAAGCACCTCGGCGACGACGGCAGCGCCGCCAACGTCCGCATCGAGCTGCCGTTCGATCTGCGCACCCGCAGCCGGCAGCTGGCGAAGCTGTCGACCGGCGAGGAAGTCGGCCTGCGGCTGGAACGCGGCCTGGTCTTGCGGGGCGGCGACCGCCTGCAGGCCGACGACGGCCGGATCGTCGAGATCGTCGCCGCCGACGAGGTCGTGTCGACCGTCCGCTGCGATGACCCCTGGCGGCTGGCGCGGGCCAGCTACCACCTCGGCAACCGCCACGTGCCGGTGCAGATCGGCGCCGGCTGGCTGCGCTTCCGGCACGACCATGCGCTCGACGAAATGCTGCGCGGCCAGGGCTTTTCGGTGACCGTCGAGGAAGCGCCGTTCGAGCCGGAAGGCGGCGCCTACGGTGGTGGCCACGGCCACGGCCACGCCCACGGTCACGGCTGAGGACGGCGCCGATGTATGGCAGCGGCGGTACCGCCTTGCTCCGCCTGCTGAACCTGACCAGCCCGGCGCTGCCGATCGGCGGCTTCCATTTTTCGCAGGGGCTGGAGGACGCCGTCGAACATGGCCTCGTGCATGACGCCGCCAGCAGCGGCGAATGGATCGCCGGCCTCGCCGAGCATGCGATCGGGACACTGGACCTGCCGCTGCTGCTACGCCTGCACGCCGCGTGGACCGATCGCAGCCCGGCGCGGGCCCGGCGGCTCAGTGCCCAGCTGATCGCCGCCCGCGAAACCGCCGAGCTGCGCGCCGAGGATCGTCATCTGGGCACCGCGCTGGCGCGGGTGCTGGTCGAGCACGGCATCAACGAGGCCAAGACCTGGGTCGGCCAGCCCGAAGCCAGCCACGCGGCCCTGTTCGCGCTGGCGGCGGTGCGCTGGGACATCGGCGCCACCGATGCCGCGACCGGCTACCTGTGGAGCTGGTGCGAGAACCAGGTGCTGGCGGCGATCAAGCTGGTGCCGCTCGGCCAGAACGCCGGCCAGCGGCTGATCGGCCGGCTGATCCAGCGGATTCCGGAGATCGTCGACAGCGCCGCCGCCATCGACGATGACGACATCGGCATCGCCAGCCCGATGCAGGGCATCGCCAGCGCCCGCCACGAAACCCAGTACTCGAGACTGTTCCGCTCCTGATTCCCAGGCCGGCGGTCTCGGCTGGCACCTGTCTTGCTGCCCTGAACAGCCGACCCCGGCAGCCCGCGCCCCGGAGCAGACGCCATGCGCAGCCCCCAGCAGCAGCCGTTCCGATGACCGGCCATATCGACGCCGCCTGGCGCTTCCGCCGCAAGACCGGCCTGGTGCTGACCGCCGGCGGCTCGCGCGGCGCTTATCAGGCCGGCGTGCTGAAGCGCATCGGCGAGCTGCCGGCGCTGCGCCACAAGCCATCGCCGTTCCCGATCGTCACCGGCGCCTCGGCCGGGGCGATCAACGGCCTGATGATTGCCGGCGGCAGCGAGGACTTCCACGGCGCCACCCGGCGGCTGGCCTTCCTGTGGTCGCAGCTGGAAGCCCGGCAGGTCTACCGCACCGACCTGCGCGCGCTGCTGCGCAACGGCCTGCGGCTGGGCCTCGACGCGGCTACCGGCAGCCTGCTGGGCGCCGGCCGGCTGCAGTCGCTGCTCGACACCGCGCCGCTGCCGGATTTCCTGCGCGCCCATCTGCCGGTCGACGGCACGGCCCGGGCGCTGGCGGCCGGCCAGCTGTACGCGCTGGCAGTGACCGCCACCGGCTATCACTCCGGCAAGTCCTACACCTTCATCGAAGGCCAGCCGGGACATCCGCTGTGGCTGAAGAGCCGGCGGGTGGCGCTGAAGGCGAAGATCGGCATTCCGCACATCTGCGCCTCGGCGGCGATTCCGGTGGTGTTTCCGCCGGCGCCGGTCGAGATCGACGGCGCCACCGCCTGGTTCGGCGATGGCGCGCTGCGCCTGACCACGCCGATGAGCCCGGCGATCCGCCTCGGCGCCAGCCGGGTGCTGGCGATCGGTATCCGCTGCGCCAACACCGCCGATCACCTGACCCGTGCCGAACTGGCGCCGCTGGCCGGCGACCTCGGCCCGTCGCTGCGCCGGCCGCCGCTGTCGCAGATCTGCGGCGTGTTCATGAACGCGGTGTTCCTCGATCACCTCGACGCCGATCTCGATCATCTGAAACGGATGAACGAACTGATCGCGGCGATGCCGGAAGCCAGCCGCGAAGCGGTCAGCGGCCGCATGCGCGAGCCGATCCGGGTGGTCGAGCCGCTGGCGATCGCGCCGTCGGAAGACCTGGCGATGATCGCCGACGCGATGAAGCACCGGATTCCGGCCACAGTGCGCTACCTGCTCGACGCGCTCGGCGCACCGGATGCCCGCAGCGCCGACCTGACCAGCTATCTGCTGTTCGACACCCGGTTCACCCGCGAGCTGATCCGCATCGGCTACGAGGACGCCGCGCGGCGGATCGACGAGATCGAGGCCTTCCTGCGCCAGCCGCCGGCCGGCGACCGCCGGGGACAGGCCGAGGACTGACCGATCCGGCTTGCTGGCGGCCTACAGGCCGGTGTCGGCCATCAGGAAGGCCTTGCGGCGGTTGCGGCCGCGACGGTAGGAAACATGCACCCAGCCGGAGGTCGGGTCGTCGGGCCGGGTCACGCCTTCGAGGATCAGCTGGTCGAACTCCAGGCCGCTGCCCTTGATCCACTCGTAGAACTTCGCGTTCGGCACGCCGGGGATTTCCAGGTCCGCCGCTTCGCCCTTCGGATGCTGCTTGGCGTTGAACCAGGCGTCGACGGCAGCCGCGCCGCCGCTGCGCTTCAGCTCGGCGACCTTCTTGAAGTAGAGCTTTTCCTCCAGCTTGCGCGAGCGATAGCCGGAGTTCGGCCGGATCGAGCGGCCGTAGTGCTCGCGGATCGGATCGAGCAGCCGGGTCGCCAGATCGGTCAGCGCGGCGATCACCGCCGGATCGCGCGCCAGATTGTCGATGCCGTTGCGATCGGCGAGATCGGAACGGCACATCTCTTCCAGCGAGAAGTACTTCGAGATCATCTGCGGCATGGCACTCGGCTCCGGTGGCAGGACCGCCGCAGCGTAGTGCAGCCGCGCCGCCGGCAGAAGCTCAGCCAGCCAGGCTCGGCGTCAGCATGCCCTGGCGGACGATGAAGGCGATCACCTCGTCCAGCCCCTGGCCGGTCTTCAGGTTGGTGAAGACGAACGGCCGCTCGCCGCGCATCTTTCGGGCATCGCGGTCCATGACTTCCAGCGACGCACCAACATAGGGCGCAAGGTCGATCTTGTTGATGATCAGCAGGTCCGACTTGGTGATGCCCGGCCCGCCCTTGCGCGGGATCTTGTCGCCGGCGGAGACGTCGATCACGTACAGCGTCAGGTCCGACAGCTCGGGGCTGAAGGTGGCCGCCAGATTGTCGCCGCCGCTCTCGACGATGATCAGGTCGAGGTTGTCGAAATCGCGGTTCAGCTCGTCGATCGCCGCGAGGTTCATCGAGGCGTCCTCGCGGATCGCGGTATGCGGGCAGCCGCCGGTCTCGACACCGCGGATGCGCTCCGGGGCGAGTGCGGCGCTGCGGATCAGGAACTCCTGATCCTCGCGGGTGTAGATGTCGTTGGTGACGACGCCGATGTTGAAGCGCTCGCGCATCCGCTTGCAGAGGCTGTCTACCAGTGCCGTCTTGCCGGAACCGACCGGCCCGCCAACGCCCAGCCGCAGGGCTTCGGATCGTGTGCTCATCTGGGGTGCATCCTCGTGCCTGGGAATTGCGCCAGCATGCAGCAAGCGGCGTACCACGCGAACGGCCGGCGGCCGGTCCGGAAGCGCTCGGCGATCTATCGGCCGCCGGTCAGATGACGTATTGCCAGACCGTCAGAGCAGCAGCGCGCCTTCGTGGCGCAGCAACCATTCCTTGCGATCGAGCCCGCCGCCGTAGCCGGTGAGATGGCCGTTGGCGCCGATCACCCGATGGCAGGGCACGATGATCGAGATCGGGTTGCGGCCGTTGGCCAGGCCGACGGCGCGGCTGGCCTTGGGGTCACCCAGGCGGGTCGCCAGTTCGCCGTAGCTGATGGTGACGCCGAACGGGATCTCCAGCAGCGCCGCCCAGACACGCTGCTGGAACGGCGTACCCTGCGGCGCCAGCGGCAGCTCGAAACGGGCGCGCTTGCGCGCGAAGTATTCGAACAGCTGAACCACGACCCCCTTGAACGGCGCTTCGTCCCAGATCCAGTCCGGCTGCTTCTGCGGCCAGACCTCGTGGCTTTCCATGTACAGGCCCTGCAGCGCCGTGCCATCGCCGAACAGCAGCAGTTCGCCGATCGGGCTCGGCGCGATGCAGTAGCGGGTAGCCGGTGCCTGAGGGTTGCCCGTCACCGCCGCCACCGCCTGCCGCAGTTCGCGCTTGCCGAGCGTCATTCAGCCGCCCCGGTCGGTCTGCGTGCCCATGCGCAGCAGACGCCAGAGGTACAGCGCCGCATAGGCGCGATATGGCCGCCAGGCCTCGGCGGCACGGTCGGCTTCCTTCGGCTTGACGCCGCCGAGGGCGTTGCACAGCGCCAGATCGCCGGTCGGGAAGGCGTCGGCGTCGCGCAATGCACGCATCGCCACGTAGTTCGAGGTCCAGTGGCCGATGCCGGGAATGCGGCGGAAGCGTTCCAGTTCGGCAGCCTGATCGCAGCCCGGCTCCAGGCTCAGCTCGCCGGCGACATAGGCGCCCGCCACCGCATGGATGGTGCGCGCCCGGCGTTCGGTCAGGCCGAGGTCGATCAGCGTCTGCAGGTCGGCCTCCGCGATCAGCCGGGCGCGCGGCGTGTGGAAGCGCAGTTCGGCAAACGGCGTCTGCGCCGGTTCGCCGAAGGCGCTGGCGAAGCGGCTGAACAGGGTGGTCGCCGCCTTGACCGTGACCTGCTGGCCGACGATCGCGCGCAGCGTCAGCTCGAAGCCATCGAAGCCGCCGGGCACGCGCAGGCCCGGCACCGCTTCGACGACCGGCCGCAGGATCGGGTCGGCGCCCAGCACGCCGGCGATCGCGAGCGGATCGGCATCGAGATCCAGCAGCTGGCGCAGCTTGGTCGTCAGCGGGCCGGCCACCGATGCCAGCGACGGCGACAGTTCCACGGCCAGCGCGTCATCCCGGCCGGTCGACGACACCGCCAGCCAGCCCTGCCGCTCGCCGATCCGCACGGTGCGCAGATAGCGGCCATCGACCACCGCTTCGACCCCCGCAGCGCCGCGCCCGCCTAGAAAGCCGAGCAGCGCGTCCCAGGCCAGCGGCGGCCGGTAGTCGAGCGTCAGCCGCAGCGTCCCGGCAGCGGCCGTCACGCGCCGGTCCGGGTGCGCGTGTCGCCCGCCTTGAGCCGCGCCCGCAGGCGGCGCAGCAGTTCGGGATCGGTCTCGTCGCCGAACAGCGCGCGGCTGCGGCGGCTGCCGTCGGCGAGCTGGAAATTCAGCACGATGACGAAACGGGTGACCACCGTCGACGGCAGCAGCGTGGCATCGGCTGCGGCGCCGGCCGTGGTCTCGATGCGCCAGTCCGGACGGTCGGCGTGCCAGATCAGGCGGCTCAGCGCGCGCGGGCCGAAGCCGATCAGCGGGTGGCGACGCAGGCTGAACCAGGAGACCAGCAGCAGCCCGGACAGCAGCAGGCCGAGGTGATCCGGCGGCCGCGCGACCATCGACAGCGAGGCGGCCAGCACATGCAGGCCGACCACCAGCTGCATACCGCGCAGGCTGGCGCGCAGCTGCAGTTCAATCGTTGCGCTGAAGGCGTTCGATGACATGGGCGTACGCGGCGGGTGGCGGGGTCTGGCCGATGATCCAGGCCCAGAGGTCGGGGTCCTCGCATTCGAGCAGGCGCAGGAACACCCACTTTTCCTCGGGGGTGGCGGTTTCGTAGTGACGGGCCAGGAAACCGCCGAACAGCACGTCGAGTTCCTTCATGCCGCGGCGGCACAGGAAGCGGAGACGGTCGAGATCGCTCATGGAGGGAACGGGTGGAAAGAGGGTGGCGGATTATCGCCGATGGGGTCGCGGCCGGCGCAGCGCGCGGCGCTCCCGGCGGCCGCTCAGACCAGCACCTGCCGCGTCCGCCTGGCGAACCAGTGGATGCGCTGCTCGACCGCCGGCGCCACCCTCGTCTCCGGCCCCGCGCCGCGCGGGCACGGCAGGCTTGGCGTGGTGCCGAACAGCCGGCAGATCAGCGGCCGCTCCTCGTACACCGTGCAGCCCTGCGGGCCGAGATGCGGGCAGCTCAGCGCGTCGAGTGCGGCTTCACGGACGGCGGAGCTGCGACGCGGCAGCCGCGCCATCTCGGTCGACGACGCGGTGACCGGGCCGCAGCAGTCGTGGCAGCCGGGCACGCAGGCGAAGGCCGGAATCCGCTGGCGCAGCGTGTCGATGATCTGGTCGTCTTCGGACAGGCTCATGGCGGAATCCCGGTATCGGCTTCAAGCAGCTTGCGCCACAACGACAAAGGCGGCCCGCAGGCCGCCTTTGCTTTTGACACCAGCGGCTATCAGCCGCGGCGTTCCACCAGCATCTTCTTGGTCTCGGCAATCGCCTTGGCCGGGTTCAGACCCTTCGGGCAGGTCTTCGAGCAGTTCATGATCGTGTGGCAGCGGTACAGCTTGAACGGATCTTCGAGCTGGTCCAGACGCTCGCCGGTCGCCTCGTCGCGCGAATCCACCAGCCAGCGATAGGCGGCCATCAGCACGGCCGGGCCGAGGTAGCGGTCGCCGTTCCACCAGTAGCTCGGGCAGCTGGTCGAGCAGCAGGCGCAAAGGATGCACTCGTACAGGCCGTCGAGCTTGGCGCGGTCTTCCTCGCTCTGCAGGCGCTCGCGGGTCGGCGCCGGGGTGTCGGTCTTCAGCCACGGCTCGACCGAGGCGTACTGGGCGTAGAAGTGGGTCAGGTCCGGGATCAGGTCCTTGACCACCGGCATGTGCGGCAGCGGATAGATCTTGACCTCGCCCTTCACGTCGTCGCAGGCCTTGGTGCAGGCCAGCGTGTTGGTGCCGTCGATGTTCATCGCGCAGGAACCGCAGATGCCTTCGCGGCAGGAGCGGCGGAAGGTCAAGGTCGAGTCCATCTCGCTCTTGATCTTGATCAGCGCGTCGAGAACCATCGGGCCGCACTTGTCCATGTCGATCTCGTAGGTATCGACGCGCGGGTTGGCCTGGGTGTCCGGATCGTAGCGGTAGATCTTGAACGCGCGAACGTTCTTGGCACCGGCCGGGGCCTTGAACACCTTGCCGGCGTTGCGGTCGATCTTCGAGTTCTTGGGAAGCGTGAGCTGTGCCATGAGGTTGCTCCAGAGTTTGAAACCGGGGATGTGAATCCGGGGTGTTTTGAGGTGGGCGATCAGTTCAGGACCGAATCCTTGAACTGGTCATACGCGGCAGGCGGCAGCACCAGATCGACCAGCCGCCAGTGCAGGCCGGCGCGATCCATGACGACGGTGGCCGCCACCGCGCCGTTGCGGCTGAGCGCCGCGCTGTAGCGGTGCGTCGATTCGAAGCGCAGGTCGCCGAGCCTGCCGTGCAGGTCGCAGCCGGTCGGAACCCGGCCATCGACGGTCAGCGCGCCGCCGTCGCAGATCGCGGCGATCAGGCCGGACGGCGTCAGCAGCCGCTCGACGACCGGCTCGATCGGCACCCGCTGGTCCGGCCCCTGGGCATAGCGGGCACGGATGCGGGCGGCCAGGCTGCCGCGCAGGCGGTCGGCATCGACCAGCTGCGCCAGCGCCTCGCCGTTGCGCGCGGTCAGCGCGTCGCGCAGGCCCTGCAGGGCCAGCAGCGGCAGCGCAACCGTCGCCACGGCTGCGATCAGCAGCACGACGACGGCACCGGTGGCAACGGCGCGCTTCACGTCAGTAGGTACGCTTCTGCGGCGGGATGACCTTGGCTTCGTCGTCGAGCACGTTCATGTGCACCGGGCGATAGCCGAACTGCACCTGGGTGTTGTTGTTGCGCCAGGCCAGCGTGTGCTTGGTCCACTGATCGTCGTCGCGATCCGGGAAGTCCTCGTGGGCGTGGGCGCCTCTGGACTCGTGGCGGTTCTCGGCGGAGGCGACGGTGATCAGCGCCTGGCCGAGCAGGTTGTCGAGTTCCAGCGTCTCCATCAGGTCGGAGTTCCAGACCAGCGAGCTGTCGGCGACCTTGACGTCGGCGAACGACTCGATGGTCTTCTTCATCTTCGCCACGCCCTCGGTCAGCGACGCCGAGGTGCGGAACACGGCTGCGTGGTTCTGCATCGTCTTCTGCATCTCCAGACGAATTTCCGCCGTGCCGCGGCTGCCCTTCGTCGAGTGGCGCAGCTTGTCGAAGCGGGCGATCGCCTTGTCTTCCGACTCGGTGGAGATCTTGCCGTGCTTGGAGCCCGGCTTGACGATCTTGGCGGCGTGCAGCGCGGCGGCGCGGCCGAACACGACGAGATCGAGCAGCGAGTTCGAGCCGAGGCGGTTGGCGCCGTGCACCGACACGCAGGCCGCTTCACCGACGGCCATCAGGCCCGGGATCACGGTGTCGGTCTGGCCGTCGAGGCTGGTCACCACTTCGCCGTGGAAGTTGGCCGGAATGCCGCCCATGTTGTAGTGGACGGTCGGCAGCACCGGGATCGGCTCCTTGGTGACGTCGACGTTGGCGAAGATCTTCGCCGTCTCCGAGATGCCCGGCAGGCGCTTGTGCAGCACGTCCGGACCGAGGTGCTCCAGATGCAGGTGGATGTGGTCGCCTTCCGGACCCACGCCACGGCCTTCGCGGATCTCGATGGTCATCGAGCGGCTGACCACGTCACGCGAGGCGAGGTCCTTGCGGTTCGGCGCGTAACGCTCCATGAAGCGCTCGCCCTTCGAGTTGGTCAGGTAACCACCCTCGCCACGCGCGCCTTCGGTGATCAGGCAGCCCGAGCCGTAGATGCCGGTCGGGTGGAACTGCACGAATTCCATGTCCTGCAGCGGAATCCCGGCGCGCTGCGCCATCGCGTTGCCGTCGCCGGTGCAGGTGTGGGCGCTGGTGGCCGAGAAGTAGGCACGGCCGTAGCCGCCGGTGGCCAGGATGACCTGCTTGGCGCGGAAGCGGTGCAGGCTGCCGGTGGCCAGATCCCAGGCCAGCACGCCGTGCACCGAGCCGTCGGCGTCGGTCAGCAGATCGAGCGCGAAGTATTCGATGAAGAACTCGGCCTTGTTCTTGAGCGACTGCTGGTACAGCGAGTGCAGCATCGCGTGGCCGGTACGGTCGGCGGCGGCGCAGGTGCGCTGCGCGGTGCCTTCACCGTAGTTGGTGGTCATGCCACCGAACGGACGCTGGTAGATCTTGCCTTCCGGGGTGCGCGAGAACGGCACGCCCCAGTGCTCCAGTTCGATGATCGCCGGGATCGCTTCGCGGCACATGTACTGGATCGCATCCTGGTCGCCGAGCCAGTCGGAGCCCTTGATGGTGTCGTACATGTGCCAGCGCCAGTCGTCCTCGCCCATGTTGGCGAGCGCGGCCGAGATGCCGCCCTGGGCAGCAACCGTGTGGCTGCGGGTCGGGAAGACCTTGGTCAGCGCGGCGGTCTTCAGGCCGGCCTGCGACAGGCCGACGGTGGCACGCAGGCCGGCGCCGCCGGCACCGACGACGACGACGTCGTATTCGTGATGAACGATGTTGTAAGACATGGGGGAATCAGGCTCCGAAGGCGATCTTGAGCACCGCGAACACGCTGGCTGCGGCAATGGCGTACAGGGCGAACTTGGCGAGCACGATGCTGACCAGCTTCACGCCTTCATTGCCAACGTAATCCTCGATGACCACCTGCACGCCGAGCGCGGCGTGATGAATCATCGACAGGAAGAACAGCACCAGCGCCACGGCGACCAGCGGCGCCTTGATCCAGGCCACCAGGGTGGCGTGGTCGAGCAGCGGGAAGCGGGCGACGCTGACGACGAACCACAGGGTCAGCGGGATCAGCGCCAGGGCGGTCAGGCGCTGGACCCACCAGTGACCGACACCTTCCTTGGCCGAACCCAGGCCACGGGCCTGCGACAGCGGTGAACGAAGACTCATAACACTCTCCAGATTGATGAAGCTTGGGCGGTCATCCGCGTCGTCGATGGCGCGGACCCGGGGGATGGATCGGCTCAGCCGAGCAGGGCGAACGCCCAGACGGAAGCCGTCAGCACCAGCGAAGCGGCCACCACGGTGTAGCCGCTGGCATAGGCCGACTTCAGATCGAAACCGCGGCCGGTATCCCAGAACAGGTGCCGGATGCCGTTGCACAGGTGATAGAGCAGCGCCCAGGTGTAGGCGACCAGCAGCAGCTTGCCGATGACCGACTGCGCCAGCCCGGCAAACACGCCGAAGGCTTCCGGACCGGCGGCGGCAGCGGTGACCCAGGCGGCCAGGAACACGGTGCCGAAGGCGAGCGCCAGACCGGTCAGACGGTGAGTGATCGACAGCATCGACGTCAGCTGCGCCCGGTAGTACGGGCCGATCATGAAAGGCGATAGCGGACGGTTCGACGATGCAGGCTTCACGGACATGGGCTTGGGCTTTCCGGCAGGGAGGATGGCGTCACGTGCAGAGATCGTCGTGAAAGTTGCGGCCTAGAAATCGATGCAGCGGCCGCCCTTTTCCCAATCGCCGAAACGGGTCGGATCGGTTCCGTCCCGCCGTCCGCCGATTTCAGGCACGGCGGCCGGTTCGGGAAGTGGCGACACCAGAGCATCGGCAGTCGGCTCGGGGGCAGACTGCGGTGCAGCAATCGGCGGGTTGCCGGTCGCGGCGGGTGCTTCTGGAGGATTCGGGGAGCTCACGTTCGATGGGTCTGCGTAACCCGTCTAGTGTGACAAAATTCCGATATTCATGGCAACGAACCGTATCGATTGAACAACTTAACGCTCGCTGATAATGCGTCCGCGGCCCTCGGGTTTCCCCCTGGTTTCGACTGGCTGGACACGGTCGGCGCCCGGCTTGGCGCCGATGGCCTGCCCGATTTCGGCGATCGCCGCGCCGAGGCGGCAGCGGCGCTGGCCAGCGACGTCGTCGCCCCGCTTGCCGATCGCGGCAGCCTGCGGGTCCGGGGTGCGGACGCCGATGCCTTCCTACAGGGCCAGCTCAGCAACGACCTGCGCGAACTGACGCCGACCCGTGGCCAGCTGACCAGCTACTCGAATCCCAAGGGACGGGTACTGGCGATCTTCGCGGCGATCCGCGCCGGTGACGAGATCTGGATGGAAACCAGCCGCAGCCTGCTGGCCGCCACCCTCAAGCGCCTGAAGATGTTCGTGATGCGCTCGAAAGTGCAGCTCGACGACGCCGGCAGCGACGTGGTGTCGATCGGCATCGCCGGCCCGAATGCCGATCGCGTGCTCGACGCCGCCGGCCTGCTGGTGCCCAGCGTGCTGTGCCTGTGCGCCGAGGTCGACGGCATCGTCGTGATGCGCCGGCGCGGCCCGCAGAACCGCTACACCTTGCACGGCCCGGCGGCCCGTCTGGCGGCGCTGTGGCCGACCTTGGCCGCCCATGCGCGCCCGGTCGGCACCGAAGCCTGGCGGCTGACCGACATCCTTGCTGGCTTCCCGGCGCTGCATCCGGAAACTGCCGAGCAGCACGTCGCGCAGATGATGAATCTGGACAAGCTCGAAGGCGTCAGCTTCTCGAAAGGCTGCTATCCGGGCCAGGAAATCGTGGCCCGCCTGCATTACCTCGGCAATCTGAAGCGGCGCATGTTCGTGGCGCGGACCCCGGCCGGCACGGTGGTGCGCGGCGCGCCGATCGTGGTCGCCGGCGGTGAAGGCCAGGCGGTCGGCGACGTGCTCGACCACGCGCTGCACCCGGAGGGCGGGCAGGCCCTGCTGGTGGTGCTGCAGACGGCGCAGGCCGAAGCCGGCGACCTGCGCATCGGCAGCAGCGAAGGCCCGGCCGTCGACGTCCTGCGCTAACCGCCGCCCGGAAGGCGCTTCAGAAGGCGCTGAAGGTCAGCTGCACGAACAGCAGGTTCGAGGTGCCGCCCCGCCCGGCCTCGCGCAGGAATTCGCCGGCCTTGAAGTAGGCGTACAGCACCTCGGTCTGGAAGTAGCGCGACTGCCGCCAGGCCACCCGGGCATCGGCTTCGTGGCCGACAAACCGGCCGCTCTGGCCGCTGGCGTCGCGCAGGCCGGCGTTGTTCCAGCGGTCGGTCGGCGAGTTCAGCAAGTACCAGTTGAAGCCGGCGTCGAACTGCAGGTCGCGGGTCGGAGAAATCTCGGCGCGCAGCTTCGGCGCCTCCAGATTCTCGAACTGGAAGTAATCGTTCTGCGAGAACGGCCGGGCGAAGCCGAACAGGCGCTCGAAACGGCCGCTCTGGCCATCGTTCGGGTTGTCGTCGCCGGAGGCGTAGTTGTAGGCCGCACTCAGGCGCGGCTTCCAGGGATGCGCGAAGGTGTAGCCCAGTTCGCCGGTGTAGGCCTGGGCATCGTGCTTGCGCGGGCCGTCGTTGCCGCGCTGGCGGTAGTAGGAAGCGTCGTAGTCGAAGCCGGTCCTGCCGACGATGCCGTAGCCGCGAACGCCCAGCGTGTGGATCTCGCGCTCGACCCCGGTTGGCGATTTCCGGCCGTCCTGTTTCAGCACCAGGTACAGCGGCTGCACGGTGATGAACTTCGAGTAGCGCCGGTAGTCGCCGATCGCGCCGATCAGCGTGTTGGCCTTGTCGCGCCGGTCGAAGCCGTTGTCGTCGCGCAGAATCGGCTGCAGCAGCAGCGCATCGACCTGCCAGGCATCGGACTGCTTGCCGAGGATCGCGCGGATGCCGTCGAAGTTGTTGGTGGTGTTGCGGAATTCGTTGCGCGCCAGCAGCCGGCGGTCGAGATATTCGAAGGCCTGGCGGCCGAACTTCACGCTGAGCTGCTGATCGGCCAGCCAGGACTGCTTGAAGAACAGCTCGCCGTACAACTGGATCGGTTCCTGGAAATTCGAGTCGCGGACGTCGCGCGGGAAATCACCGTTGTAGCGCCGGGCGTCGCTGATCTCGACCGTGAAACGCAGCGGATCAAAACGGTTCTTGACCGCCAGGTAAGCGCGCGTGCGCAGCAGGAACGGCTGGTCGACGGTGTTGACGGCGCGCCGGTAATCGTTGTCGCGGATCTCGAAGCGGGTGCGGTGGTCAAGACCGATGTCAAGCCAGTCGATGTCACCGAAACCGTCGAGTTCGCCGAGCCAGGTCTTGTTCAGCTGCTGCACGTACGGCGGCGGCTCGCTGACCCGGCGGGTGCCGTAACTGCGCCGCTCAACGTAGTAATCCTGCGCCGCCGAGCCTGCATCGCTAGCCGATGTTGGCAGCGCCTCGGCTCCAGCCGGACCGGCCTGGGTCAGCAGCAGCGCGGCGCCCAGCACGGCAGCCGGCCAGCATCCGGGCCGCCGGTGGACAGGGCGCGGCGACGGCGAGGCGAGGAAATACATGCGGTAATGATCTAAAAGAGCGCCGAAACTGCGCCGCTTCATTCTAAAACCAGCGCCACCCCGGATCACCGACCGGCAGAAAAATAATCAACGAAAAACCGCCGGGCATCGTGGCCGATGCCCGGCGGTCCGCTACGCAGCAGTGATCGCCGCCGGATCACACCGGCGGCGAACGGCCGTTCTTCAGAACTCGCCGCGGAAGGTCACGCCGAAGGTCCGCGGATCGCCGGGCTGGCCGACATACAGCCCGGTGCCGCCGAAGCCCGGCGACAGCAGCTCGTAGTAGTGCTTGTCGAACAGGTTGCGGCTCCAGAACCACAGATCCCAGCCGTTAGTGCTGCGGAAGCCGATGCGGGCGTTGAACAGCTCGTAGCCTTCGACATTCAGCACGGTCGACGGCGAGGCCGACGACGAGAAGCCCGAGCGGTAGCTGCCGTCGAGGCCGACGAAGAAGTCGCCGTCACGCTTCAGGAACACCACCGGCGTGAAGAACTCGCCGCCGAAGCTGGTGGCGAACTTCGAGATGCCCGGCAGGCGCTTGCCCGAGGCATCGACCGCCGCCGGGCCGCCCGTGCCTTCCAGCGGCGCCGGGGCATCGGTGAAGCGGCGGTACTTGCCGTCGGTGTAGGCCAGCGAGGTGTAGGCGCTGAAGTGCTCGCCGAAACGGCCGTTGCTGTCGAACTCGATGCCGCGCACCCGCACCTTGTCGGCGTTGGCCAGATAGCCACGGGCCACGCCGGCGGCGTTGTTGTTGACCTGCGCCTGGAAGTCGTCGATGTCGGTGTTGAACAGCGACAGGCTGATATTGACGCGACGGAACGGACGCGCCTTGACGCCGACTTCGTAGTGGCTGACGTCTTCCGGCTTGACGGTGGCCAGCGACAGCACGGCATTGCCGTTGGCGTCGGTCGGCAGGCCGGCGGTGTTCAGGCCGACGGTCTTGAAGCTGCGCGAGTAGGTGGCGTAGGTGTCGATGTTGTCGATCGGGTTGTAGGCGATCGTGATCTGGCCGGAGACGTTGGTGTCGTCGATGTCCGCCGCGTAGACCTGCGCCGGCAGCTGGGCCAGCTGCACCGCGCGCAGGCTCGGATTGGCGGAAGTGTCCTGGCCGCCGGTCACCTGCGCGTCGTAGTCGACCTTCTTGCGGTCGTAGTTCAGGCGGATGCCCGGCAGCACGCGGATCTGATCGGTGACCGTCCATTCCAGCTGGCCGAACAGCGCGGCGCTGTCGAACAGCGAATCGACGCTGAGCCGCTGGGTCAGGCCATCGAGCAGCGCGCTGTTGTCGGCGTTGGCGGTGCCGGCCAGCAGCCAGCGCGACGCGGCCGAGCCGAGCGCGGTGGTCTGGATCGGGTTCGACTTGATGGTCTGGTGGAAGCCGAACAGGCCGACCACGTAGTTCAGTTCCTTGGTGATGTCGCCGTTGAAGCGGAATTCCTGCGACCACTGCTTCTGGTACGAGGTCGCCGCCGACACGGTGTTGACCGGCAGGCCGGTGAAGTCGCGGTCGTTCGACGGGTCCCAGTCCCAGATGCGGTAGGCGGTGATCGAGGTGAACTTGCCGTAACCGGTGTTCCAGTCGGCGGTCAGCGAGCCGCCGCCGAGATCCTGGTACGAGCGAATCGGCGAATCGACATCGGTGACGCGGTCGAAGGCGTTGAAGCTCGGCGGCGTGTAGTTCAGCGACGCGGCAATCGCGGCGTACTGGCGGTTCGAGGCGCGCAGGGTCGGCGTGACGCCGGCGATCACCTGCGTGTAGCCCTCCGGCCGCTGGCGGGTCCAGTCGCCGGCCAGGGTCAGGCTCAGGTTGTCGAGGACGTTGTAGAGAATCTGGCCGCGGATGCCGAGGTTGCTGAGGTCGTTGACGTCATCCTGGCTACGAACGTTGTAGATGAAGCCGTCGCGCTGCGTTCCGGAAAACGAGACGCGGGCGGCGATGTCATCGGTCAGCGGGCCGGTCAGCGAGGCCTTCGCCTGCAGGAAGCCGTAGTTGCCGTACGAGAGTTCCACCGTCGAGCCCGGCGTGAAGCTTGGCTTCTTCGTGGTCACGTTGATCGCGCCGGCCGTGGTGTTCTTGCCGTACAGCGTGCCCTGCGGGCCTCGGAGCACTTCGATCTGGTCGACGTCGATGAAGTCGAGCGTCGCTGCCGCCGGGCGGGCGAAGTAGACGCCGTCGATGTACAGGCCGACGCCCTGCTCGATGCCGTCGTTGGTCAGGCCGTACGGCGCACCGAGACCGCGGATGTTCAGCGCCGAGTTGCGCGGATTGGTCGAGTAGAACTGCACCGTCGGCAGCACTTCCTTGATGCGGTTGACGTTGAAGCCGCCGGTTTCATTGAGGAAATCGCCGCCGACGACCGACACCGCGATCGGCACCTTCTGCAGGTTCTCGGTCTTGCGCCGGGCCGTGACCTGCACTTCCTCCAGCACCGCTGCGGTGCTGACCGGAGTGTTGGCCTGCGCCACTTCGGTGCCGGCCGGTCCGGCCTGCGCCAGTTCGACGGCAGCTTCGGCCGACGGCACCGGCTTTGCAGGCGATTCCTGCGTCTGCGCCTGGGCCTGGGCGCCGAGCAGGAACAGCGCGGTGATCGAGGCGACGCTGCCGAATGGCCGGCGGCGGAACGGACGCGGCGCAGCGGCGTCGACCGCAGCAGGCGCGGTACGGGAGGAAGGAATGTTGTTGTGGTTCATCGTCGTGCGTGGTCGAAGGAAACTCGGACAATCCGGGCGGCCACACAGTAGCGATCTAAAAACAAAAATTTAAATATCGAATTTGACTAATCAAAGACGCCATCGGCGATATAAACCAGATTTCTTATTCCTCAAAAGCGCGATCCGCCGGGTAGAACCGCAGATTTTTATTCACCTGTGGCATTTCAAACATTCTTGTAAGTCTTTTACGTTCCATAGTCGCTCGCCAATAATTCGCGCTCCGCAATCCTCTCCAGGCCTTCTGTTCCGCGCATGAACCTCCGTCCGCTGCTGTCCCGTTTCTCCCGCTCGGTGCTGGTCGCCGCCCTGGCCGGCGGCACGGCGATCTCCCACGCCGATCTGCTCAATGTCAGCTACGACCCGACCCGGGAGCTGTACAAGGACGTCAACGCGCAGTTTTCCGCCGACTGGAAAGCCAAGACCGGCAAGAGCACCCGCATCCAGGCGTCCCACGGCGGCTCCGGCAAGCAGGCGCGCGCGGTGATCGACGGCCTCGAAGCCGACGTGGTGACCCTGGCGTTGGCCTACGACATTGATTCGATCGCCGAAAAAGGCGGCCTGCTGCCGGCCGACTGGCAGAAGCGGCTGCCGAACAACTCCTCGCCGTACACCTCGACGATCGTGTTCCTGGTCCGCAAGGGCAATCCGAAGGGCATCAAGGATTGGTCCGACCTGGCCAAGCCGGGCATCTCGGTGATCACGCCGAACCCGAAGACCAGCGGCGGTGCCCGCTGGAATTACCTGGCCGCCTGGGGCTACGCGCTGAAGCAGAACCCGGGCGATGCCGAGAAGGCCAAGGCCTTTGTCAGCGCCGTCTACAAGAACGTGCCGGTGCTCGATACCGGCGCGCGCGGCTCGACCACCACCTTCGTGCAGCGCGGCCTCGGCGACGTGCTGGTGGCCTGGGAGAACGAGGCGTTCCTGGCCATCGAGGAACTCGGCCCGGACAAGTTCGACATCGTCGCGCCGGCCTATTCGATCCTCGCCGAACCGCCGGTGGCGCTGGTCGACAAGAACGTCGACAAGCACGGCAGCCGCGCCGAGGCCGAGGCCTACCTGAACTTCCTGTACTCGCCGGCGGGCCAGAAGCTGGCCGCCAAGCACTACTTTCGCCCGGCCAAGCCGGAAAACGCCGCGCCGGCCGATCTTGCCCGCTTCCAGAAGATCGAACTGTTCAAGCTCGACAGCGTGTTCGGCTCCTGGGCCAACGCCCAGAAGGTGCACTTCGCCGATGGCGGCGTGTTCGACCAGATCTACAAGGCGCACTGACCTCCCGCGCATCGCGCCGTGCCCATGTTGCGGTCTTTCTCCCTTGCCGGGCTGCTGCTGGCGCTGACCACGGCGGCCTCGGCCGCCCCCGAGCTGCTCAACGCCTCGTTCGACGTCGCCCGGCCTTTCTACAAGGCGTACAACGCCGCGTTCGCCGCTGAATGGAAGCGGCGCACCGGCATCGAACCGAAGCTGAACGTCTCCCACGGCGGTTCGGCCAAGCAGGCGCGTTCGGTGATCGACGGCCTGGAAGCCGACGTGGTGACGATGAACAGCCCGCTGGACATCGATGCCATCGCCGCCCGCGGGCTGATCGCCCAGGATTGGCCGAGCCGCTTCCCGCATGCGGCCAGCCCGTCGTGGTCGGCGATCCTGTTCGTGGTCCGCAAGGGCAATCCGAAGGGCATCCGCGACTGGGCCGATCTGGTCAAGCCCGGCGTGAGCCTGGTGATTCCCAACCCGAAGACATCCGGCAACGGCCGCTACAGCTACCTCGCCGCCTGGCAGTACGCGCGAACCCGCCCCGGCGGCAGCGATGACAGCGCCCGGGCCTTCGTCAAGGCGCTGTTCGCCCAGGTGCCGGTGCTCGACACCGGCGGGCGCGGCGCCAGTTCGACGTTCGCCCAGCGCGGCGCCGGCGACGTGCTGCTGACCTTCGAGAGCGAGATCGCCCTGCTGCGCGAGGAATTCCCCGCCGCCGGCTTCGAGGTGGTGGTGCCGTCGCTGACCGTGCGCGCCGACAACCCGGTGGCGGTGGTCGATGCGGTGGCGGCCCGGCACGGCAGCGAGGCGCTGGCCCGCGCCTATCTCGACTATCACTACAGCCCGCAGGGCCAGGCGCTGTTTGCCGAACATGGCGTCCGACCCGCCGATGCCGCCGTGCTGAAGGCGCACGCCGCGCGCTTCCCGACCCTCACGGCGTTCACCATCGAGCAAGGTTTCGGCAGCTGGGCGCAGGCACAATCGCAGCACTTCGCCGACGGCGCGGTGTTCGACCAGATCATCGCCCGCCGCTAGCGTCCTGCGCCCCACCCGTCACCGACGCCCCGCCCGCTTTCCCGCACCCGATCCGATGACTGCCACTGCCTTGCCCCGGCCGCGCCGCGCCCGGCGGACCCTGCCGGGGCTCACGCCGACGCTGGGCTTCACGATCTTCTACCTCGGCCTGATCGTGCTGATCCCGCTGGCCGGCGTGTTCTTCCGCGCCTCCGGCCTCGGCCTCGACGGCATCTGGAAAGTGATCAGCGACGAACGCGTGCTGGCCGCGCTGAAGCTCAGTTTCGGCGCCGCCGCGATCGCCGCCGTGCTGAACGCGGTGTTCGGCTCGATCGTCGCTTGGGTGTTCGTGCGCTATGAGTTCCCCGGCAAGCGCCTGCTGGACGCCGTGATCGACCTGCCGTTCGCGCTGCCGACCGCAGTCGCCGGCATCGCGCTGACTGCGCTGTATTCAGAATCCGGCTGGATCGGCTCGGTGCTGGCGCAGGCCGGCGTCAAGGTCGCCTACACGCCGCTCGGCGTGATCGTGGCGATGACCTTCATCGGCCTGCCGTTCGTGGTGCGCACCGTCGAACCGGTACTCAAGGAAGTGGAACGCGATCTCGAGGAGGCCGCCGCCACGCTCGGCGCCCACCGGCTCACCACGGTGCTGCGGGTGATCGCGCCGGCCGTGTTCCCGTCGCTGGTCACCGGCTTCGCGCTGGCCTTCGCACGCGCGGTCGGCGAGTACGGCTCGGTGATCTTCATCGCCGGCAATTTCCCGATGGTCTCGGAAATCGCGCCGCTGCTGATCATCATCAAGCTCGAGGAATTCGACTATCAGGGCGCCACGGCCGTCGCCGCGACGATGCTGGTGCTGTCGTTCCTGCTGCTGCTGGCCATCAACCTGCTGCAGGCGCGCGCGCGGAGGAAGTCATGAGCGGCACCCTCGATGTAAGCCCGGGCCAGCACCAGCATCTGCCGTTCGAGCCGCTGAAGCAGACCAATTCGGTCATCAACGAGCCGCCGCTGGTGCGCGGCCTGCTGGTGGCGGTGGCGGTCGGCTTTCTGGCGCTGTTCCTGCTGCTGCCGCTGCTGTCGGTGTTCGTCGAGGCGCTGCGCAAGGGCTTCGGCCCGTACTTCGAAAGCTTTGCCGATCCGGAAACCCTGGCCGCGATCCAGCTCACGGTGCTGGCCGCCGCGATCGCCGTGCCGCTGAACCTGGTGTTCGGCCTGTGCGCGGCCTGGGCGATCACCAAGTTCGAGTTCCGCGGCAAGCAGTTCCTGATCACCTTGATCGACCTGCCGTTCTCGGTGTCACCGGTGGTGGCCGGCCTGATCTTCGTGCTGATCTTCGGCGCCCAGGGCTGGGCCCAGCCGTTTGTCGGCGATCACGTCGGCAAGGTGCTGTTCGCGACGCCCGGCATCGTGCTGGCCACCGTGTTCGTCACCTTCCCGTTCATCGCCCGCGAGCTGATTCCGCTGATGCAGGAACAGGGCACCGAAGACGAGCAGGCCGCCTTGAGCCTGGGCGCCACCGGCTGGCAGACCTTCACCCGCGTCACGCTGCCAAACATCAAGTGGGCGCTGCTCTACGGCGTGCTGCTGTGCAACGCGCGGGCGATGGGCGAATTCGGCGCGGTCAGCGTGGTGTCCGGCCATATTCGTGGCCTGACCAACACGATGCCGCTGCACATCGAGATCCTCTACAACGAATACCAGTTCGTGTCGGCATTCGCGGTGGCCTCGCTGCTGGCGCTGCTGGCGCTGGTCACGCTTGCCGTGAAGTCCTTCCTTGAATGGCGCTACGCCGATCAGCTGGCCGCCACCCGCCGCCACTGATCCCGCCACGCCTCCAGCCTTTTCCAGACGACCCATGGACATCCAGATTCGCGGCGTGCAGAAGCACTACGGCAGCTTCCACGCGCTGCGCGGCATCGACCTCGACATCGCCTCCGGCGAACTGCTGGCGCTGCTCGGCCCAAGCGGTTCCGGCAAGACCACCCTGCTGCGCGCCATCGCCGGGCTCGAACCGCTCGACGGCGGGCAGGTGAAGTTCGGCGACATCGACGCCACCGCGCTGACCGTGCAGCAGCGCCAGGTCGGCTTCGTGTTCCAGCAGTACGCGCTGTTCAAGCACATGACGGTGTTCGACAACATCGCCTTCGGCCTGACCGTGCGCCCGAAGAAGCAGCGCCCGGACACCGCCACCATCAACCAGCGGGTGCGCGAACTGCTGGAACTGGTGCAGCTCGGCGGGCTGGAAAAGCGCTACCCCGCGCAGTTGTCCGGCGGCCAGAAGCAGCGCGTGGCGCTGGCCCGGGCGCTGGCCATCGAGCCCCGCGTGCTGCTGCTGGACGAACCGTTCGGCGCGCTCGACGCCAAGGTCCGCAAGGACCTGCGCCGCTGGCTGCGCCAGCTGCATCGCGAAACCGGCTACACGACGATCTTCGTCACCCACGACCAGGAAGAGGCGCTGGAACTGGCCGACCGCGTGGTGGTGATGAACCGCGGCGTCATCGAGCAGGTCGGCACCACCGACCAGGTCTGGGATGCGCCGGCGACGCCGTTCGTCTACGACTTCCTCGGCACGCCGAACGTGCTGCCGGCAAGAGTCGAACGCGGCGCGCTGCTGCTCAACGGGGCCACCGCCGTGCTGGCCGAAGCGGGTGCCGCGCCCGAGGGCCCGGTCAACGTCTACACCCGGCCGAACGAACTGCGCATTGCCGATTCCGGCGACGCCGCCGCGCTCTCCGGCACCGTCGTCGAGATCCAGCGCACCGGCCTGCTGCTGCGCCTCGGCGTGCAACTGCTCAGCAGCGGCGAGACCATCGAGATCGAACTGCCGAACCCGGACCCGGCCGTGCAGCGCTGGCAGCTCGGCGACGCGATCCGCGTGCGGCCGGCGCGCTACAGCTTGTTCCCGCGCAAGGCCACGATCACCGAAGTGGAGAACGGCTTCGACCCGACCCTGACCGTTGCCGAGCACCGGGAGCGGAGCCGCAACTGAACGGCGCAACCGCGCCGCTAGCGCAGAGCATGGCTGTCGACGCCCAGCAGCAGCTGGCGCGCCAGAGCCGGGGCTGGCGCAATTGTTCGAGCCACCCGTTCAGCGCCCGGCCGCCGGGCTGGCCGCGCCAGCCGACATACAGCGTGTTCGGCTCGCGCGGGTCAGCCATCGTCTTCTCGAGCCGAACAGTTCGGTCTACGCCGCCAGCAAGGCCGCCGTCATCTCCTTCGCCCGGACACTGTCCGCCGAGCTGATCCCGCTCGGCGCACGGGTCAATGTGCTGAGCCCGGGCCCGGTGAGCACGCCGATCTACGGCAAGCTGGGCCTCGACGCGCCGGCGCTCGAAGCCACCGCCGCGCAGATCCAGAGCCAGATTCCGATCGGCCGCTTCGGCACGCCGGCGGAAATCGCGTCGACCGTGCTCCACCTGTCGGCGCCGGAATCCGCGTTCATCGTCGGCACCGAGGTGATCGTCGACGGCGGCATGAGCCAGCTCTGACCGGACGCCACGGCCGCGAGATCGCTTAGCTTTCCGGCCGCATGGCCGGAAGACTGTTTAACTTTCCGGCCGCATGGCCGGAGGACTGTTTAACTTTCCGGCCGCATGGCCGGAAAGAGCAGCACGTCGCGGATCGAAGGCGAGTCGGTCAGGAACATCACCAGCCGGTCGATGCCGATGCCCACACCAGCGGTCGGCGGCAAGCCGTATTCGAGGGCGCGGATGTAATCGGCGTCATAGAGCATCGCTTCGTCGTCGCCACCGTCCTTGGCTTCAACCTGGCGGCGGAAGCGGTCGGCCTGGTCGTCCGGATCGTTCAGCTCGGAGAAGCCGTTGGCGACTTCGCGGCCGCCGACGAAGAACTCGAAACGGTCGGTGACGTCCGGATTGGTGTCGGAGCGGCGGGCCAGCGGCGAGACTTCGGTCGGGTATTCGATGATGAAGGTTGGCTGGATCAGCTTGGCCTCGACCGTCTTCTCGAAAATTTCGGTGAGCAGCTTGCCGGCGCCGTACTCGGGCTTGACTGGGATGTGCAGCGCCTTGCAAGCGTCGGCGAGGTAGTCACGATTGAACAGGCGTGCAGCATCCAGCGTCGGGTTGCGCTCGGCCACCGCATCCTTCATCGACACGCGCCGGAACGGCTCGGCGAGGTCGAACGCGACGTCCTGGTAGGTGAGCTTCGTGGTGCCGAGCGTGGCCAGCGCGGCGTTGCGGATCAGCGTTTCGACTAGGTCCATCGCTTCGAGGTAATCGGCATAGGCCTGATAGAACTCGAGCATCGTGAACTCGGGGTTGTGGCGGGTGCTCAGGCCCTCGTTGCGGAAATTGCGGTTGATCTCGTAGACCCGCTCGAAGCCGCCGACCACCAGCCGCTTCAGGTACAGCTCCGGCGCGATGCGCAGGAACAGGTCGCGATCAAGCGCGTTGTGATGGGTCACGAACGGTCTCGCGGTGGCGCCGCCGGCCAGCGGCTGCAGCATCGGCGTCTCGACTTCGACGAAGCCGAGACCGTCCAGCGTCTGCCGGATCGCGCGCACAGTGCCAGCGCGAATCTGGAACGTGCGGCGCACGTCCGGGTTGACGATCAGGTCGACATAACGCTGGCGATAGCGGATTTCGGTGTCGGTCAGGCCAGCCCACTTCTCCGGCAGCGGCCGCACGGTCTTGACCAGCAGTTCGATCTGCGTGGCCTTCACCGACAGTTCGCCGGTCTTGGTGCGGAACATCGTGCCGGCCACGCCGATGATGTCGCCGACATCCCAGGTCTTGAACTCGGCGTAGCGATCGAGGCCGACCGCCTCGTTCTGCACGAAGGTCTGGATGCGGCCGGACATGTCTTGGATCTGCGCGAAGCTGGCCTTGCCCATCACGCGCTTGGCGATCAGGCGGCCGGCCAGCAGATGGCGACCGCTGGCGGCCTCGACGGCTTCGCTGGTTTCAAGCGCGCCGTAGCGGGCGTGCAGCGCCTCGGCCAAGGTATCGCGCCGCCAGGTGTTCGGGAACGCCTGGCCGGCCGCGCGCAAGCGGTCGAGCTTTTCGCGCCGGGTGCCGATGACATGGTTTTCTTCCGACCGGTCGGGACCGGTCGTGGGGTTTTCGTCCTGCGGCTTCTGTTCGTCGGTCATGGCTTGAAACTCGACAGCGAAAAACGTGATGACTCAGGCAGGCAACGCAGGTAGGCCGAGAAAAGCAGTGCGCAACTCAGGGGGCCGTCTCGAGTTGCCATTGATGGTTCCCGGCGTTTCCGCGTTCTCGGCGTGAGAACGACTTGCGGGCGTCACAACCCCGACTTCAGGCTCGCTTCGATGTAGGGATCGAGATGGCCGTCGAGCACTTTCTGGGTATCGGCGATTTCCACGCCGGTGCGCAGGTCCTTGATGCGCGACTGGTCGAGCACGTACGAGCGGATCTGGTGGCCCCACTCGATGTCGCTCTTGGAGTCCTCGATGCGCTGCTTCTCGGCATTGCGCTTCTGCATTTCCTGCTCGAACAGGCGCGAGCGCAGCATCTTCATCGCCGCGTCGCGATTCTTGTGCTGGCTGCGCTGGGTCTGGCAGGCGACGACGATGCCGGACGGCACGTGGGTGATGCGGATCGCCGACTCGGTCTTGTTGACGTGCTGACCGCCAGCGCCAGAGGAACGGAAGGTGTCGACCTTCAGGTCCGCCGGGTTGATGTCGATCTCGATCTTGTCGTCGATCTCCGGCGACACGTAAACGCCGGCGAAGCTGGTGTGGCGACGGTTACCGGAATCGAACGGCGACTTGCGGACCAGCCGGTGCACGCCGGTCTCGGTGCGCAGCCAGCCATAGGCGTACTCGCCCTCAATCTGCAGCGCCGCCGACTTGATGCCGGCGACATCGCCGTCGCTGAGTTCCAGCAGCTCGACCTTGAAACCCTTGCCTTCGGCCCAGCGCGTGTACATGCGCAGCAGCATCGAGGCCCAGTCTTGCGCCTCGGTACCGCCGGCACCGGCCTGGATGTCGAGGAAGCAGTTGTTGGCGTCGGCCTCGCCGGCAAACATCCGCTTGAATTCCATGTCCTCGGCGATCGCCCGGAAGCCGTCGACTTCGCGGGCAATCGAGGCGACGGAAGCTTCGTCGCCTTCCTCGGCGGCCATCAGCAGCAGCTCGAGCGCATCGGCAAGCCCGGCGCGAACCTTGTTCAGCGGCTGGGTTATGCCTTCGAGCATCGCGCGCTCGCGGCCCAGGGCCTGCGCGCGTTCCGGATTGTCCCAGACGTCGTTCTGCTCGAGTTCCTTGACGACTTCGTCAAGGCGCTCGCATTTCACATCGTAGTCAAAGATAGCCCCGCAGGGCGTCGAAACGCGCCTGCAGGGCTGTGATCTCGCTCTTGATCGGGTTGATTTCCACGGCACTGGGGATTTGTTCGGGCGCGCAGTATAGTCGCGGCCCAATGAGGGATGAACATCGGTTGTCGCTGCTGTCGGCATCGTGATAAAAATCCGAGTCGACGGGTACCATATCGTTCGGCCGGGATCACCCGAGCATTCCACCCGCAGTACCACACGAACAAAAGCGCAGGGGAAACTGATGAAGAACTTCCGCATCCGGCCGCAGGGGCTGATGCTTCTGGCCCTCGGCTCGGGCCTGGTGACCACCGCACATGCGCAGGACGAGGACCGTCGGTTCTACGTCTCGCCGATGGGCACCTACACGATCTTCGACAATGGCCGGTCGACGCAGGGCGACAACGGCCCCGGCGGCAGCATCGCCATCGGCAAAAAGGTCACCGCCAACCTCGACCTCGAAATCTTCGGCCACTACAGCAACCTGCCGAACGGCGGTGCTGGAAAGGACTTCAAGCTCTACGGTGCCGGCGCGGGCGCCAACATCTTCCCGTTCCCGACCAACCCGATCTTCGGCGGCGCCTACGTGCGTCTGGCCGTGTCGCGCGGTCAGGGCAAGGACGCGCAGGGTCCGATCGCCGATTACACCTCGACGCTGTTCGACGCCGGCCTCGGCTACAACTTCGTGATCTCGAAGAACGCGCTCGGCCCGTTCGGCCCCGGCCTGTCGATGCGCCTCGAAGCGCTGTATCGCCATGACGCGCATGGCCGCAACCAGCTCGGCATCGACTCCGGCCCGGATCAGTATTTCCAGGATCTGGTGATTGGCCTCGGCTTCCGCATTCCGCTCGGCGGCCGTGCCGGCCCGGCGGTTGAAGCCCCGAGCGAGCCGGTGGCCGTGGTGCCGGTCGCAGAAGCCGCACCGGTCGAAGAGCCGGCAGCCGCGCCGGCCGAGAAGCCCTGCGAACCGCCGGTTCCGGGCCAGCCGATCAGCCTCGAAGGCTGCAAGGAAGGCGACACGCTGGTGCTGCGTGGCGTGAACTTCGAGTTCGACAAGTCGAAGCTGACGGTCAACGCCAAGTCCCTGCTCGACCCGGTTGCCGACGCGCTGCTGGCCCGTCCGGACATCAAGGTCGAAGTCGATGGTCACACCGACTCGAAGGGCAGCGATGCCTACAATCTGAAGCTGTCGGATGCCCGCGCCGCCTCGGTGATGGCCTACCTCGTCAGCCGCGGCGTCGACGCCGGCCGGATGACCAGCAAGGGCTTCGGCGAATCGCAGCCGGTGGCGGACAACGCGACC
The DNA here is from genome assembly GCF_051860985.1 of Nevskia sp. NCBI lineage: Bacteria > Pseudomonadati > Pseudomonadota > Gammaproteobacteria > Nevskiales > Nevskiaceae > Nevskia > Nevskia sp. The sequence goes on along the minus strand of NZ_JBIMKV010000004.1, from coordinate 225,583 downwards.
GATGAAGGCCGCGAACTGAACCGCCGCGTCGAGCTGAAGATCACCGAATCGGCCGGCCCCGGCGTGACGGCAGCCCCGGCCAACGAAGTGCCGGCCTCGGAAGCGGCACCGGCAGAAGCTGCACCTGCGGAAGCCGCGCCGGCTGAGGAAGCTGCGCCGGCTGAAGCGGCTCCGGCAGAAGCCGCCCCGGCGGAAGAAGCCGCTCCGGCTGCTGAAGAAGCCGCGCCGCCGGCAGACGCTGCGCCGGCCGCCGAAGAAGCCCCGGCCGCTGAATCGTCGGCTGCTGAGGCGCCGGCTGAAGAAGCCGCTGCTCCGGAAGAAACGCCGGCCGAAGAACCGGCCGTCGAAGGCTGAGCAGCACCTGATCGCTGGCCGCGCTAGCGCGGCCAGCGTCGAAGACCCCGCACCGGGCGACCGCTGCGGGGTTTTTTGTGCCCTGCGCAAGCCCGCCGCATTCAGCCCGCGCGACGGCCGACGACGGTGATCATCGGCAGGCTGCCGAGATCGGCGACCACGCGACTCGCCTCCACCGCACGCAGCGCATGCAGGCGCTCGCCAGCCGTGCCGGTCTTGATCAGGGCCACGGCGAACGACAGGTGCAAGGCGACGGCGGCCATTGCCGCGGCCACCAGGGTCAGGCTGCGGCTTTCGCTGGCGTCATGGCGGCGGTTGGCGTTCTTGTTCTTCATGGTCGTCCTCTCGTGCAGATCAGGTGGTGGGGCCGGTGCTGTGCCGCCGGCAGGCGGGCAACGGTTCTGTTTCCGGCACTGCTGAGATGCAGCGACGACGCCATCCGGATTAAACAGGTCGCAGAAATTTTTTCGTCTTGACAAGGGCTTGCAGCGATGAAGCTGTCCGCGGACAGGCTGCGGACAGAGTCCGGCCGTGGCGCGGACACCGGCAACCCGTCCGCTATACTTCGCGCCTTTCCCGATCCGCCCCGCATGTCCGAGCCGCCCGCCAAGCCCGCGCCCGCCAAGGTGTTCATCAAGACCTTCGGCTGCCAGATGAACGAGTACGACTCGTCGAAGATGGTCGACGTGCTGAAAGCCGCGCGTGGCTACGAGCAGACTGCGGACATCGACGACGCCGATCTGGTCCTGCTCAACACTTGCTCGGTGCGCGAGAAAGCTTCGGAAAAGGTGTTCTCCGATCTCGGCCGGCTGAAAGCCTGGAAGGCCGCGAAACCGGGTCGGCTGGTCGGCGTCGGTGGCTGTGTCGCCAGCCAGGAAGGCGAAGCGATCGCCAAGCGCGCAATGGCCGTCGATCTGGTCTTCGGCCCGCAGACCCTGCACCGCCTGCCCGAACTGATCGACCAGACCCGTGCCACCCAGCGCCCGGCGATCGACGTGCGCTTCCCGGAAATCGAGAAGTTCGACCGCCTGCCCGAGCCGCGCGCCGAGGGCGTGACCGCCTTCGTGTCGATCATGGAAGGCTGCTCGAAGTACTGCACCTTCTGCATCGTGCCGTATACGCGCGGCGAGGAAATCAGCCGTCCGCTCGATGACGTGCTGGCCGAAGTCGATGCACTGCTGGCCCAGGGCGTCCGCGAAATCACCCTGCTCGGCCAGAACGTCAACGCCTATGCCGGCCGCATGGCTGACGGCTCGATCTGCGATCTGGCGCTGCTGCTACACATCCTCGCCCGCTTCGAGGGCCTGGGCCGGCTGCGCTACACGACCTCGCATCCGGCGCATTTCAACGAGGGCCTGATCGACGCCTTCGCGGCAATACCCAAGCTCGACAACCAGCTGCACCTGCCGGTGCAGAGCGGTTCCGACCGCATCCTGGCGATGATGAAGCGCGGCTACACGCAGGCGGACTACCTCGCCAAGATCGCCCGGCTGCGCCACTACCGGCCGCAGATCAGCCTGTCGACCGACATCATCGTCGGCTTTCCGTCGGAAACCGACGAGGACTTCGAGCAGACCATGGCGCTGATCGAGGCCGCCCGCTTCGACGCCGCCTACTCGTTCATCTACAGCCCTCGCCCCGGCACGCCGGCGGCGAACCTGCGCGATGGCGTGCCGGCCGAGGTCAAGCAGGCGCGGCTTGAACGGGTGCAGGCGCGGATCCGCGAATTCGGCGACCAGTACGCCGATGGCCTGATCGGCTCGGTGCAGTCGGTGCTGGTCACCGGTCCGTCGCGCAAGGGCAACGGCCAGCTGACCGGCAAGACGCCGTGCAACCGCTCGATCAATTTCGCAGGTGCTGAACGACTCGCCGGCCAGTTCGTCGATGTCCGCGTCACCTCCCGCCTGACCAATTCGCTGCAAGGCGAAGTGCTGACTCTCGACCCCGTCTTGTGACCACCAGCCCCACCCCGCCGATGAGCGCCGATCCGGTCGCGATCTCCCGCCGTGATTTCCTGCTGACCCCGGACGATGCACACCGCATCGCCAATCTCAACGGCAGCTTCGACGCCCATCTGCGGGCGCTCGAAGTAGGCCTCGGCATCGAGATCCGCAACCGAGGCAACCGCTACGTGGTGATCGGCCCGGTCGACGAGGCGGAAGCCGGCGAAGCCGCGCTGCGCGCGCTGTACGAGCAGGCCGAGGATCTGGCGATCGACGCCGAGCACGTGCACATGGCGCTGCACGAGTTCGCGCCGCGCGCCAGGCTCGCCGCTGTGCCCGGCGGCCGTGACGGCGACGACGTGGTGATCCGCACCAAGCGCGGCGTGGTGCGTGGCCGTTCGCCGCTGCAGAAGGCCTATCTCGCCGACATCGCCGCCAACGTGCTCAGCTTCGGCATCGGCCCGGCCGGCACCGGCAAGACCTATCTGGCGGTGGCCAGTGCCGTCGAAGCGCTGGAACGCGACCGGGTGCGCAAGCTGGTGCTGGTGCGGCCGGCGGTCGAGGCCGGCGAGAAGCTCGGCTTCCTGCCCGGCGACATGGCCCAGAAGATCGACCCGTATCTCCGGCCGCTGTACGACGCGCTGTACGAGATGCTCGGCTTCGAGAAGGTGGCTCGGCTGATCGAGCGCAGCGTCATCGAAGTCGCCCCGCTGGCCTTCATGCGCGGCCGTACCTTGAACGAGGCCTTCGTGATTCTCGACGAGGCGCAGAACACCACGGTCGAGCAGATGAAGATGTTCCTGACCCGCATCGGCTTCGGCTCGGTGGCCGTGGTCACCGGCGACGTCACCCAGATCGATCTACCGAAGCATGTCGGCTCCGGTCTCATCCATGCGATGAACGTGCTGCGCGGCGTACCGGAGATCGGCTTCACGCAGTTCGGCTCCACCGACGTCGTGCGCCATCCGCTGGTGCAGCGCATCGTCCGCGCCTACGAGACCTACGAGGCCAGCGAAAAGCTCGCGCCCGGCTTCCGATGAGCGTCAGTCACAACATCACCATCCAGCGGCGGGTGCCGCCGGCCGGTGTGCCGGCGCCGGCCGCGCTGCGCCAGTGGGCGCTGGCTGCGCTCGGCCACACCCACGGCGAGCTGACGATCCGCATCGTCGATGAAGCGGAAAGCGCGGCGCTCAACGGCCGCTACCGCGGCAAGGACTATCCGACCAATGTGCTGTCGTTCCCGTACGACAGCGAAGGCTTCGAGGAAACCGAAGACGGCCCGCCGCTCGGCGACCTGGCGATCTGCGCGCCAGTGGTGATGCGCGAGGCCGACGAACAGGGCAAGGAACTGCGTGCGCACTGGGCGCACATGGTGGTCCACGGGGTGTTGCACCTGCTCGGCCGCGACCATATCGACGAGACCGAAGCGGAAGCGATGGAAGCCGAGGAGCGGGCGATCCTCGCCGGGCTGGGCTTCCCCGACCCGTACTGATCACCGCCGGCCGCAGCTGCGGCGGCCACGGAAGCGCAAAGCGAGTGCGCTAGACTCCAGAAAAATCGATCGCTTCCCCGCCGCACCGTGCATGCGGGCGCTGCGACACTCGACGCCGGACCGCTTTTCCACCGGTCACGGCATGTTTCTTGGTACCGACCCGATTCATGAACGACGGCTCAGGCAGTTCCCACTCCGAACGCGACAGCGACAACGGCCCGGCCAGCTGGTGGCGGCGATTGACGCAGCGGCTGGCCGGCGGTCCCCGGACCCGCGAAGACCTCAACGAACTGCTCGACGGCGCCCATGAATCCGGCCTCGTCGATGCCGACGCCGCGTCGATGATCCGCGGCGTGTTCGAGACCGGCCAGCTGCAGGTGCGCGACATCATGGTGCCGCGTGCACAGATGGTGGTGGTCGAGCGCGACTGGCCACTGGAGCAGCTGCTGGCCTCGGTCGTGGAATCCGGCCACTCACGCTACCCGGTGATCGGCGATTCGCGCGACGAGATCGTCGGCATCCTGCTGGCCAAGGACCTGCTGCGCTTCACCTCCAGCGAAGCGCCGGATTTCGACATCGCCCGCTGGCTGCGGCCGGCTGCCTTCGTGCCGGAGTCCAAGCGCGTCAACGTGCTGCTGAAGGACTTCCGCAAGAGCCGCAACCACATGGCGCTGGTCGCCGACGAGTACGGCGGCGTCGCCGGCCTGGTGACTATCGAAGACGTGCTGGAGCAGATCGTCGGCGAGATCGACGACGAGCACGACGAATCGGAAAGCGCGCAGATCCTCAAGCAGGACGACCGCCGTTATCTGGTGCAGGGCCTGACGCCGATCGACGAGTTCAACCAGTACTTCGGCGCGACATTCTCCGACGCCGATTTCGACACCGTCGGCGGGCTGGTGATGCACGAGCTGGGGCACATGCCGCGCCGTGGCGAAAGCATCCAGATTGATCGCTTCCAGTTCAACGTGCAGCGCGCCGACAGCCGCCGCGTGCACCTGCTGCAGGTCATGCTGTCGCAGACCTGATGTCGCGCGCGCTGCTGCGGCCGATGCTTCCGATGCGTGCCCTGCTGACGCTGATGCTGGCCTGGCTGCTGGCCGCCGCGCAGCCGGCGCGGGCCGAACCCTTCGTGCCCAGTGGCCAACCAGCGCCGGAGCTGAGCGCCAGCATCGTCACCTTCCAGCCCGGCACGCTGTACTGGCAGCGCTTCGGCCACAACGCGCTGGTGTTGCGCGAAGCCGCCAGCGGCCGGGCGATCAGCTTCAACTACGGCATCTTCGATTTCGCCGCGCCCGGCTTCTTCCTGAACTTCGCCCGCGGTCACATGACCTACCGGGTGGTGCCGAACACGCTCGACAACGACCTGCTGCACTACCGGGCCGAGCATCGCTGGGCACTGGAGCAGCGGCTCAATCTCGACCCGCGCCAGGTCGGCCGGCTGCGTGATTTCCTGGCCTGGAACGTGCAGCCGGAGAACGCCGACTACCGCTACGACTACTTCCTGTCGAACTGCTCGACCCGGGTCCGCGACGCGCTCGACTACGCGATGGACGGGCAGCTCAAGCCGCAGCTCGAAGCCCGACCGAGCCCGCTGAGCTTCCGCAAGGAGGCCACCCGGCTGATCGCACCCGATGCGCTGCTGATGGCCGGCATGGACCTGGCGCTGGGTCCGATCGCCGACCGGCCGATCAGCGTCTGGCAGCAGAGCTTCGCGCCGCTGACCTTGATGCAGGCGCTGCGCAGCGCCACCGTCACCGATGCCGGTGGCCGCAGCCTGCCGCTGGTCAGCCATGAAGCGCGGCTGCTGCCCGGCGGCCACGGCGACACCCCGGACCGCGCCCCGGACCTGCGCCTGCAGTTCCTGCTCGCCGGCATCACGATGGCGGCGATCCTGCTCGGGCTCGCCCGGTTCCGCGCGGTCGGCGGCGCCCGCGCCGTGTTCGTTCTGATCACCACCGGCATCGCGCTGGCCTGCGGCCTGGCCGGGCTGATCCTGGTCGCGCTGTGGGCGTTCAGCGCGCACTGGGCCGGCTGGCGCAACGAGAACCTGCTGCTGGTCAACCCGCTGTGCCTGCTGCTGATCCCGGCGCTGGCCGGCTATCTGCGGCTGCGCTGGCGGCCGACGCTGCGCATCCGGCGGCTGGCGCTGGCGATCGCCGTGCTGGCGCTGCTGTCGCTGCTGGTCCGCGAGCTTCCTGGCCTCCGGCAGCAGAACCTGCACTGGATCTATCTGCTGCTGCCGATCCACGCGGTGATCGCGCTGGTGTTCCTGCGCGCCAAGCAGCCGGACGAGGCGCTGTGACGCCGCTCGTCCGCATCCAGCCTCGGGCCGAACTGGCGCCGCCGCTGCGCGCGCTGGTCGACGCCGCCCTGGCCGCTACCGGCAGCGCCCATGCGCCGTACTCCCGCTTCCGGGTCGGCGCCGCACTGCTGTTCGCCGACGGCAGCCAGCACAGCGGCGCCAATTTCGAGAACGTCTCCTACGGCTTGAGCTTGTGCGCGGAGACCGTGGCGATCGCCGCCGCCAGCGCCGCCGGCCGGCTGCACGAGGTGGTGGCGATCGCGATCGCCGCCGAAGGCGAACTGGCGGCGGCGGTGACCGGCGAATTCATCGCCCCCTGCGGCCGCTGCCGGCAGGTGCTGGCCGAAGCGGTGGCGATCTGCGGCCACGACATCGAGGTGCTGATGCTCAGCCGCGATGGCCTGCGGGTGCGCAGCACCACGGCGCAGGCGCTGCTGCCGCTGGCTTTCGGACTCTGATCAGTCGCGAACGCCGCACGCCGGCCGTGGTCTGAACGGCACTCCCTTGTCACCTTCAGGCCCACCATGAACCGATTGCTTCGACTGTCTCCGGCGTTGCTCGCCATTGTCCTGACCGCCTGCGCGGCGGCCCCGAAACTGCCGCCGATCGAGCGCGCCGCGCAGGTCGACCTGCCGCGCTTCATGGGCGACTGGTACGTGATCGCCTACACGCCGACCTTTATCGACAAGGACGGCTACAACCAGATCGAGTCGTACCGGCTCAACGACGACGGCACCATCGCCACCACCTTCACGTTCCGCGACGGCGGCTTCGACGGCAAGCCGAAGCAGTACCAGCCGAAGGGCTACGTGGTGCCCGGCACGAACAACGCCGAATGGGGCATGCAGTTCATCTGGCCGTTCAAGGGCGAGTACCTGATCACCGACTTGGCCGCCGACTATTCGACCGTGGTCATCGCCCGCAGCAAGCGCGATCTGGTCTGGCTGCTGGCCCGCAAGCCGGACATGAGCCAGGCAGACTACGACCTCCACCTGGCCCGCATCGCGGCGATGGGCTACGACCTGGGCACCGTCAAGCGCGTGCCGCAGCGCTGGCCGGCGAACTGAGTCAGCGCCGGGTATCGAGAGTTTCCGCGCGCACGTCGCGCGGTTCGCGCGGCGGCGGCCGGGTCGGTCGAGGCCCTGATGGCGGCGCCGGTGGCGGCGGTGCAATCACCGGCGGCCGATGGATCGGCCGGCCGAAACGCGGCAGGTACAGCGGCAGCCAGCGCTCGCTTTCGACGGCGCCGCCCGCCTCGGCAGCCGGCGGCGAGCGCGCCGCCTCCAGCGCCGCTTCGGCCTTCAGGCGCTCCGCCCGAGCAAGATCGGCATCGGCGGCAATCCGGCGCTCCGCCGCCAGCTGTTCGAGATAGCGCCGGTAGCGGGCCGCAGCCACCGCGCCATCTTCAGCCGGCGGCGCGGCCAGGTCGTCAAGGCGCTCGCCGGCTCCACCTTCGCGAGCCTCCAGGGTGCCGGCGTTCAGGTGGCAGGGCCGGTCCTGGAACAGCGCCGAGCCATCGAGCGCCCGGCAGCGGTAGATGCCGCGATCGGCAGCCGGGACGGCCGGTGCTGCCGCATCGCCGCCCGGCCGCAGCGGCTGGCCTTCGGCCGCCGAGGCCAGCATCAGCAGCAGCGCCGGCAGCAGCGGGCAACGGCAGGATGGAACGGTCATGCCCGCTTCGACCCCGCGACACCGCCAGCGGTTCGCGCGCCGCTCAGGCGCGATCGCCTCGCAGGCTGCGGACTTTCGCTTCCAGCGCGGCGGCGGTCAGCCCGGCTGGGGCGATCGGCGCATCGGCCAGCAGCTCGATCTCGGCCCGGAAGCGGCGCGGCAGCCGCGCACGGTGCAGGCGCGAATCGATCCGCGACCACATGCTGCCCCACAGGCCGCGCAACGCCAGCGGGATCACCGGCACCGGGGTGGCGGCGAGGATCTTTTCGATGCCCGGCTTGAACGGCTGGATTTCGCCATCGCGGGTCAGCGCGCCCTCCGGGAACAGACCGATGATCTCGCCGTTCTTCAGCGCCCGGTCGATCTCGGCGTAGGCGGCTTCGAGCATCGCCGGGTCTTCCTTCGCTGGCGCGATCGGAATCGCCCGCGCGGTGCGGAACAGGAAGTTCAGGCCGGGAATCCGGAAGATCCGGTGATCCATCACGAAGCGCAGCGGCCGGCGCACGCTGCCGCCGACGATCAGCGCATCGACATAGCTGACGTGGTTGCAGACGACGATCGCCGCGCCTTCCTCTGGAATGTGCTGCTCGAGCCCCGACACGCGGATGCGGTACAGCACCCGGATCAGCATCCAGGCCAGGAAGCGCATCAGGAATTCCGGCACCAGGGTGTAGATGAACACCGCCACGCCGGCATTGAGGATCGCGGCCGCCAGGAACAGCTGCGGGATGTTCAGCCCCGCCTTCAGCAGCACGATCGCCAGCACCGCCGAGGCGACCATGAACGCGGCATTCAGGATGTTGTTGCCGGCGATGATCCGGCTGCGGTGCGAGGCCTCCGATCGGGTCTGGATCAGCGCGTACAGCGGCACGATGAACAGGCCGCCGCTGACGCCGATCAGCGCCAGATCCAGCAGCAGCCGATGGCTGCCGGCCTGCGCCAGCCAGGCGGCCGCGCCGAGGCCGGTGGCGGCGGCATCGCCGGGCGCGGCGAAATAGATGTCGGCGCCGAACAGGCTCAGGCCGATCGAGCCAAGCGGCACCAGGCCGACCTCGACCTTGTGGCCGGACAGCCGTTCGCAAAGCAGCGAACCGAGGCCGACGCCGAGCGAGAACACCGTCAGCAGGCACGTCACCACCTGCTCGTTGCCGCCCAGGTTCAGCTTCACCCAGTTCGGCAACTGGGCCAGAAAAGTGGCGCCATAGAACCAGAACCAGGAGATGCCGAGCACCGACAGGAACACCGTGCGGTTGCCGCGCATGAACGCCAGGTTGCGTGCGGTTTCGGTGAACGCGTTCCAGTTGATCGCCAGCGTCGGCGCTGCCGCCGGCGCCAGCGGTATCGCCCGCGCGCTCAGGTAGCCGAGGACGGCGACCGCGACGATCACCGCGCTGACGGCGGCGATGCCGAAGGCCTGCGCGATCAGCCAGCCGCCCAGCAAGGTGCCGAGCAGGATCGCCAGGAAGGTGGCGGCCTCCACCCAGGCGTTGCCGGTGATCAGCTCCGACGGCGCCAGCGCCTGCGGCAGGATCGCGTACTTCACCGGCCCGAAGATCGTCGCCTGGGCGCCAAGCAGGAACAGCACCGCCAGCAGGAACGGCACCTGGCCGAGGTACAGGCCGATGACGCCGAGCGCCATGATTCCGATCTCCGCGAGCTTGATCCAGCGGATCAGCCGCGACTTCTCGTACTTCTCGGCCAGCTGGCCGGCGGTGGCCGAGAACAGGAAGAACGGCAGGATGAACAGCCCGGCGGCCAGGTTCACGTACAGGTTGATGTCGTCCTGCGACAGCCCGGCGATGCCGAAGCTGACCAGGATCACCAGCGCGTTCTTGAACACGTTGTCGTTGAACGCGCCGAGCGTCTGGGTCCAGAAGAACGGGCTGAAACGGCGGGTGGCCAGCAGGTTTTCGCGGGGTGCTTCGCTCATGCCCACTCTCGTCCGGGTGACCGGCGGAAGCCTCGCATGAAATGACGGCGGCCCCAACGATGCGGCGTTGATGTGCGGCGCCGGCAGGCCGGTGCCCCGCTGCCTGCGGGCGCACCCCGGGTAAGCCGCCATACCGCGTCCAAGGCGCTATCGTGTCGGCCATTCAACCGGAGCCCCCCATGGATTTCGCCCCCAGCCCGCGCGCGCAGGACTATCTCCGGCGCATCCGCGCCTTCATCAAGGACCGCGTATTGCCGGTCGAGGAAACCCATCTGCGCGAGATCGCCGAGCGGAAAGTGGGCGGTGACTGGACGCAGTGGACGATCAGCCCTGCGTTCGAGCAGCTCAAGGCCGAAGCGAAGGCCCAGGGCCTGTGGAACCTGTTCCTGCCGGACGAGGAACTGGGCGCCGGCCTGAACCATGTCGAGTACGCCGTGCTCGCCGAGGAGATGGGCAAGAGCTTCCTCGGGCCGGAGGTCTTCAACTGCTCCGCGCCGGACACCGGCAACATGGAAGTGCTCTACAAGTACGGCAGCGACGAGCAGAAGGAGCGCTGGCTGAAACCGCTGCTCGCCGGCGAAATCCGCTCGGCGTTCTGCATGACCGAGCCGGATGTCGCTTCGTCAGATGCCACCAACATGCGCGCCACGGCGATCGTCGAAGGCAATGAGGTGGTGCTGAACGGCAAGAAGTGGTGGTCGTCCGGCATCGGCCATCCGAACTGCAAGGTGGTGATCTTCATGGGCCTGTCGCAGCCGGATTCGGCGCGCCACAGCCAGCATTCGATGGTGCTGGTGCCGCTCGACACGCCGGGCATCACGATCAAGCGGATGCTGCCCGTGTTCGGCGAGTACGACCCGCCGGCCGGCCACGGCGAAGTGCATTTCGACAACGTGCGGCTGCCGGTGTCGGCGATCATCAAGGGTGTCGGCAAGGGCTTCGAGATCGCCCAGGGCCGCCTGGGCCCGGGCCGCATCCATCACTGCATGCGCTGCCTCGGGGCATCCGAACGGGCGCTGCAGCTGTTGATCGAACGCGGGCTGGACCGCGTGGCCTTCGGCAAGCCGCTGATCAATCTCGGCGGCAACCGTGAGCGGATCGCCGACCTGCGCATCGCCATCGACCAGGCCCGCCTGCTGACCTTGTACGCGGCCTGGAAGATCGACAAGGTCGGCGCGCTCGCCGCACTGACCGAGATCTCGGCGATCAAGGTGGTGGCGCCGAACGTGCTGCAGCAGGTCGTCGACGCGGCGATTCAGATTCACGGTGGCGCCGGCGTGTCCTACGACACCGTGCTGCCGATGCTCTACGCGCAGGCCCGCGTGCTGCGCCTGGCCGACGGCCCGGACGAGGTCCATCGCGGCATGATCGCCAAGGTCGAGCTGGCCAAGTACGGCAGCCGGCTGGCCAAGCTGAAAGAGCATCAGGCATGAGCCAGCGCGTCTTCATCACTGGCGGCGCCTCCGGCCTCGGCCGCGCGCTGGCCGAAGCCTATGCCCGCGATGGCGCGCGGGTGTGCATCGGCGACATCCATCTCGACCGCTGCGCCGAAACCCTGAGCGCATTGAAGGCACTCGGTGCCGACGCCCATGCGCTCAGCTGCAATGTCACGGTCGAGGCCGATCTGGAAGCGGCGGCAGCATGGCTGCAGGCCAACTGGGGCGGTGTCGACCTGGTGTTCAACAATGCCGGCGTCGCCGACGCCGGCGGCATCGACGAGATGCCGATCGCCGACTGGCAGTGGATGATCGACATCAACCTGCTCGGCGTGGTGCGCGGCTGCAAGGCCTTCGTGCCGATGCTGAAGGCGCAGCGCAGCGGCCATCTGGTAAACATCGCCTCGATGGCCGGCCTGATCCATCCGCCGATGATGTCGGCCTACAACGCGACCAAGGCGGCCGTGGTCGCGCTCAGCGAAACCCTGCAGGCCGAGCTGCATCCGCACGGCATCCAGGTCAGCGTGGTCTGCCCGGCGTTCTTCCGCACCAATCTGGCGGAATCGGTGCGCACCGCCAACGCCGACATGGCGAGGCTGACCGCCAAGCTGATCAACAAGTCGGCGATCGGCGCCGATCAGATCGCTGCCGCCGTCAAGGCGGCGGTGGCACGCGGCGATTTCCACGTGCTGACCCACGTCAAGGAACGCCGCATCTGGCTGTTCAAGCGCGCCGTGCCGTTCGCGGTCTATGCCGCCGCGATGCGCCGGCAGATGGCCAAGATGATGGCCAAGCGCACCAGCCGCGCCTGATCGCGGCCGCTCGCGCTCAGTCCGGCAGACGGGCGAAGCGCGGCTGGCTGCGCCCGTCGTGGACGATGTTTTCGACGAACATCGGGAACGGACGCAGCCAAAGACCGGTCTGGTTATACAGCGGCCGGTAGACGACCAGCGCTTCCAGCGTCTCGCTGTGCCGGGCCACGCCAATCACCTCGTACTCGCCGCCCTTGTAGTGGCGGTAGCGGCCGGTCGGCAGGTTCGGTAGCGGCGGCAGGTCGTCGGTCATCGGCGTGGCGGTGGCAGGTGGCGGAGCGGCGCATCGTACGCGCTGCGGCCGCCGCTACACCGGCCGGCCGCTGCCGCGTTGCCGTCATCGCCGGCAGGTAACGTGCATGGAAGCCTCGGCAATGAACCGTTGCGTGCGCGTCGATCGCTGACGATCGGCCCACGCTCACGACAGGAGCGAGTTGAATGAAACGTCTGACCGCGCTGGACCTCGGCTTCATCCATCTGGAGCGGCGCAACCAGCCGCTGCACGTCGCCTACCTGACGCTGCTGCGGCCGCCGGCCGACGCGCCAGCCGATTTCGTGCGCCAACTGGTGGCCCGCCTGCGCTCGTATGCAACACCGCTGCCGCCGTTCAACCAGCGGCTGGAAAGCCGGCTCGGCAAGGGCTTCTGGGTCGAGGACCCGGAGTTCGACATCGAGCAGCACGTCATCCATCTGGCGCTGCCGCAGCCGGGCACCATGAACCAGCTGCTGGCGATGGTGTCGCGGATGCACGCCAGCCATCTCGACCGCGCCTACCCGCTGTGGCGCACCTACATCATCGAAGGGCTGGAAGGCGGCCAGGTCGCGCTGTATTCCAAGGTTCACCATGCGGTTGCCGACGGCGTGGCCGGCACGCGGCTGTTCCTGCGCTCGATGTCGGTCGATGCCGGCGACATCCTGCCGCCGCCGTGGGCCTCGCCGCCGATTGGCCGGCGGGTGCGCGCCGCCAACCTGCTGGCGGCGCCGGTCGATGGCGTGGTCAAGCTCGCCAACCGCTTCGGCGGCGCGTTCGACAACGTGCCGGCGATCTGGCGCGAGCTGCGGCGCACGGCGCGCGAGCGGCGCGAGGGCCATCCGGATGCACTCGGCGGCACCTCGGCGCCGGCTTCGCTGCTGAACCAGCCGATCAGCGCCTCACGCCGCTACCTTGCCCGCAGCTATCCGCTGGCGCGGATCAAGGCCGCTGGCCGGACGCTGGGCTGCACCGTCAACGACGTGATGCTGGCGATGTGCAGCCACGCGCTGCGCCACTACCTGGCCGACCGGCACGCGCTGCCGACCGCGCCGCTGATCGCCGGCGTGCCGATGTCGACCCGCCGCGACAAGAGCGACGTCGGCAACCAGATCAGCTTCCTGCTCGCCAATCTCGGCACCCATCTGGCCGATCCCGCCGAGCGGCTGCAGGCGATCAAGGCCTCGGTGGAGCACAGCAAGGCGCGCTTCGCGTCGATGAAACCGGGCGCGATCCTCGGCTACGCCGCCGCGCAGCTGGCGCCGGGCCTGCTGAACATGCTGTTCGCACCGCAGCGCGGCCATCTGGCCTTCAACCTGGTGATCTCCAACGTGCCGGGGCCGCGCGTGCCGGTGTACTGGCAGGGCTGCGCGGTCGAAGGCATGTTCCCGGTGTCGGTGCTGGTCGACGGCATGGCGCTGAACATCACCGCGTCCAGCCGCGCCGACGCGCTCGACTTCGGCGTGCTGGCCTGCCGCCGCAGCCTGCCGAAGGTGGAATCGCTGATGGACTATCTCGGTGACGGCCTCGAGGCGATCGAGCGGCTGGCGCGCCAGGTGGTGGCGGTCGGCCGGCCGCTGCCGCTGGTATCGCCGGTCGACTGACGGACAGCCGGCGGCGAGCGCGTAAACTCCGCGCTCCGTCCCCGGAGTGCTCGCCGTGACTGCCCCGCTACCCGCCCCGCTCGCTCCTGGTCATGCGCTGGTCACCGGCGGCGCCGGCTTCATCGGCAGCCATCTGGTCGACGGCCTGCTGGCGGATGGCTGGCAGGTAACGGTGATCGACAACTTCGATCCGTACTACCCGGAAGCGGTCAAGCGCCGCCACATTGCCGCGCAGCTCGACCACCCGCGCTACCGGCTGGTCGAGGTCGACATCCGCGACGGCGCCAAGCTGAACGCGCTGCTGACCGGCGATTACTCGGTGATCGTCCACCTGGCCGCCAAGGCTGGCGTGCGCAACTCGCTGACCGACCCGCTGGGCTACCAGATGACCAACGTCATCGGCACCCAGAACCTGCTGAGCTTCGCGCAGGCGCGTGGCATCAAGCCGTTCGTGTTCGGCTCCTCGTCGAGCGTGTACGGCAACTGCCCGCGGCTGCCGTGGAGCGAGTCGGATCTGGGCCTGACGCCGATCAATCCGTATGCCTCGACCAAGCTCGCCAACGAGCAGATGGGCTACGTCTATGCCGAAACTTTCGGCTTGCGCTTCGTCGGCCTGCGCTTCTTCACGGTGTTCGGCGAGCGCCAGCGGCCGGACCTGGCGATCCACAAGTTCGCCCGGCTGATGCTGGCGGGCAAGAGCATTCCGGTGTACGGCGACGGCTCGTCGGAGCGCGATTTCACCTACTGGGGCGATATCGTCGCCGGCGTGCGTGCGGCGATGGCCTTCGCCAGCGATCCGTCGAAGGCGAAGTACGCGGTGTTCAACCTCGGCAACAACCGCACCGTCGGCCTGCTGGAAATGATCCGGCAGATGGAGCAGGTGCTGAACGTCAAGGCCCAGATCGACTGGCAGCCCTGGCAGCCGGGCGAGATGCGGCGGACCTGGGCGGACATCCACGCCGCGCAGATCCAGCTTGGCTACCAGCCGGCCACCGATTTCGAGACCGGGCTGCGGCGCTTCGCCGACTGGCTGGCGGTGCAGCCCTGAAGCCTGCGGCACGCCGTGCCGCCGGGCTGGCGCTGAATCTCGGCGTCGTCTCGGCATTCGGTTACGCAGTCGAGCACTTCTGGGGCTGGGGCCGGCTTCTGGCGCCGTGGGCGCAGATCGCGCCGTCAACCCTGCTGCTGGCGATCTCCGGCATGCTCGCCAGCTATGCGCTGCGCGGCAGCCGCATCTACCTGGCCGAGCCGCAGATCCCGCGCGGCGCCTGGTTCAGCTGCCTGCGGCTGATCCTGGTCAACAACGCGCTGAACCTGCTGCTGCCGGCGCGGGCCGGCGAAGTCAGCTTCCCGGTGCTGATGCGGCGCTGGTTCGGCATCGACCTGGCGCAGGCAGCCGGCACGCTGTTCTGGCTGCGCCTGCTGGATCTGCACGTGCTGGCGACGGTCGCCGCCGCCTGCGCCGCTTCGGGCCTGCTGTCGCCGATCCGCGGGCTCAGCACACTGGCCTGGCTAGGCGCCGCAGCGGCGGCCTTTTCACCGCTGCTGCTGTTCGCGCTGCGGGCACCGCTGCAACGGCGATTTGCCGCGCGCAGCGGCACGCTCGCCGGGCTGATCGCCAAGGCGCTGGCCGGGCTGCCGACCCGGCCGGTCACCCTGGCACTGGACCTGGCGCTGACCTGGGCCGCCTGGGGCGTGAAGCTGGCCGCGCTCGGCATCGTGCTCGGCCTGCTGGCGCAGGTGTCGCCACTGGCCGGCACGCTCGGCGCCATCGGTGGCGATCTGTCGACGGTGCTGCCGCTGCATGCGCCCGGCGGCTTCGGCACTTACGAAGCCGGAGCGATGGCGCTGCTGCTGCCCGCTTCGGGTCAGACCGACGTCGGGCCGCTGCTGGCGGCTGCCGTCAACCTGCATCTGCTGGTGCTGACCACGGCGTTGATCGCCGGGGCGCTGGCCTGGCTGGCCACGCCCCGGCGCTGATCCTGACGCCGGCCCAACCTCAGGCCGGCGCGGCCATCGCGGCAGCCAGCAGCGCATGGGCCCGCTCGCGGGTCGCGGCATCGGCCAATTCCGGGCGCCCGGTGCCGAACGGCGGCGCCGGCGCGTACTCCATAATAAGCTCCAGTGTCCTGCCGGTATCGGCGCCGGCCCACTGGCCAGCCACGGTCAGGCCGAAGTCGATGCCCGAGGTGATGCCGCCGCCGCTCATGCGGTTACGGTCGATGCAGACCCGCTCTTCGGATGGAATCGCGCCGAAGTTCGTCAGTTGCTCGCGGGCGCCCCAGTGGCAGGCGGCCCGGTAGCCGTGCAGCAGGCCGGCCGCGCCGAGGATCAGCGAACCGGTGCAGACGCTGGTCACCCACTTGGCCCGCTCGCCGCGCGCCGCAACGAAAGCCAGCACGTCCGGCTGGCCGAGCAGTGCCAGCGTGGCGTAGGCACCGCCGCCGACGAACAGCACGTCTGGGTCGGTGGCGGCATCGGAAAAGTCATGGGTAGCGACCACCGGCAGTCCGCAATCGGTCGCGACCGGGCCTTTGTCGCGCCAGACGAACTGGACTTCGGCGCCGGGCAGAAAGCTCCAGACCTGCATCGGGCCGACCAGGTCGAGCAGGGTCATCTGCGGGTACAGCAGGGCAACGATCTTCATGCGCTTCTCCGGGTTGATCAGGCGGCGGCACGCAGCGCCAGTTCCTCGCCCACGGCGCGCGCCACCGCCGGGCGTTGCAGTTGTACCGCATGCCAGTCGGCAAGCACCGGCCAGCGCTTCAGGTCCACGCCGCCCGGGGCCGCCCAGTTCAGCGCGGTGACCAGGTAGGCATCGGCGACGGTGAAGCGATCGCCGACCAGGTAGGCGCGGTCCTTCAGGTGCCCCGACAGATGCTCGAAACGGATCGGCAATGCGACCTCGCGGGCGAAGGTCTTGGCCTCGATCGGCACCGCCGGGTTGAACAGCGTGTAGAAGACCTGCTTGTGGACCTCGGCAGCGATGTAGTTCAGCCACTGCTGCAGGCGATAGCGGGCAAACTCGCCGGCCGGCGGCGCCAGCCCGGAAGCCGGGGCGCGATCGGCGACGTACTGCAGGATCGCGACCCCTTCGGTCAGGATCTCGCCATCGTCGCAGACCAGCGCTGGCACTTGGCCTTTCGGATTGATGGCGCGGTAGTCCGCTCCAGTTCTGGTCCGCTTGGTCGACAACACGACCTCATGAAAACCGGCGGTCTGCTCGCTTTCGTATAACGCGATGCGGGTCGCCAGCGAACAGGACAGCGGTGCAAAGTAAAGGTCCATCGGGGTCTCCTCGGTCGCACGTCGTATGGCAGCGAGCGAGGCCCGATGCCGATATTTTTGTACTGTCTTGTAGTAAATTAGCCGGAACCGTGAATTCAATGCAAGACAGTACAAAAACAGATGGGCGCCGCCACCGGGGACGCCCACGCCGGATCAGCCCCGGCGCGGCGCTCGACGGCGCCCTCGACGCCTTCTGGACCAGCGGCTACAACGGCACCACGCTCGACGACCTGAGCGCCGCCACCGGCATGAACCGGCCCAGCCTGTACGCCACCTTCGGCGACAAGCGGCATCTGTACCTGCACGCGCTGGGCCGCTTCGGGCAGATGATGGAAGCGGCGGTGAAATCAGCGCTCGACGAGGCGCCGACGATCCGCGAAGCGCTGACACGCTTCTACGGTGGCGCGCTTGGCGTCTATCTGTCCGGCAGCACGGAAGCACGCGGCTGCTTCGTGATCTGCACGGCAACCGTCGAGGCGCCGCAGGAGCCGGAGATCCGGCAGGCGCTGCAGACGGTGCTGGCCTTGATCGACGCACTGCTGGCGGCGCGTTTCCGGCAGGCAGTCGATGCCGGTGAACTGCCGGCGGATACCGATGTCGACATCCTCGGCGCCCTGGCGGCGGCGACCCTGCACAGCCTGGCGGTTCGGGCGCGTGCCGGCACGCCAAGGGCTGCACTGGAGGCGCTGGTGACGGCGTCGATCGACCGATTGCTGCACCCCGCCCACTGAGGCGCGCGGCGGTCGGCCATACGGAGCCGGATGCTAAGATTCGCGTCCCTCCCGCACTGCAACACATCGAAAACCATGGCGCACAGCCTGTCGATCGTGATTCCGATGTACCGCGAGCAGGACAACGTGGCCCCGATGCTGGCCCGGGTCCATGAAGGCCTGGCCGGCTATCCCGGCCCCTGGGAGCTGATCTGCGTCGACGACGGCAGCCTCGACGACACCGGCAAGCGGCTGCTGGCCGAGGGCGCCAAGTACGGTCCGCATGTGCGGGTGATCCGCTTCGCCCGCAACAACGGCCAGACCACGGCGATGCAGGCCGGCATCGATGCCGCCCGCGGCGAGGTCATCGCCACGCTCGACGGCGATCTGCAGAATGATCCGGCCGACATCCCGCGGATGGTCGAGGAAATGTTCGCCCGCGATCTGGATCTGTTGACCGGCTACCGCGCCAATCGCCAGGACGCCTGGATGAGCCGCAAGCTGCCGTCGAAGCTCGCCAACAAGCTGATCGCCCGGGTCACCGGCGTGAAGATCCGCGACTACGGCTGCAGCCTGAAGGTCTACAAGGCCAGCGTCATCAAGCAGGTGCGGCTGTACGGCGAGATGCACCGCTTCATTCCGGTCTGGGCGGCGATGGTCACCAGCCCGACGCGGATCGGCGAAACGGCCGTGGGCCATGCCGCGCGCCAGTTCGGTGAAAGCAAGTACGGCATCTCGCGCACCTTCCGCGTGGTGCTCGACCTGCTGACGGTGTTTTTCTTCCTGCGCTTCCGCGCCCGTCCCGGCCACTTCTTCGGCTCGATCGGCTTGGCGCTCGGCTTCATCGGCGGCGCGGCGATGAGCTGGCTCGGCGTGGTCAAGTTCGTGCTCGGCGAGTCGATCGGCAACCGGCCCCTGTTCCTGGTCGCGATCCTGCTGCTGGTGTTCTCGATCCAGTTCCTGACCACCGGCCTGATCGCCGAAATGCTGTCGCGGGTGTTCTACCAGCGCTCCGAAGGCCCGCTGACGGTGGCCAGCGGCGCGCCCGGCGGCGCCGACGACAACTGGCGGCTGCTGCGCAATCCGCAAGCGCCGAACCTGCTGGACAGCGAAGAGGCCTTGCAGCGCGATGCTTGAGCAGGACCGCCTGAATGGCGCGCAGATCAGCTTCCTGTTCGTCGCGATCCTGATCGGCTTCTGGTCGAACCTGTGGGCGGTGCCGCTGTTCGATCTCGATGAAGGCGCCTTCAGCCAGGCCACCAGCGAACTGCTGGCCTCCGGCCACTGGCTGACCACGACGCTGAACGGCGAGCCCCGCTACGACAAGCCGATCCTGATCTACTGGGCGCAGGCGGCGTCGGTGCTGCTGTTCGGCAAGACCGAACTCGGTTTCCGCTTTCCGTCGGCGCTGTGCGCCACCGCCTGGTGCTTCATGGCGTTCCGCGCCACGTTCGCGTTCACGGCATCGCTGAACGCTGCGATCGTCGCCGCCAGCGCCGTGGCACTGAGCCTGATGGCCAGCATCATCGGCCACGCCGCCATCGCCGACGCGATGCTGAACCTGTGGATCGCGGCGGCGATGTTCGACATCTACCGCCACTACCTCGAACCGACCCGCCGACGGCTGCTGCGCGTCTATCTGTGGATGGGTCTCGGCTTCCTGACCAAGGGGCCGATCGCCATCGCCTTGCCGGTGATCGTCAGCCTTGCCTTCTACCTCCTGCAGCGGCAGCCACTGCGCTGGCTCAAGGCGGTGATTGATCCCTACGGCTGGCTGGTGCTGCTGGCGACGGTCTCGATCTGGATGGTGCCGCTGGCGCTGAGCGGCCAGACCGACTTCTTCTTCCACTTCCTGT
Organism: Nevskia sp.; assembly: GCF_051860985.1. NCBI lineage: Bacteria > Pseudomonadati > Pseudomonadota > Gammaproteobacteria > Nevskiales > Nevskiaceae > Nevskia > Nevskia sp. The sequence continues at coordinate 205,932 of NZ_JBIMKV010000004.1, read as the reverse complement.
TCGATCACAACCTGACCCGCTACGGCTCCACGCTGCAGGGCCACGGCGGCAAGCCCTGGTACTACCTGCTGGCGCTGCCGCTGATCGTCATGCCGTTCACCGCACTGCTGTCCGGCGTGTTCGCGCGCCTGCGGCGGCCGGATGCGCTCGACCGCTACCTGCTGCTGTGGTTCGGCGTGGTGTTCGTGTTCTTCTCGTTCTCCGGCACCCAGCTGCCGCACTACCTGCTGTACGGCTGCACGCCGCTGTTCCTGCTGTTCGGCCGTGCCTGGGACCGGCTGCCGGCGAAGTTCTGGACCCTGGCGCCGGCGCTGCTGTTCGCGCTGCTGCTGGCCAGCCTGCCGTGGCTGCTGCCGCTGGTGCCGGTCGACACCGATCGCCCGTACGAAGCCGGCATCGTCAGCCTCGCCGCACGCTCGTTCACGCTGGACTACACGATCCTCAGTGCCCTGGTCCTGGGCGCGATTCTGGTGCTGCTGCTGCGCAAATCGGTGCCAGCCTGGCAGGCGTTGCTCGGCACCGGGCTGGCGCTGACCATGCAGGTCTGGTTCGGCGTGGTGCCGGTGCTGGCCGCCGCCCAGCAGGTGCCGGTGCAGGAAGCCGCGCAGCGCGCCCGGGACATCGGCGCGCCGGTGGTCAGCTATCGCACCTTCCTGCCGACCTTCAGCGTCTACCGTGGCGACATCACCCCGAATCGCCTGCCGGCGCCCGGCGAACTGGTGTTCGTCAAGCTGGACCGGATTCCCGACCTGCAGCGCGAACTCGGCGCCGAAGTGACCTTGATCCCGGAGTTCAAGAAGGGCGGTGTGGCGCTGCTGTTGCGGCAGGGCGCGGGCGGCAATTGAATCCATCGGTCCGATGCCCACGGCGAAACAATCGCAACGCTGGCGCATCTGGCTCCGCTACTCGCTCCGAATCGCGACCGCTGCCGCTATGGTCTACGGTCTCGCCATGTTCGCCGTGGTGTACTTCGCGTTCTCGACAGCTTGCGTAAACGAGTCGCTTCAGGACATTCCATCGCCGGACGGACAACACCGAGTCGTTATCTTTCAACGCGATTGCGGCGCGACCACCGGGTTTTCGACCCAAGCCTCACTGCTGTCCGAACAGCAAACGCTGAATGACCGCAGCGCGAATCTTTTCATCGCCGACACCAACCACGGGGCAGCACCGTCCGGACCTGGTGGCGGTCCGGCGGTCAATGCGGTCTGGCTTGATGCGCAGCATCTGCAGCTGAGCCATCACCCCAACGCGCGCATATTCCTGGCCACACCGCAACTCGATGGCGTGCAGATCAAATTCCTGACAACAGTGGCTCGGCCGGAACACGATTGAGCCCGCATCCGGCGCGTCATGCCTGGCATTACCAGAAGCGTTCCGACGTCGGAACGCAAAACGGCCCGCCAAAGGCGAGCCGTCTTTCACTTCCGGAATCAGGTGGCCCGCGCCAGCGACACCCCGGCGCCCGACTGCACCGCTACCGTTGCTCCCTTCCGGGCCTGGCGGGGTTCACGGCTTGCCGTCGCGGGGGCACCGGCGCGGACCGGCGCGGATTGTCCGCTCTGCGGACGCCAAGCTCAAGCATAATTTCTGCATGGGACTTTCAAGGCACGGCGTCACAGGACGATCGAGCGATCGTCATCAGCCGTAGCCAGACCTGTTGCATGCTTCGCACCGCGTTGCAGCAATGCCCATCCCGTCACGACCTCACCTGAAACCATGACCCTGCGCCTCCCCTGCTTCAAGGCCTACGACATCCGCGGCCGCGTTCCCGATGAACTCAATGTCGACGTCGCCTACCGGCTCGGTCTGGCCTATGCCGCGGCGTTCAAGCCGAAGCGCGTGGCGCTGGGCCGCGACGTGCGGCTGTCGAGCGGCGAGCTGCTCAATGCGCTGGCCCACGGCCTGGTCGAGGGCGGCGTGGAAGTGGTCGACATCGGCCTCGGCGGCACCGAAGAGGTCTACTTCGCGTCGTTCCAGCCGGGCATTGACGGCGGCATCATGGTCACCGCCAGCCACAATCCGATGGATTACAACGGCATGAAGCTGGTCAAGGGCGGCGCGATCCCGATTTCCGGCGATACCGGCCTGCGGGCGCTGGAGGAAGCCACCGCCGCATCGACGGCCACGGCCCCGACCGGTGAAGCGACGCGCACGCATCACGACTACCGCCCGGACTACGTCAAGCATCTGCTGGGCTATGTCGACCCGAAGGCATTGAAGCCGCTGAAGATCGTTGTCGATGCCGGCAACGGCTCCGCCGGTCTGGTGATCGACGCGCTGGAAAAGCACCTGCCGTTCCAGTTCATCAAGATCCACCACGAGCCGGATGGCACCTTCCCGAACGGCATCCCCAACCCGCTGCTGCCGGAAATGCGCTCGGCGACCGCCGCGGCGGTGATCGAGCACAAGGCCGATTTCGGCGTCGCCTGGGACGGTGATTTCGACCGCTGCTTCCTGTTCGACGAGAAGGGCGGCTTCATCGAGGGCTATTACATCGTCGGCCTGCTCGCCGAAGCGCTGCTGAAGCTGGAGCCGGGCGCCAAGATCATCCACGACCCGCGCCTGACCTGGAACACCGTGGACATGGTGGAAACCGCCGGTGGCCGTCCGATCCAGTCGAAGACCGGCCATGCCTTCATCAAGGAGCGCATGCGTCTGGAAAACGCGATCTACGGCGGCGAGATGAGCGCCCATCACTACTTCCGCGACTTCGCCTACTGCGACAACGGCAACATCCCGTGGCTGCTGGTGGCCGGCCTGATCTCGGCCAGCGGCAAGACGCTGTCGCAACTGGTCGAGGACCGCCAGGCCAAGTTCCCGGCCTCAGGCGAGATCAACCGCAAGGTGGCCGACGTCAAGGGCACGATCGCCAAGGTCGAAGCGGTGTACGCCGGCCTGCCGGGCGCGGTGGTCGAGAAGGTCGACGGCCTGTCGGTCGCCTATCCGGAATGGCGCTTCAACCTGCGGGGCTCGAACACCGAGCCGGTGCTGCGCCTGAATGTGGAGTCGCGCGCCAACCCGGCGCTGATGGAAGCCAAGACTGCGGAGCTGCTGGCCCTGATCGACGCCGCATGAGTCACTTCCGTCGCGGCGCGCCCGGCGCCCTTCCCGATCCGCGCGTCGCGACGCTCCGAATCCGCCGATGAGTACCCTGAAGTCGCGCGCAACGGCCGTTGCGCGCGTGGTGGGGGCGGCGCTGCGCGTCGTGCTGATAGCCACGTCAGTCTGGGTGGGGCGGATCGACCCCCACCACGCGCCGTGCGGCGTCGTCAACCTGAGCCTGGTGCTGCTGCCGTTCGCGCTGCTGCTGGCACTGACCGGACGCTGGGTCTGGAGCCTGTCGGGCGCCGCTGCGCTGACGCTGTTCCTGTACGGCATGGGCGAGCTGAAGTTCGTCTATTTCTACACCCGGCTGATCGTCGCCGACTGGGCCTTCGTGTCAGAGCCGGCGAACTGGACCATCGTCCGCCAGTACCCGCGCATCCACACGGTGCTCGGCCTGTTCGCCGTCGGCGCCAGCCTGCTGGTGATCGATGCGATCTGGGCCTCCCGCCGCCATCGCGTCGCCAGCCGCTGGCAGCGGCTGACCGCGCTGCTGGTGGTGGTGGCCTTGTCGGCCACGCTGTACGGCGCGCGCAAGCACCACACCTGGGAAGTGTTCACCGACGACGCCGACTGCGGCACCGCCCACCGCTGCGGGCTGGCCGCGCGGCTCTTGTACTCGGTGCAGATGTTCGAGTTCGAACTGCCGAGTCACGCCGGCGATCCGACCCTGTTCCTGCAGGGCGAGGCGGCGCTGCCGCCGTTGCCGGACGTGCCGCTGGCCCGGCCGCCGGACATCCTGCTGTGGCTGAACGAATCCACCTTCGATCCGCGCCAGTTCAAGCTGCCCGGCGCGAAGCTGCCGAAGTACGGCATGTTCGAGCCGGCAGCGAACACCAAGGCGATCGGCCCGCTGCGCGTGCACACCTTCGGCGGCAAGACCTGGCTGTCGGAGTTCTCGGTACTGACCGGACTGGTGCCGGACGATTTCGGCGTGCAGCGGACGCTGGTCTTCAACAGCGTCGGCCCCGACACCCGCAGCAACCTGTTCCGGCTGCTGAAGGCCAACGGCTACCGCAGCGTGGTGCTGATGCCGACCTTCAAGCGCTTCTACGGCGCCGCGCTCACCTACGAGGGCATGGGCGCGGACGAGATCCTGACCCTGCGCGACTTCCCCGAATACGACCGCTTCCCCGGCGACGAGTGGGACATCGCCGAAACGCCGCGCATGGCCGAGGCGGCGCTGAAGATCGTCCGTGAACATCGCGCCGGGCCGCACGCGGCGCAGCCGCTGTTCCTGTACTTCCTGTCGGTCAAGGAACACGCGCCGTACGACAAGCACACGAAGATCGGCTTCCGGCTCGACAAGGCCGGCATCTCGAAGCCGCTTGCCGGCCGGCTGACCGACTACGCGCAGCGGCTGCAGACGCTTGACGCTGCCGTGGCGACGCTCGACCACAGCCTGCTTGCGAAGGACGCGCCACCGACCCTGCTGGCCTGGTTCGGCGACCATCAGGCGTACTACGAGCATCCCTCGCCGCCTTACCGATTCGACGTCCCCGAGCCGAGGAACGTCACCCAGTTCCAGATCCGGGCCAACTACGCGGTCGACCGCCAGCTGGCGCTGCCGCTGACCGACATCGCGCTGCTGCCCGGCCTGATCGCCGACCTCGCCGGCGTCGATCGCGACCAGAACTTCCAGACCCAGTCGGCGATGCGCCGGCTGTGCGCCGGCGCGCTGGAAGACTGCCCGGACAAGGCCTTGCTCGGCAGCTACAAGGCACGGCTGTTCGGCCGCGAAGTCGGCCTGTTCCCGGCTGACGAATAGACACCCGATGCGACCAGGCCCGGTTGCCCGGGCCTTGTCGTTTCCGCCGTCAGCCGCGTCGCCGCGTCTGCGCCAGCCGCCGTACCGTGTCGGCCAGCAGGTCGAGTTCCTCGAAGGTGTTGTAGAAGGCGAGGCTGGGACGCACGGTGAACTCAAGCCCGAAACGCCGCAGGATCGGCTGCGCGCAGTGGTGGCCGGTGCGCACCGCGATGCCTTCCTCGGACAGCGCCTGCCCCACTTCCGCGGTCGTGAAACCATCGAGCACGAAGCTCATCACGCTGGTCTTGTGGGCGGCGGTGCCGATCATGCACAGCCCCGGAATGCGGCACAGCCGATCGGTGCCGTACTCGAGCAGGTCGTGCTCCGCACGTGCGATGTTCTCGATGCCGATCCGCTCGACGTAATCGAGCGCCGCCCCCAGCCCCACCGCATCGGCGATGTTGCCGGTGCCGGCTTCGAAGCGTGCCGGCGGACCGTGGTAGACGGTCTTCTCGAAGGTCACGTCCTCGATCATGTTGCCGCCGCCCTGGTACGGCGGCGTGTGTTCGAGGATGTCCCGCTTGCCGTAGACGACACCGATGCCGGTCGGCCCGAACACCTTGTGACCGGAGAACACGAAGAAATCGGCGTCCAGCGCCTGCACGTCGACCTTCATGTGCGACACCGACTGCGCGCCGTCGATCAGCACCTTGGCCCCGGCCCGATGCGCGAGGTCGATGATCTCCTTGACCGGCACCACGGTGCCGAGCGCGTTCGAGACCTGGGTGACGGACACGATCCGCGTGCGGTGGCTGAGCAGCTTCTGGTACTCGTCGAGCCGCACCTGGCCGGTGTTGTCGACCGGGATCACGCGCAGCACCGCGCCCTTCTCGGCCGCCAGCATCTGCCAGGGCACGATGTTGGCGTGATGCTCCAGATGCGAGATCACGATCTCGTCACCTTCGCCGATGTTCTGCTTGCCCCAGCTCTGAGCCACCAGATTGATCGCCTCGGTGGTGCCGCGCACGAAGATGATCTCGTCCGGGCTGGGTGCGCCGATGAACTTCGCCACCTTCTTGCGCGCCGCCTCGTAGGCATCGGTCGCGCGCGCCGCCAGCTCGTGCGCAGCGCGATGGATGTTGGAATTCTCGTGCGCGTAGAAGTGGGCGATCCGGTCGATCACCGACTGCGGCTTCTGCGTGGTCGCCGCGTTGTCGAGCCAGACCAGCGGCTTGCCGCCATTGACCCGGGTCTGCAGGATCGGGAAATCGCGGCGGATCGTGGCGACATCGAAAACGCCACGCCCTGGCGCGAGCTTCGGGTTGGCGGCCGGCTTCGCGCTGCCCAGACCGGTGGCCAGGTCGGCGAAATAGAAGCTCGGTGCCGACGGACTGGCGGGTGCCGATGGCGCGGCCGGTGGCGTCGCCGGAATCCTCGCCGGCGCGGCAAGACCGAACGGATCGGACAGGCCGTCGAGCTTCAGCGGTGGCGCCGCCGGCACGCCGCCGGTCGACACTGCTTCGCCGAGGAAGTAGTACGGACTGCTCGGTGGCTGCGCCGATGACGGCACGGCCGCGTCCGACAGGTTCGGCACCGGTGCGGCGCCGGGAAGCAGCGCCGCCACGCCTTCAGTGACGCCGGCGAGACCGCTGCCGCCTTTCGGCAGCGCCGGCAATACGGTGCTCTGCAGGCCGTGCAGATCCGGCGTCTGCGCCTGCACCGGCAGCACGCGCGGCGTGATGAACGACGGCGGCGTCGCCAGTTCGGCGGCGCCGGGCTGCGTGGTGCGCAGCGGCGGCGTCATCTGCAAGGTGGTGGCCACCGGCAGGGGATTGTTGTGACCGGCGACCGGAATGCCGCCGGGCGGCAACGGCGACGCCAGATTGATGGGACCGCTCGGCGCTGCCGGCGCCTGACCGAATGCCGGTTCGGCACCCGGCGGCGCGCTGAACATGGCATTGGCCAGCGCCTGCAGCACCGACGGATCGAGACCGCTGCCCGAGACACTCATGGGAGCCCCGGGACCTTACTTGTAGGTGTCGGGGTAGTCGTGGAACTTGTTGATTTCCACATCTTCCAGCACGGCCAGCGCATCGTCGGTCAGCACCGCCAGCGAGCAGTACAGCGAGATCAGATAGGAGGCGACCGCATGGTCGTCGATGCCCATCAGGCGCACCGACAGGCCCGGGCTCTGCTCGCCCGGCAGACCCGGCTGGAACAGGCCGATGACGCCCTGCCGCTTCTCGCCGACCCGCATCAGGATGATCTTCGACTTGCCGTCGGCGATCGGCAGCTTGTCGCTCGGAATCAGCGGCACGCCGCGCCAGGTGATGAACTGCGAGCCGAACAGGGACACCGTCGGCGGCGGCACGCCACGGCGGGTGCACTCGCGGCCGAACGCGGCGATCGCCAGCGGATGAGCGAGGAAGAACGCCGGCTCCTTCCAGACCTTGGTCAGCAGCTCGTCCATGTCGTCAGGCGTCGGCGCGCCAGTCAGCGGATAGACGCGCTGCGACTCGGCGACGTTGGCCAGAAGGCCATAGTCCGGGTTGTTGATCAGCTCGGATTCCTGACGCTCCTTGATCGTTTCTATGATCAGGCGCAGCTGTTCCTTGATCTGGTCGTTCGGGCTCGAATACAGATCCGACACACGGGTGTGGATGTTCAGCCGGGTGGCAACCTGCTTCAGCCAGTACTCGCGCGGCTGATCTTCGTAGTCGACGAAGGAATTCGGCAGCTGGCCGGATTCGGTCACCGAGCAGGCGGTGCGGATGTCGGCCGGATTCTTGACCTTGTTGACGCGGAACACGCCCGCTTCGACCGGCTGCCACTGCAGCAGATGGGTCAGCCAGCGTGGCGTGATGTTCGAATACTGCGCAACCGTCTTGGTGGTGTTGGCAAGCTTCCGGGCGGCAGCATCGCCCAGCGTCGGCAGGAGTTCGGTTTCAGCCATCGGAGATCCTCGTCAGATCGGTTCGGGAATATCGATAGATTGGCGAGGCATGATCGACCGGTCGACGGGATATCGTCCTCAGCTGGCAATCTTTTTGTCGGCCGCATCTGCCGCTTCGATACGAATGAGTTCTGAAGCAGGAATGCCGAGCGCCAGCGACAGCTTTTCCAGCGTCTGCAAGGTCGGGCTGACCACGCCGCGCTCGATGTCGCCGACGTAGCTGCGATCGAGCCCGGCCGTCGATGCCAGGCGTTCCTGCGACCAGCCCAGACGGGTACGGCTGGCGCGCAGCCTGCGGGCCAGCGCCTGCTGCAGCAGGCTGCGTTCAAGGCGTCCGGTGCTCATGCGCTGGCCGCCTGTTCGGAGCGCGCCTGGGTGATCTGGCTGCCGGGCGGCACGCTGCGGGTGAGCCAGACGTTGCCGCCGATGCTGGAACCGCGGCCGATGGTGATGCGGCCGAGGAGCGTGGCACCGGCGTAGATCACCACGCCGTCCTCGACGATCGGGTGGCGCGGCTGGCCCTTGACCAGGCTGCCGTCCTCACTCGCCTCGAAGCGCTTGGCGCCCAGCGTCACCGCCTGATAGAGGCGGACGTGCTCGCCGATCACCGCCGTTTCGCCGATCACCACGCCGGTGCCGTGGTCGATGAAGCAGTAGCGGCCGATCGAGGCGCCGGGGTGGATGTCGATGCCGGTTTCGGAATGGGCCAGTTCGGCGACGATCCGGGCCAGCAGCGGCAGATCCAGCGCATGCAGCCGGTGGGCGATGCGGTGATGGATCAGCGCCTGAATGCCGGGATAGCAGAGCAGCACTTCATCGACGCTGCGCGCGGCCGGATCGCCCTGGAAGGCGGCTTCGGCATCGGTGTCGAGCAGGGTGCGCAGGGTCGGCAGGCTGCGCGCGAAGTCGGCGATCCTGGCCTGCGCCTGCCGGAAGATCGCCGCCGGCGGATGGTCGGGATGTTCGCGCTGCCGGCTGGCCAGTTCCAGGCGCGCTTCCTCGACCAGCCCGTTCAGCGCGCGGTCGAGCGCGTGGCCGACGAAATAGTCCTCGCCTTCCCGCTTCAGGTCGGACGGGCCGAGGCGCAGCGGGAACAGCGCGCCGCGCAGCAGCTTCAGCTGCTCGCGGACGCGGTCCGGCGACGGGAACTCGCGATCACCGGAATCACGATCGCGACTGCTGCGATGGCGCCAGTCCTCGCGGGCTTCGCGCAGTTCGCGGACGATGGTCGGCAGATCCCAGTGCGGCGCCGGTTCTGAGGTGCTCATGCCGCCCAGCCCCCGTCAGTCCTGCAGCCAGGGCAGACCGTGATGACGCCAGCCGTTGAAGTGCCCGCGCTGGTCGTGTTCGTCGAGGTCGCCCTCGAATCCCTCCAGCACGTTGGCGATCTGGCTGAAGCCGGCCTTGACCGCCACCTCCAGCGCCTGCGCCGAGCGCTTGCCGCTGCGGCAGATCAGCAGCGTCGGCTGGTGCAGGCCCACCTTGGCTTCCAGTTCGCGGGCGAAGCGCGGATTGCGGGTCAGCGCAGTGCCGGTGGCCCAGGGCACGTGCAGGCTGTCCGGCACATGGCCGACGAACTTGCGCTCCTCGGCGGTGCGCACGTCGACCAGCACGGCCAGCCCGGCCTTGACCAGCCGCCAGGCTTCCACCGGATCGACACCGCCGGCATGCGGCAGCACGCTCGCGGGCGGAACCGCGCTGGCATCGAGCACAGGTCCGGCGGACCGCGAGCTGGCGTGAGAATCGAACGACATGAGGGCTCCTGGATCGGGGCCGCGCCAGGCTTCGGGAGCGAAGGCCGGCGCGGCGGTCCGGGCAATCTATGCGTCCGGCTCAGTCGTTCAAAGTAATAAGAATTGCTACGTTAATCTCTTAAAAGAATATTAAAGCGGCTCAGGGCAGCATCCGCGTCAGCGTGTCATCGCGGCGCACGTAGTGGTGATACAGCCCGGCCAGCGCGTGCAGGCCGATCAGGAAATAGCCGATCGTGCCGCCGGCCTCGTGCAGTTCCTCGAAGGCTTCGGCGTAGGTTTCGTTGGCGCCGAGCAGCGGCCCGATCTCGAACAGACCGAAGAACGGCAGCGCCTCGCCTTCGAAGCTCAGGATCAGCGCGCCGCCGATCGGCATGCCGATCATGAAGCCGTACAAGGCCAGGTGCGCGAGCTTGCCGGCCCGCTGCTGCCAGGCCGGCGGTGCCGGGCTGATGGCGGGCGCCGGGCCACCGGCCAGGCGGGCGGCGATGCGCACCCAGACCAGCGCGAACAACGTCAGGCCGATCGAGAAATGCAGCATCTTCACCAGCGCCCGCGGCTCGCTGCCTTTCGGGAATTCACCGCGGATCAGGATGAACGTGTAGCCGGCGATGATCAGCAGCAGCATCAACCAGTGCAGGCCGATGCTGAGGCGGCTGTAGCGGGCGGGCGACGTCATGTTCGGCAAGGCTCCTTGAGGGTTGTGAAACCGCTGGCGGGCAGTCTGCAGGGACCGCCATGAGCAACGGATGGACGACAGGTGAACAGGCGATGCAGCGAGCCGTCAGGCGTTCGGCAGACGCGGCCGGGCGGCGATCGCAAAGCCGTGGCCATGGCCGAGCAGATAGTCGAGCCACTTGGCCAGCATGTGGTTGCGACCCCACTGATCGTGCAGGTAATCGTGCGCCTGCGCGTCGCCGAAGATCTGCGCCAGCCAGGTCGGCCGCTGGCCGCAGTCGAGCGCCTCGGCGACCCGCGCATCGCGGTACACCTTGATCCACATGTCCGGCGCCAGCCGGCGCTCGCCATCGGCATCGCGGAACTCGTAGGTCAGCCGCAGCTCGGCGGTGTACGGCGCCCGCTCGACCACGGTCAGCACCAGCGGCAGGTCGGTCGGCGACTTCGACACCGCCCGCTCGAACGGCAGGTTCAGCTCCGGAATCAGCCGCTCCAGCAGCGCATAACTGCGTTCGTAGAGATCGACCAGATGGGCGATGCGGCGCGGCTGTCCGCAGCAGGGGCAATAGGGCTCGTGGGTGGTGATGTCGTGCGGCATGAAGCCGACTATAAGATACCGCCGCGACCCGTTGCAGCCTTGCTTTTCCCGCCATTCCGAGAACGCTTCCGATGCCCGTCCGCGAGCTGCCGACCCGTCCCTACACCGACCAGAAATCCGGCACCGCCGGCTTGCGCAAGAAGGTCGCGGTGTTCCAGCAGCCGCACTACCTGGAGAACTTCCTGCAGGCGATCTTCGATGTCGAAACGTCCCTGCGCGGCGGCACGCTGGTGATCGGCGGCGACGGCCGCTACCACAACCGCGAAGCGATCTACACAGCGGTGGCGATGGCGGCCGGCAACGGCATCGCCCGGGTGATCGTCGGCCAGGGCGGCATCCTGTCGACGCCGGCCGCGTCGACGATGATCCGCCTGCACCAGGCGGCCGGCGGCCTGCTGCTGACCGCCAGCCACAACCCGGCCGGCCCGGACGGCGACTTCGGCATCAAGTTCAACGTCGCGGGCGGCGGCCAAGCGTCCGAGACGCTGACCGGCCGGATCTTCGAGGCCTCCAAGGCGATCAGCCGCTACCGCATCTTCGAGGGCGGCAGCCTCGATCTCGACCGGCGCGGCAGCCAGCAGCTCGGCGATACGCGGATCGACATCGTCGACTGCGTCGATGACTACGCCAAGCTGCAGCAGAGCCTGTTCGACTTCGACCGCATCCGCGACTGGTTCAAGCGCGGCGGCCGGATCTGCTTCGACGCGATGCACGCGGTCACCGGCCCGTACGCCACCCGCATCCTGATCGAGCAGCTCGGCGCACCGGCCGGCAGCGTCATCAACGCCAGCCCGCTGGAGGATTTCGGCGGCGGCCATCCGGACCCCAACCTGATCTACGCCCGGCACCTGCTCGACCTGGCGCTGAGCGCGGAAGCACCGGACCTGATCGCCGCCAGCGACGGCGATGGTGACCGCAACATGATCCTCGGCCGCGGCCTGTTCATCTCGCCGGGCGATTCGCTGGCGATGCTCGCTGCCCATCTCGACAAGCTGCCCGGCTACAAGGGCGGCCTCAAGGGCCTGGCCCGCTCGATGCCGACCTGCCGCGCGGTCGATGTCGTGGCCCAGGCGCGCGGACTGGAATGCCACGAGACGCCGACCGGCTGGAAGTTCTTCGCCAACCTGCTCGATGCCGGCCGGGTGACGCTGTGCGGCGAGGAGAGCTTCGGCACCTCGTCCAGCCACACGCGCGAAAAAGACGGCTTGTGGGCGGTGCTGGCCTGGCTGAACGTGCTGGCGGTGACCGGCAAGAGCGTGCAGCAGATCGCCACCGAGCACTGGGCACGCCACGGCCGCCACTACTACGTGCGCCACGATTACGACGAGCTGCCGACCGCTACCGCCAACGGCATCGTCGATGGCCTGCGCAAGGCGCTGCCGACGCTGGCCGGCAGCCGGCAGGGCGACTGGACGGTCAGCCAGGCCGACGAGTTCGCCTATACCGATCCGGTCGACGGAAGCCGGACCACCGGCCAGGGCCTGCGCATCGTGTTCGGCGACGCCGCGCGAATCATCCTGCGGCTGTCCGGCACCGGCACCGAGGGCGCGACGATCCGGCTCTACCTGGAACGCTACGAGCGCGCTGCCGACCGCCTCGGCTGGACCACGACCGAGGCGCTGGCGCCGCTGGCCGCGATCGCCGACCGGCTGATCCGCATCAACGAGCAGAGCGGCCGCAAGGGCCCCAGCGTCATCACCTGAGCCGCTTCAGCGCGCTGGCGCGGCTTCCAGCGCCTCGACCAGCAGCGCCAGCGCCGCCGCCGCGAACGCCTGCATGTTGGCGTAGCGGTCGGCCTGGCCGGTGCGCAAGGTCCGCACCCGGCTGACGGGTCCGGATACCGCCAAGCAGGTATGGCCGGCCGGATCGCCGTATCGGTTGCCGTCCGGCCCGGCGGCGCCGGTTTCCGACAGGCCCCAGCTCACCTTGTCGCCGTGCCGCTCGCGCAGCGTCTGCGCCAGCAGCGCGGCATAGGGCTCGGAGCTGGAGCGGATGCCTGTCGCCTGCAGGTCGTCCAAGGTCAGGCCGGCCAGCGCCTTGATCCCGCGCGCCGAATAGGGGATCGCGCCGCCGGTGTAGAAGCGCGAAGCCCCCGGCACCGCGAGCAGCGCCGCCGATACCAGGCCGCCGGACGAGGTCTCCGCAACCACCAGGCGTTCGCCCCGGGCGGTCAGCAGCTGGCCGGCGCGAGCGCCGAGTTCGAGCAGGTGTTGCATGGCATCAGGTCTCGGCAGTCAGGCGGACGGAAAGCGGGATCATGCGGTACCGGCCGCAGCGTCGGGGCGCCGCCACAGCGCAGCCAGTCGGGGCGGGCCTCGGCCGGCATCCAGCGCGATGACCAACACCGCGCAGCCGGCCACTGCCAGCCCGAAGCCGGCGGCCAGCGCCGGCAGGTAGCCGAAGGCATCACCGAGCGCGGCGGCCACGAAGGCCGCCAGGCCCTGGGCGACCACCACCGCGCAAGCCAGCAGCGTGTAATCGGTGCCGGCGTGCTCGGGATCGGAGGCATCCATCATCAGCGTGAACAGCGCCACCGTCGCCATGCCGCCGAACAGATGCTCGGCGATGCAGGCCGACCAGACCAGCGGCCGGTCGGTCGGCAGGCTGGCGGCGGCGACGTACAGCAGCAGGCTCAGCGCCTGGGCGATGCCGCAGCCCAGCAGCGCCCGCCGGCGCCCGAGCCGGAACGCCAGCCCGCCACCGGCAGCCGCGCCCAGCAGGCCGACGATCGAGCCCAGCGTGCCCTTGACGAGAGCGATCTCGGCGGTCGGCCAGTGCGCGTCCTTGAGCATCGGCCCGATCAGCGACGCGGTCATCGAATCGCCGAACTTGTAGGCGCAGACCAGCGCCAGCAGCAGCGCCATGCCGGGCATCCGCAGCCTCGGGCACCAGCCGGCGGCCAGCTGCCGCACCGACGGCCGCGCCTGCCGCGCCGGGGCTTCGCGTGCACTGCGCTGCAGCAGCACCGGCAGGCAGGTCAGCGCCAGCAGCGCCGACATGCCGAGGCACATCGGCACCCAGCCGAACTGCGCGTAGATCCACAGCAGCAGGCCGCCACCGAGCACCATGCCGATCCGGTAGGCACCGACCTGGATGCCGTTGCCGAGCCCGCGGGCGCGGGTGTCGAGCAGGCGCACGGCCAGGCCGTCGGTGGCGACGTCCTGGATGGCCGCCAGCGCATTGAACGCGAACACCGCGACGAACACCGCCATGAAGCCCTGCGCGGGATCGATCCAGGCCAGCAGTGCCGCGCCGATCGCGGCAACGAACTGGATCGGCACGATCCAGCCGCGCCGGGTGCCGATGTGGTCGACCATCGGTGCCCACAGGAATTTCAGTGCCCACGGCAGGAACAGCAGGCTGGTAGCGCTGATCGCCTTCAGCGACGCGCCGTTTTCGCGCATCAGCACCGGCAGCGCCTGGGTGAAAAAGCCGTACGGCAGCCCCTGCGCGACGTACAGGCTGGTCAGCAGCAGCAACGGCGCGGCGCCGGACGGGCGAACGGTCAGCGGATGGGAGCTCATGCGCGAAAGCCTACGCGAGCGCAGGGCTCCGCCGCAGGCGTCAGGGCTTCAGGCTGATGGCGTAGGGCACGCGGTTTTCGGCATCGACCAGTTCGACGTTCAGCGCCTCGGCGGTCAGCGACATCGCCATGAAGCCGGCGCTGGCGACGGCGAACAGCCGGCCGTCCTTCGGGTCCGGCACGCCCAGCGGACGGGTTTCCGATCCGGCCCCGGACACCAGGTGGGTGACCGTGCCGCCGGGGCGGCGGATCACCTGAAGGTCGTGCTCGTGGCCGGCCAGATAGGCCTGCACGTGGTACTTCTCCAGCAGTGGCAGCAGCGCTTTCTCCAGCTCTTTCTGGATGCCGCCGCCGATCGCTTTCTTACGCTTGCCAACCGTGTAGATCGGATGGTGGCCAACGACGATCTTCCAGCGCGCGGTCGACTTCTTCAGCTCGTCCTCCAACCAGCGCAGCTGCGCGGCCGCGTCCTGATCGGCCACCGCGTATTCGCCCGGATGCTGCTGGTAGTCCTCGATCATCGGCGAGGTGTCGATGAAGAAGAACTGCGCCTGCACCGGGCTGTCCTCGCCGGCGGCGAAGGTCTTGGTGAAATAGCGGGCCGGCATCTGCCAGCGGCGGCTGATCCGCGTGTAGTCGATCTGCGCCTGCGGATTGCCCTTGTAGTCGTGATTGCCAAGCACGACGTACCACGGCACATGCAGCGCGTGATCGCTGTAGACGTCCTCGAAGGAACTGCTCCACGAAGGGTCATCAGTGCTGGCGACACCAACCGGATAGAAGTTGTCGCCGACCGAGATCACGAACGCGGCGTCCTGCTTGTGCGCCGCCGCCGCCAGCCGGCCGGCGGTGTCGAACTGCCCTTCCTGGCCGTGCCGGCCCCAGTCGCCGATGACCATGAAATGCAGCGCATCCTTGACTGGCGTCACGGGAGAAGTCGGCGGCGTGGCCGGTCCGGCGATGGCCGAGACGGCGCTGCCCAAAGTCAGCGCCAGTGCCAGGAAATGCGAGCGGAAAGCGTTCATGCGAAGGTGTCGGAACCAGGTTGTCGATCAGAAGTTCAGCTTGATGCCGAGCTCGCCCGTGATGCCGTACTGCTCGTACTGGGAAGCGTAGCGATCGGCGCCGAAATAGGCATAGAACGGCTCGTCGGTGATGTTGACGACGTTGACATAAAGCCGCGCGTAGTCGGTGAGCTGGTAGCCGCCAGTGAAATCCAGCTGCAGGTTGGCGTCGGCGTAGCGGTCGAAGCGCGGGTCGTCGAGTTCCTCGATCGAATCAAGGAAAGCGCTGCGGTAAGTCGCCGACAGGCGCGCGCTGAAGCCGTACTTCTCGTAACCGAACGCGAGGTTGCCGACCCGGTCC
Source organism: Nevskia sp. (assembly GCF_051860985.1). Taxonomy (NCBI): domain Bacteria; kingdom Pseudomonadati; phylum Pseudomonadota; class Gammaproteobacteria; order Nevskiales; family Nevskiaceae; genus Nevskia; species Nevskia sp. Next base: position 190,212 of record NZ_JBIMKV010000004.1, on the reverse strand, counting down.
GACTGCCGAGGCAGCGACAGCCGATCGTCGCGGAACGGCAGGCGCGCCCGGCTGTTGGTCAGCGTGTAGTTGGCCGACACCAGCAGGCCGTCGAACGGCGCCGGCAGGAACTTCAGCGCCTGCGTGTAGCCGAGTTCAAGGCCATAGACATCGGCGGACTGGCCGTTGACGGCCTGGAACACTTCGTCGAACGCCTCGAAGCCCGGCGAACCGGCGACATCGGCAATGACGATGAAATTGCGGATGCGCTTGTAGAAGCCGCCGGCCTGCACAACGCCTAGGCTGCCCGGGTAGTACTCGAAAGCGAGGTCGACGTTGCGCGAACGCAGCGCCTTCAGGTTCGGGTTGCCGACCTCGCCACGGCGCTGGATCTCGCCATCGTCTTCCTCGATCTCGATCAGCTGGCGCGGCGCGGCATCCTCGTAGCCCGGACGGGCCAGCGCCTCGGTATAGGCCAGCCGGCCGATCAGGCGCGGGTCGAAGCGGTAGCGGACATGCAGCGACGGCAGCAGCGCCGAGCCGTCGCGCCGGGCACTGAACGGCGCGAACTGCGGATCGCCATCGCCGTCGACATCGTCAACGGTGATCGCGGTGCCGCGCGACACGGTATCGGTGTATTCCATGCGCGCGCCGCCGAGGATGCGCAGGTCCCCGATGTTGACCACGCCGAGCGCGTAGGCGGCGTAGATGTCCTCGTCGATCCGGTAATCGGCACCGCGCGAATCGACCGCCGACGCGTCGCCGTCAAGCTCGAAGCCGGCGCGGCTCGCGTTGAAGTAGCGGCGGAACGCGCCCGGATCGACCCCCGGCCCGTAGTGGCCGAGCGGATAGCGGCGGTTGTCGCGGGCGAAGCCGGACAGGGTCACGTCGTCATCGCCGAAACCGTCGTAGACGGCGGCTTCGAGTTCGGCGGTCTTCTTGCGCAGGCGAACCTTGCTGCCCATCTGCAGATGGCCGTTCCAGCGGCTGAACGCGTAGTCGTGGCGCAGGTTGACGGCGAAGCTGGTCTCGCGCTCCTCGGTGCTGGAATCCTCCAAGGTGGCTTCGTCGAGCACGAAATCGGCGGGATCGTCATTGCCGGTGCCGAAGAAGACCGGGCGGTGGCGATCGGCCAGCGAGTAGCCGAGGTCCAGCCCTTCGCCGACAAACGAGGCGCTCAGATTGCTGCGGTTCTTCTCGTTGGCAAACGCGTGGGCGACGACGTAATCGAACTTCCAGTCGTCCCAGCGATGCCTGGCACCCAGCGCGGTCGTGAAGATCTGCTGGGTCTCGATGCGCGCCCGCAGATTGCGTTCCTGGGTGGCGCCGTCGAAGCGGCCACCGGCGTCGTCCAGCTCGGCCACCTCGCCATCCTCGAATACATAGACGCTGGACTGGCGCGTCTCGTCGTCCTCGAAACGGCTGAACAGCGTGCGCAGGTAGAACTCGTTGTTCGCGCTCGGGCGCCAGTCGACGTTCAGCGAGGTCGACAGGCGCTCGCGGATCACCCGGTAGTCGCGCTGCTCGCCTTCCTCCAGGCCGGCCAGCTCGCCGCCCTCGGTCTCCAGCAACGGGAAGCCGGCGGTCTCGACGTTGTCGGAACCGAAGCTGCGGCGGAAGTAGCTGACGCCGGTCGAGACGCCGAAGTCATCCTGCCCGCCGATCGACAGCAGCCGCGTGGCAGTGGCGGCGAGGCGCGGGCTGATGGTGTCGCGCTGCTCGTTGTAGCTGCCTTCCGAGCGCAGACTGAAGCTGTTGCCGCGATCGAAGGCGGTGGCGGTCTTGATCTCGATGTTGCCGCCGATGCCGTCGCCGTCCATGTCCGGGGTCAGCGTCTTGGTGACTTCCAGGCCTTCGAGCAGATCGTTGGCCACGACATCGAGGTTGACCGACCGGGTGTCGCTTTCCGGGCTGCCGACGCGTACGCCGTTGATGGTCGCGGTATTCAGCGCCGGGTCAAGCCCGCGAATCACCACGAAGCGGCCTTCGCCCTGGTCGCGGGCCACCGACAGGCCGGGCAGGCGCTGCAGCGATTCGGCGACGTTCTGGTCCGGGTACTGGTTGATGGCGTCGAAATCGACGACCGTCTTGATGTTGTCCGCCGCGCGCTGGCGGTTCAGCGCCCCCGCCTGCCCGGCCAGCTGGCCGACGATCAGCACCTGCTTGAGCTTGACTGCGGCATCGCCGAGCGCGAAGTCCTGCGTGGTCGTCGCATCGTCGCGGACGGTGATCGACTGTGCCGCTTCGGCGGCCCCGAGGTACTGGGCGGTCAGCGTGTAGCGGCCGGCCGGCACATCGGCGAAACGGAAGCGGCCATCGCGGTCGGCGGCCGCCTCGCGGCCCAGTTCCCTGATCCGCACCAGCGTGCCCTGCAGCGCGCTGCCGCTGCTGCCGGCGACGCTGATCCGGCCGCTGATGCTGCCATCGGCCTGCGCTGCGCCGCCGGAAAGAAAGCTTGCTGCCAACAGCCCGCGCGCCAGCGGCGCGCTGCGCATGCCCGTCATGGAAGGTCCCCGTCGAACTCGAAATGGAATGCCGACATCGGGTCGCCGCCGGCTGCAGGTCGGTCGGCGCCAGATGAATTTCCGGCAATCTAGGGAACGAAAGTGACGGCGGCGTGAAGGCTCGGCACGGCGCCGCCGGAGCGGCGCTTCAGGCGCAACGGATGCCCGGTCCGGCCGCCGTCAGCGGGCCGGACCGGGCGCGGACATCACGGCGCCAGCGGCGGTGGATTGGCCTTCGGGGTGCTGCGCGAACCGCGCCGCAGTCGGTTCTCGTTGCGGCGATTTTCCAGGGCGATCGCGAAGCTCTGGCCGCGGTCGCGACGGTCGATGGTGGTGACGTACCACCACTCGTTCGACACCCGCTCGGGCGTGATGTCGAGCACCATGTAGCCGCGCTGGTCGAGGTTGATGTACTTGAAGTGCGGGTTGTTGGCGCGGATCACCGGCGACAGCGCCTGCAGGTTGTCGAGGCCGGCCGAGGTGACCGAGGTGCAGACGAACTCGACCGCCCGCGAACCTTCCCCGGTCAGCGCGTTGTAGCCGCCGAAGCGCGGGCCGAGCAGCTTGTTCGGATCAGGCGTCAGGTCGGCGGCCCAGGAGCAGTGGATGTCGCCGGTCAGCACCACGACGTTGTCGACCGGATCGTGCTGGGCGGTGCCGGTCAGGGCTTCGAAGATCCGGTCGCGGCGCGGGTCGTAGCCGTCCCACTGATCGACATTGAGGTACTGGCTGAGCCGGGTCGCGTTCGGCAGGCCGAGCACCTTCAGCTGCGCGAACATCACGCCCTGGCCGATCAGCTTCCACTTGTTGCGCGGGGCGCCGCGCAGGCCGTTGATCAGCCAGTCTTCCTGGGTGACGCCAAGCAGCTGGCGGTTCGGATCGGTGTAGGCGCCGGTCTGGGTGTACACGCCAAGGCCGGCCTGCGGCAGCAGCTGCACCGGTGCCGGGATGGGTTCGTCACGGGCGCCGACACGCTCTTCGAGCATGTACAGGTCGGCCAGGTTGCCGATCGAGAAATTGCGCCAGTTGCGGCGCAGGTCGTTGGCATCCGGAACTCGGGTCGGCATCCATTCGTAGTAGGCCTGCAGCGCGTTAGCGACCCGCGTCGCCCAGTCGCCCTCGGTGTCCGGCTGGTGGTTCTCGGCGCCGTCCTTGTAGGCGTTGTTGGCGAACTCGTGGTCGTCCCAGATCGCGATGATCGGATGCTGGCGATGCATTTCCTGCAGTTCCGGCTCGCGCTTGTACTGGGCGTGACGGGTGCGGTAGTCGGCCAGCGTCAGGATTTCGTGCGGCGGCTCGTAGTTGCGGGCGCTGCCGTAGTCACCATTGCCGTATTCGTAGATGTAGTCGCCGAGGTGCAGCACCAGATCCAGATCGGCGCGCTCGGCAATCCGCGCGTAGGCATTGAAGAAGCCGTGCGCCAGGCTCGAGCACGAGGCCACCGCCAGCCGCAGCCGCTGCACGTTGCCGACTGGCAGCGTCCGGGTGCGGCCGACCGGCGAGCGCACCGCGCCGACATTGAACCGGTAGTAGTAGGTGCGTCCCGGCTCGAGGCCGGCGGCATCGATCTTCACCGTGTGGTCGCGACTGGCATCGGTGATCGTCGCGCCGGTCTGCACCAATGTCTGCAGGCCAGGATCGATGGCAATCCGATATTCGACCGTCACCGGCCCGCCACCGGGCACGGTGACGCGGGTCCACAGGATCACGCGGTCGCGCAGCGGATCGCCGCTGGCAACTCCGTGGACGAACGACAGCTTCGCCGTCTGCGCCTGCGCGGCATTGCCGTCCTCGGGCAGCAGCGGCAGCGTGCTGGCGGCGAGCCCGGCAGCGGCGGATTTCAGGAAATGACGGCGGTCAAGGCCGGTGCGCTTGCGCGCGCGGCGGCTGCGTTGCTGTCCCATGGCGATTCTCCTCCCGGTAGGTCCGATTCATGAACGTCGGACGTGATTGTTCCGCCTCGTGGTGACGCCGGCGTGACGAGGATGCTGCGCCCCGCCCGCAGGCTGCGGCTAGCGCCTGAGTCCTTTTTCCTGCATCACCATCGCCGCGATTTCCTCGATCGACATGTTGGCCGAGTTCAGGTGCGGCACGTTGTTGCGCCGGTACAGCTGCTCGGCCTGCCGCAGTTCGTAGGCGCACTGCGCCAGCGACGCGTACTTGGAGCCCGGCCGGCGCTCGCTGCGCACCTGTTGCAGCCGCTCTGGATCGGAGGTCAGGCCGAACAGCTTGTTCTCGAAGCCGCGCAGCGCCTTCGGCAGCTTGAGGTTCTCGAGGTCGTCCTCGGTCAGCGGGAAGTTGGTCGCAAACACCGCATGCTGCAGCGCCAGGTACAGCGTGGTCGGCGTCTTTCCGCAGCGCGACGGGGCGATCAGGATCACGTCGGCCCGGCTCAGGTCGCGCACGCTCTGGCCGTCGTCGTGCTCCATCGAGAAGTTCATCGCGTCGATGCGCGCGTTGTAGCGGCCGTGGTCGCTCATGCCGTGGGCACGGCCCTGGGCGTGCGTCGACTTGATGCCCAGCTCCGCCTCGATCGGCGCGATGTAGGTATCGAACAGGTCCAGGAACTGCGCGTTCGCGGTGCGCAGGATCGACCGCACCTCCTCGTTCACGGTGGTCGAAAACACCAGCGGCCGCCGCGTTTCCGTGGTCGAGACGTGGTTGATATAGTTCACCGTCACTCGTGCCTTGTCGGTCGAGTTGATGAACGGCAGGGTCACCTTCCTGAATTCGACCCCCTCGAACTGGGTCAGCAGGGTGCTGCCGAGGGTCTCGGCGGTGATGCCGGTACCGTCCGATACGAAGAACACGATGCGCTGCGCGGGTTCATTCACGCGCCAAGCCCCCCACCTGCCGAATCCCTTTTCTTGCCATGTCCTGGGTTTATCTGGTTCTCGCCGGTCTGCTGGAGATCGGCTTCACGACAGCGCTGAAGCTGTCGAACGGTTTCTCGCTGGAGCGGCCGAAATATATCCTCGTTTTCGGCGCTTTCGCGTTGGGCAGTTTTTTTCTGCTCAACCTCGCGATGCGCGGCATCTCCCTTGGCACGGCTTATGCCGTGTGGACCGGGATCGGCGCGGCCGGCACGGCGCTGGTGGGGGTGATGTATTTCGGCGAAACCCTCAACGTGCTGCAGGTCTGCTTTCTGAGTCTGCTGATCGTGTCGATCATCGGCCTCAAGTTGGTATCCTGACGCCCCTTTTTGATCTTTCCCAAGCAGGAACTCGAGTTCATGGCGACACCGACGGTACTGTGGTTCAAGCAGCTGGGCATGCACGACGTGGAGCTGGTCGGCGGCAAGAACTCCTCGCTCGGCGAGATGATCCAGCATCTGACCAAGCTGGGCGTGTCGGTCCCCGACGGCTTTGCCACCACGGCGCAGGCCTATCGCGAGTTCCTGAGCCACGAAGGTCTGGCCGATCGCATCAACGCCCAGCTCGACGACCTCGATGTCGATGACGTCGTCAAGCTCGCCAAGGTCGGCAAGAACATCCGCGATGCGGTGATGAAGGCGCCGTTCCCGGCGGCGCTGGAAGCCGAGATCCGCACCGCTTACGACCAGCTGCTCGCCGAAGCCGGCGTCGAAATTTCGGTCGCCGTGCGTTCGTCAGCGACCGCCGAAGATCTGCCGGATGCCTCCTTCGCCGGCCAGCAGGAAACCTTCCTGAATGTCCGTGGCATCGACGACGTGCTGGCCAAGATGAAGGAAGTTTTCGCGTCGCTGTTCAACGATCGCGCGATCGCCTACCGCGTGCACAAGAACTTCGATCACTCGAAGGTCGCGCTGTCGGCCGGCGTGCAGCGGATGGTGCGCTCGGACGTCGGGTCCAGCGGCGTGATGTTCACGATGGACACCGAATCGGGCTTCCGCGACGCCGTGTTCATCACCTCCAGCTACGGTCTCGGCGAAGCCGTGGTGCAGGGCGCGGTGAACCCGGACGAGTTCTACGTCTACAAGCCGGCGCTGGCCGCCGGCCGCCCGGCGATCCTGAAACGCGGACTCGGCGAAAAAGCCAAGAAGATGGTCTACGCCGACCCGGCCGGCGGCAAGGCGGTCGAGTTCACCTCGGTGGCCGATGCCGACCGCCGCCAGTTCTCGCTGACCGATGCCCAGATCACCGACCTCGCCCGCCAGGCGCTGATCATCGAGAAGCACTACCAGCGGCCGATGGACATCGAATGGGGTCTCGATGGCACCGACGGCAAGCTGTACATCCTGCAGGCGCGCCCGGAAACGGTGCAGTCGCGCGCCGGTGGCAGCCGCCTGCGCCGCTACAAGCTGAAGTCGAAGGGCAAGGTGCTGATCGAGGGTCGCGCGATCGGCCAGAAGATCGGCGCCGGCCGGGTGCGCTTCCTGAACTCGATCGAGCAGATGGAGCGCGTGCAGCCGGGCGACGTGCTGGTCACCGACATGACCGATCCCGACTGGGAGCCGGTGATGAAGCGCGCCAGCGCCATCGTCACCAACCGCGGCGGCCGGACCTGCCATGCGGCGATCATCGCCCGTGAACTGGGCATCCCGGCGGTGGTTGGCACCGGCAACGCGACCAGCGTGCTGAAGGACGGCACCGACGTCACCGTGAGCTGCGCCGAAGGTGATACCGGCTTCGTCTACGAGGGGCACGTCGACTATGCCGTCGACGAGATCGAACTCGACAAGATGCCGGACATCCCGGTCAAGATCATGATGAACGTCGGCACGCCGGAGCAGGCGTTCGACTTCGCCAGCCTGCCGCACAAGGGCGTCGGCCTTGCCCGCCTGGAATTCATCGTCAACCGCCAGATCGGCATCCACCCGCAGGCGCTGCTGGAGCTGGACAAGCAGACCCCGGAGCTGCGCCGGATCATCGATCCGATGATCGCCGCCTACCCGAGCCCGCTCGACTACTTCTGGATGCGCATGGCCGAGGGCATCGCGATGATCGCGGCCGCCTTCGCGCCGGAGCCGGTGATCGTGCGCCTGTCCGACTTCAAGTCGAACGAGTACGCCAACCTGGTCGCCGGTGGCCGCTACGAGCCGCACGAGGAAAACCCGATGCTCGGGTTCCGCGGCGCGTCACGCTACATCTCCAAGGACTTCCGTCCCTGCTTCGACCTCGAATGCAAGGCGCTGAAGTACGTCCGTGACGAGATGGGCCTGACCAACGTGCAGGTGATGGTGCCGTTCGTCCGCACCTTGGCCGAAGCCAAGGGCGTGTCGGACATCCTGGCTGCCAACGGCATGAAGCGTGGCGACAACGGCCTGAAGCTGATCATGATGTGCGAGCTGCCGAGCAACGCCGTGATGGCGGACGAGTTCCTCGAGTACTTCGACGGCTTCTCGATCGGCTCCAACGACATGACCCAGCTGACGCTCGGCCTCGATCGCGATTCCGGCCTCGTCGCCAGCGGCTTCGACGAGCGCGATCCGGCGGTCAAGAAGATGCTGTCGATGGCGATCTCGGCCTGCAAGCGCGCCAACAAGTACGTCGGCATCTGCGGCCAGGGCCCGAGCGACCACCCGGATCTGGCCAAGTGGCTGCTCGACCAGGGCATCGAGTCGATGAGCCTGAACCCCGACACGGTCGTCGAAACCTGGCTGTTCCTGGCCGGTCAGAAGGCCTGAGGCCGGTCGGTCGCGCGGCGATGATGCGTCTGCCAGTCGTCGTCGCGCTGCTGGCGGGGCTGCTCGCCGGCACCGCCACCGCACGCGAACACCGGCCGCGCGATGCGGCCGGGGTGTTCGATTACTACGTGCTCAGCCTGTCCTGGTCGCCGGAGTACTGCGCCAGCCGCCGGCGCGTTGACGATCCGCAGTGCGCCCGCCCCTACGCATTCGTCGCTCACGGCCTGTGGCCGCAGAACGAACGCGGCTGGCCACAGGACTGCGAGACCCGCGAGCAGGTGCCGGAAGCGACGATCAACCGGCTGCTGCCGATCATGCCGAGCCGCGGCCTGATCATTCACGAGTGGCGCAAGCACGGCAGCTGCAGCGGCCTGGGAGCCGACCGCTACTTCGCGGCGCTGGAGCGCCGCTTTCAGGCCATCCGCATTCCGGAACGCTACCAGCGGCTGCCGGAACCGCTCGATCTCGACACCGACGAGCTGCGCCGCGACCTGCTGGATGCCAACCCGGCACTCCGGCCGGACAGCCTGGTGCTGCAGTGCAAGGGTCGCTACCTGCAGGAAGTCCGCCTGTGCTTCGACCGCAACAACACCTCGCGCGCCTGCGGAGCAGACTTGCGCGACGGTTGCGGTGACCACGTGGTGCTGCGCCCGATCCGCTGAGGCGCCCGACTCGCGGCACGTCGGCGCGGCTTCAGAGCTTGCGCAGGTCGTCGCCCGTCATCGCCGGCAGGCGCTGCCTTGGCACCGTCACCGGCAATCGCAGGTGGAACTGCGTGCCGCTGTCGTCGGCCGTCGCGTGGATGCTGCCACCGTGGTACTCGGCAATCTTCCGGCAGATCGCCAGTCCGATGCCGGTGCCCTCGTAGTCGTCGGGACCATGCAGCCGCTTGAAGATCGCGAATACCGCGTCGAGCTGATCCTGCGGAATGCCGATGCCGTTATCGGCGATCGTCAGCTCCCAGAAATCGCCGTCGCGGACGATGTCGATGCGGATCTTCGGCCGCTCGCCGGGCTTCTGGAACTTGATCGCGTTGTCGATCAGGTTGTGCAGCAGCTGCACCAGCAGCCCGTGGTTGGCCTCGATCTCCGGCAGCGTGCCGACGGCGATATCAGCGCCACTGCGGTCAATGGCCGCCTTGAGGCCCTTGAGGGTCCGGGTCAGGGTGTCGGCCAGCGGCTTGCGTTCGATGCCGGCGGTATCGCTGCGCCCAACCCGTGACAGCGTCAGCAGATCCTGGATCAGCTGCTGCATCTGCCGCGCGCCCTTGTCGATGTAGTCGAGGAACTCCAGCGCATCGCCATCGAGCTTGTCGCGGTGGCGCCGGGTCAGCAGCTGCGAGAAGCCGGAAATGGTCCGGAGCGGCGCCTGCAGATCGTGCGAGGTGATGTAGGCGAACTGCTCCAGCTCGCGCACGGCGCGGTTCATCCGGTCCAGCGAACGCCGCATGTCGTCCTCGGCCTGTTCGCGGGAGGCGATCTCCTCCCGCAACCGCTGGTTGGCTTCGGCCAGTTCCTCCGGCGAGCGCATCGCCAGCAGCTTCGGCACCAGCGGCACGATGGCGATCGCGGTCGCCAGCGACACAGCGGCGGTGACAGCCTTCTCGATGCCCTGCAGGTAGTAGATCGGCGACCAGATGGCGACGATGCCCAGCACATGGCTCAGGCCGCACAACACGATGAAGGCCGCGAACAGCGCCACCGCCCAACCGAACGGCAGTGGCTGGCGCCGACGGCGAATGTAGTAAAGCAGCAGCGCAGGGATCACAAAGTACGACACGGCGGTCACCGCGTCGGCGGCGACATGCAGCCAGATCAGGTCCGGCCGCAGCTGGAAACAGATGCCGTGCGGCAGCAGCCCGGTGCCGCTCGCGGAGAAGAAAGAAGCCGCCATGTCGGCCTCAGCGATCGCGCATCACGACTGCCCGCCGTCGGCGTCAGGCCGGGGCGGCAAGATCACCAGCCGCAGCCAGAAATCGCGCAGCGCTTCGGCGAGACGGAAGAAATCGCCCAGGTCGACCGGCTTCGACAGGTAGCAGTTGGCATGCGCGTCGTAGCTGGCGGTGATGTCGCTTTCGGCGGTGGAAGTCGACAGCACCAGCACCGGCGTGCGGCGCAGCGCCGGATCGCTCTTGATCGTGCGCAGCACCTCGCGACCATCGATGCCCGGCAGGTTGAGGTCGAGCAGCACCAGGTCCGGCTGCCGCGCGCCGGCGTACTCGCCTTCACGGCGGATCGCGCGCAGGGCCTTTTCGCCGTCGCCGGCAATCAGCAGTTCGTGCGGCAGGCCGGTTTCGCGCAGCACCTCCTGCATCAGCCGGACATCGGCGATCGAATCCTCGACCAGCAGGATCACGGCGGCGCGCGCACCACCGCTGGCGGACGGCGTGGCGGCGGCGGAATCGGAATGCATCATCGGGTCGCTCCTGCTCGACCGGTCAACCGGCATGGATTCAGCATGGTGGGAGTTCCGGCAGCGCCGGCAGAAATGAACGAGTTGGCAATGTAATGAGGCAACCGGCGATGCGGCGAGATTTCATACCGATGGCACCGGCATCCGGACAGACGGCAGCCGGTCGCCAGCCGCGCCGTCCCCGCCCGAACGACCCAGCCGATAGACTGCCGCGCCCCGCCCCTGCCCGTTGATCCGCGATGTCCGATGACCTGCGCCGCGGCGCCTTCTATGCCCTTTCGGCAGCCGCCGCGATGGCCCTTGGCGCCACCTGCATCAAAGGCGCATCGGGATCGGTTCCGGGGCCGGTGATCGTGTTCTTCCGCGCCACCATCGGCTTGCTGCTGATGGCCCCGTGGCTGGTGCGCGGCGGCCGCAACTTGATGACGACGCAACGCTTCGGCGGCCATCTGTGGCGCGCCGGCTTCGGCCTGATCTCGATGTACGGCTATTTCCACGCGCTCGGCCATCTGCCACTGGCCGAAGCGGTGCTGCTGACCTACACGATGCCCCTGTTCGCGCCCTTCATCGGCTGGTTGTGGCTGGCCGAAAAGCCGCCGCCAAGTGCGCTGCCGGCGGCGCTGATCGGCCTCGCCGGCATCACGCTGATCGTCAAGCCGGGGGGCGAAGGGCTGACCAGCCTCGCGGCGCTGATCGGCGCCACCTCGGGCATCAGCGCAGCAGCCGCAATGATCGGCATCCGCCGGATCAGCGATACCGAACCGGCGTCGCGGATCGTCTTCTACTTCCTGCTGCTGTCGAGCATCGCCGCCGCCGCGCCGCTGCCCTGGGTCTGGAAGACACCAGACCTGCCGGGTTGGGGCTGGCTGCTCGGAGTCGGCGCATTCGCCACCGCCGGCCAGTTCCTGCTGACCCGTGCCTATTCGGTCGCCACTGCGTCCTACATCGGCCCGTTCACGTATACCTCGGTGATCTTCGCCGGTGCCCTGGGCTGGGCCCTGTGGGGCGAGGCACCGGATCGCTGGTCCCTGCTCGGCATTGGCTTGGTGATCGGCTCCTGCCTGGTCACGCTGCTGCCACGGCGACGACCGGCATTGACGACGCGCCCGGACCGCCGCATCGATGCCCGTTCGGATGCCTGAGCCGCTGTCCGGCGTGGCTGGCGCGGCGACGCAGCGGTAACCTGTCCAGTCCTCTTTCGAACCTGCCTGCCATGTCCAGTCCGAAGTCCGATCTGATCGTCGAGCACGTCTCCGACAAGCTGGTCCGCCTCAAGCGCCGCATCGACGGCGGCTTCCATCTGAAGGCCGACTGGGCGCCGAGCGGCGACCAGCCGCAGGCGATCAACAAGCTGGTCGAGAACCTCAACGACGGCCTCGCCCACCAGACCCTGCTCGGCGTCACCGGCTCAGGCAAGACCTACACGATCGCCAACGTCATCCAGCGCACCCAGCGGCCGACAATGATCCTGGCACCGAACAAGACCCTTGCCGGCCAGCTGTACGGCGAGTTCAAGGAGTTCTTTCCGGACAACGCGGTCGAGTACTTCGTCAGCTACTACGACTACTACCAGCCGGAAGCCTATGTGCCGTCGTCCGACACCTTCATCGAGAAGGATTCGGCGATCAACGAGCACATCGAGCAGATGCGTTTGAGCGCGACCAAGGCGCTGATGGAGCGCAAGGACGCGATCATCGTGGCGTCGGTATCGGCGATCTACGGCCTCGGCAATCCGGAGGCCTACTTCAACATGGTGTTGCACCTGGTCAAGGGCGACAAGCTGGGCCAGCGCGAGATCATCCGCCGCCTCACCGAAATGCAGTACACGCGCAACGATGTGGCGCTGGCGCGCGGCACCTATCGCGTCCGCGGCGAGATCATCGACATCCACCCGGCCGAATCGGACGAGGAAGCGGTGCGCGTCGAACTGTTCGACGACGAGGTCGACGGCATCAGCTACTTCGATCCGCTGACCGGCGAGGTCCGCCGCCGCGTGCCGCGGGCGACGATCTACGCCAAGAGCCATTACGTGACGCCGAAGGAGCGGACGATGGCGATGAGCGGGGCAATCAAGGACGAGCTGCAGGAGCGCATCAAGTACTTCGCCGACAACGGCAAGCTGCTGGAAGCACAGCGCATCGAGCAGCGCACGACCTTCGATCTGGAGATGATCCAGGAGATCGGCTACTGCAACGGGATCGAAAACTACTCGCGCTACCTCACCGGCCGCGCACCGGGCGAGCCACCGCCCTGCCTGCTCGACTACCTGCCGCCGGATGCGCTGGTGGTGATCGACGAAAGCCACGTCACCGTTCCGCAGATCGGCGGCATGTACCGTGGCGACCGGGCACGCAAAGAAACCCTGGTGCAATACGGCTTCCGCCTGCCCAGCGCGCTCGATAACCGACCGCTGAAGTTCGAGGAATTCGAGCGACTGGTCCCGCAGACCATCTACGTCTCCGCGACGCCCGGCCCTTATGAGCTGAAGTTCTCCGGCGACGCCATCATCGATCAGGTGGTGCGCCCGACCGGCCTGATCGACCCGGAAGTGGAAGTGCGGCCGGCAGCCTCGCAGGTCGATGACGTGCTCGGCGAGATCCGCCTGCGCGTCGACAACGGCGATCGCGTGCTGATCACCACGCTGACCAAGCGAATGTCGGAAGACCTGACCGACTACCTGACCGAACACGGCGTCAAGGTCCGCTACCTGCATTCGGACATCGACACCGTCGAACGGGCCGAAATCCTGCGTGACCTGCGCCTCGGCGTGTTCGACGTGCTAGTCGGCATCAACCTGCTGCGCGAAGGCCTTGACCTGCCCGAGGTGTCGCTGGTCGCCATCCTCGATGCCGACAAGGAAGGCTTCCTGCGCTCGGAGCGCTCGCTGATCCAGACCATCGGCCGCGCCGCGCGCAACCTGAACGGTAAGGCAATCCTGTACGCCGACACCATCACCGGCTCGATGCGCGCCGCGCTCGACGAAACCGACCGCCGCCGCGCCAAGCAGATCGAACACAACCGGATCAACGGCATCACGCCGACCTCGGTTGCCAAGCGCATCCACGACGTGATGAAGCTCGGCTACGAGACGACCGACACGACGCCGTCGCGCAAGGCGGCCGAAAAGACGGTCGACTACGGCCGAATGCCGCCGGAAAAGCTGGCCAAGCTGATCGCCAAGCTCGAAAAGGAAATGCGGCAGGCGGCGCAGAATCTCGAATTCGAGCTGGCAGCCAAGAAGCGAGACGAGCTGCGCAAGCTTCGGGAGACGGCGCTGGGCGCGAAGTCCGCCTGAAATTTCCGGATACCGCAGGAAAAGCTTGCGCGATTTGCTGTCGGTGCCGTATAGTTTCTGACTACGCAGGCGCGTAGCTCAGCTGGTTAGAGCACCACCTTGACATGGTGGGGGTCGATGGTTCGAGTCCATTCGCGCCTACCAATTTGGTAACGAAAAGGCTTCGGAAAACCGAAGCCTTTTTCGTATGCGAGACCACGGCCCGGGCCTACTGACACGCAACGGCGGCTTTCGGCGTCCGCGTACTTGTTTCGCCGGCTGCGCATTCCCTATAATACCGCTCTTAATCGGCGGGGGCGTGCGCTCGACTCGCCTTGTCTATGGGTTTTTGGGAGATACGCGTATCAGCGCGGAACGTCAGGATCGCCGGAACGATGAAATTAACGTACCTCGCGTACGTGTCATCGCCGATGACGGCGCACAGGTCGGCATCATGCTCACCCGTGACGCCATCGCCAAAGCCGAGGAAGCCGGGCTTGACCTGGTAGAAGTCTCGCCGAATGCAGATCCACCGGTCTGCAAGATCATGGATTACGGCAAGTACATCTATCAGAAGGACAAGCAGCAGCAGGCCGCTCGCAAGAAGCAGAAGCAGATCCAGGTCAAGGAAGTGAAATTCCGGCCGACGACCGAGGAAGGCGACTTCCAGACCAAGCTGAAGCACTGCAAGGAATTCCTCGAAGAAGGCGACAAGGTGAAGATCGTGATCCGCTACAAGGGTCGCGAGCTGGCTCACCAGGAACTGGGCTTCAGGCTGATTGACCGCCTCAAGGCAGAACTGGATGAACTGGCGCTGGTCGAGCAGCACCCGAAACTCGAAGGCAAGCAGGCCATCATGGTGATGGGCCCGCGGAAGCACTAAGTACACTGCAAAGTCATCCTTGCGGTGGATGACTGATACACCAACACATTGGAGCCGTAAGAAATGCCGAAGCTGAAGACCAACAAGGGCGCCGCCAAGCGCTTTTCCCGCACCGCGAAAGGCGGCTTCAAGCGCTCCAGCGCGTTCAAGCGCCACATCCTGACCAAGAAGTCGCCCAAGCGCATCCGCGACCTGCGCGGGCCGACGATGGTGCATGCCTCGGACAACAAGGAAGTCCGTCAGCTGCTCCCGTACGCCTGAACCTCCGGGTTCGTCGGCGTCACCCAGTGGTAGAAGCGTCGCTTACATAGAAGATTCGCTCAGCGAACACGATCATCAAAAGGTAATCACCGATGGCACGAGTCAAACGCGGCGTCACTGCGCGCGCACGTCACAAGAAGTTGCTGAAGAAGGCCAAGGGCTACTACGGCGCCCGCGGCCGCGTCTACCGCGCTGCCAAGCAGCAGGTCATCAAGTCGGGTCAGTACGCCTACCGCGATCGTCGGGTCAAGAAGCGCGAGTTCCGCGCCCTCTGGATCCAGCGCATCAACGCAGCGGCCAACGAGCTGGGTCTGTCGTACTCGAAGTTCATCCACGGTCTGTCGCTGGCGGAAATCCAGGTCGACCGCAAGATGCTTTCGGACATCGCGATCCACGACAAGCCGGCGTTCGCCAAGCTTGTCGAGCAGGCGAAGGCCAAGCTCGCCGCCTAAGCTGTCCGGCTGCAAAACGGGGGAGCGGCGTCATTCGCCTCTCCCCTTTTTTGTGCCCTCGAATTCCCCTGAATTCACGAGTTCCGTTGCCATGAACGCGACTTCAACACCTCACCTCGACGATCTGCTGCACAGCGCCCAGGCGGAAATTGCCGCCGCCGGCGATCCGCGCGCCATCGAGGCGCTTCGCGTCGACCTGCTCGGCAAGAAGGGCCGAGTCACCGACCTGCTGAAAAGCTTGGGTAGCCTGCCGCACGAGCAGCGCAAAGCCTTCGGCGAGCAGGTCAACAAGGTCAAGGAGCTGTTGTCGACGCAGCTCGAAGCCCGCGCCCGCGCGCTTGCCGACGTCGAACTCGAACGCCGTCTGGCCTCGGAAACCATTGATGTCACGTTGCCTGGCCGCGGCGAACCGGCCGGCGCCCTGCATCCGGTGTCGCGGACGATTCGCCGCATCGAGCAGATCTTCAACTCGATGGGCTTCGAATCGGTGCAAGGCCCGGAAATCGAGGATGACTGGCACAACTTCCAGGCGCTGAACATTCCCGAATCGCACCCGGCGCGGGCGATGCAGGACACCTTCTACGCGCTGAACGGCGCGCGCCTGCTGCGCACCCACACCAGCCCGGTGCAGGTGCGGACCATGCTCGACCGCAAACCACCGATCCGCATCATTTGCCCGGGCCGGGTCTACCGGGTCGATTTCGATCGCACCCACAGCCCGATGTTCCATCAGGTCGAAGGCCTGTATGTCGCTGAAAACGTGGGCCTTGCCGATCTGAAACATGATCTGACCACGTTCCTCAAGCTGTTCTTCGAACGCGATGTCGAAGCGCTGTTCCGTCCCTCGTACTTCCCGTTCGTGGAACCCGGCGCCGACGTCCACATCCGCTGGGGCGATCCCGACAAGGGCACGCGTTGGCTCGAAGTGCTGGGCTGCGGCGTGGTCCATCCGAACGTGCTGGCGGCAGTCGGCATCGACCCCGAGCGCTACACCGGCTACGCATTCGGCATGGGCGTGGAACGCCTGACCATGTTGCGCTACGGCGTCGACGACCTGCGCCTGTTCTTCAACAACGACCTGCGCTTCCTGGAGCAGTTCAAGTGAAGCTTTCCGAAAACTGGCTGCGCGAGTGGGTGAACCCGCCGGCCACCGCCACCGAACTCGCGCACAAACTGAACATGGCTGGCCTCGAGGCCGAAGCCGAGGCGATGCTGTCCGTGCTGCCGAACGGCATCGTCGTGGGCCGGATCCTCAAGACGGCACCGCATCCGCAGGCCGATCGCCTAAGGGTCTGCGAAGTCGATGCCGGCACTGGCGAGGTGCTGCAGATCGTCTGCGGCGCCGCCAACGCCCGTCCGGGCATCCTGGTGCCGGCGGCCCTGCCCGGCGCGATCTTGCCGAGCGGCACCCAGATCACCAAGGCCGCGCTGCGTGGCGTCGAATCCAGCGGCATGCTGTGTTCGGCCTCCGAGCTGGGCCTGGCCGAGAAATCCGAAGGCCTGCTGGAGCTCGATCCGGGCGCCAAGCCCGGCACGCCGATCGAGCGGCATCTCGGCCTGGTCGACAACATCCTGGTGCTGGAGCTGACGCCCAACCGTGGCGACTGCCTGAGCATTGCCGGCCTCGCCCGCGAAACGGCGGCGCTGTACGGCATTCCGGTCAGCGCGCCGCGCATCAAGCCCGCCGTGGTCGAGCCGGAAACGCGGATCAACGTCGTCGTCGAGGATGCGGCCGCTTGCCCGCATTACGTCGGCCGGGTCGTGGAAGGCCTGAACGCAGCCGCACGCACGCCGGACTGGATGGTCGAACGGCTGCGCCGCTCCGGCATCCGCGCGATCCACCCGGTGGTCGACATCACCAACTACGTGCTGCTCGAACTCGGCCAGCCGATGCACGGCTTCGACGCCGCCAAGCTGCGGGGCGCGATCCGCGTGCGCCGTGCCCGTGCCGGCGAGCAGCTCAAGCTGCTCAACGAACAGACCCTGAGCCTGGACGCGCGCGACCTGCTGATCTGCGACGACAGCGGCCCGCTGGCACTGGCCGGCATCATGGGCGGCGATGCCTCCGGCTGTTCGGCCGCCACCACGACCATCTTCCTGGAATCCGCCTGCTTCGAGCCGGTCACCATCGCCACCGGCGGACGCCGCCACAAGCTGCTGTCGGACTCCCGCTACCGTTTCGAGCGCGGCGTCGACCCGGCCCTGCAGCGGCAGGCGCTGGAACGCGCGACGGCGCTGGTCCAGGACATCTGCGGCGGCCGCGCCGGACCGATCGTCGAGGTCGGCACCGCGCCGCACCACGTTGCCGAAATCGCGCTTCGCCATTCGCAGGTCAACCGCCTGCTCGGCTGCGAGATTCCCGCCAGCCGCATCGTGCCGCTGCTGCAAAGCCTCGGGATGAGCGTTGCGCCGACCGGTGCCAGCAGCTGGAAGGTCAAGGTGCCGCCGCACCGCCATGACCTGCGGATCGAAGCGGACCTGGTCGAGGAAATCGGCCGCCTGCATGGCTACGACAACATCGCCCCGCGCGCCTATGCCGCCGAACTGGCGCCGTTCTCGGCCAAGGAGACGACGCGGCAGCTCGACCGGGTCAAGGACGCCCTGATCGCGCGCGGCTATCAGGAAGTCGTCACCTACAGCTTCGTCGATCCGAAAATCCAGGCGCAGCTCGATCCCGCCACGCCAGGCGTGCCGCTCGACAACCCGATCGCCGAGACCATGGCGGTCATGCGGACGACGATCTGGAGCGGCCTGATCCCGACCTGGCAGTACAACCGGCAGCGCCAGCAGAAGCGCGCCCGGCTGTTCGAGGCCGGCGCGGTCTACGCGCTGGCGGGCGACGCCAATCGCGAGGACGCGCGGCTCGCCGGCCTGATCGCCGGCCCGGCTCAGCCCGAGCAATGGGGCGCTGCGGCCCGTCCGGTCGATTTCTTCGACGCCAAGGCTGATCTCGAGGCGCTGTTCGGCAGCGCGCTTCTGTACGAGGCCGCCCAGCACCCTGCCCTGCATCCGGGCCGCACGGCGCGGATCGTTCGCGACGGTGTGGCCGTCGGCTGGCTCGGTGCGCTGCATCCGAAGCTTGCGGAGGTGCTCGACATCCCGGACGCGCTGTACCTGTTCGAACTGGACTGGGCCGCTGTCCGCGACATCGCCCTGCCGGCACCGGGCGGCGTGTCGGAGTTCCCGTCGTCGCGCCGCGATCTTGCCTTCGTGGTCGACGAATCGGTGACATCCGATGCACTTTCCGGGGTCATCCGGGAGGCGGCCGGCCCACTGCTCCGGCACCTTCAGATCTTCGATGTCTACCGCGGAACAGGCCTTCCCGCCGGACGCAAAAGCATCGCCTTCGGCTTGATTTTTCAGGATTATTCCCGCACGCTGAATGTGGAGGAAGTCGACGCCGCCGCGCATTCCGTTGCCGCCAGCGTTCATGCCCGACTGGGTGGTTTGGTAAGAGACTGACAATCGTGGCGTTGACCAAAGCCGAATTGGCCGAAGCCCTGTTCGAGGAACTGGGCCTGAACAAGCGGGAAGCTAAGGAGTTCGTGGATTACTTCTTCGAGGAAGTGCGCGAGCGCCTGGAACACGGTGAAGAAGTGAAGCTGTCGGGGTTCGGCAACTTCGAACTCCGCGACAAGAGCCAGCGTCCTGGCCGCAATCCGAAGACCGGCGAAGAGATTCCGATCTCCGCCCGTCGTGTCGTCACCTTCCGTCCTGGCCAGAAACTGCGCCTGCGAGTCAGCGTCGATGAAGACGACGCATAAGCTGGCGCCGCTGCCCGAAATCCCAGCCAAGCGCTATTTCGCGATCGGGGAAGTCAGCGACCTGTGCGGCGTCAAGGCGCACGTGCTGCGCTACTGGGAGCAGGAATTCCCACAGCTGAAACCGGCGAAGCGGCGCGGCAACCGTCGCTACTACCAACAAGGCGATGTCGAGATGGTGCGGCGCATCCGCAGCTTGCTTTATGAGCAGGGCTACACGATCGGCGCCGCGCGCCTGCGTCTGAAGGATGTGCCCGACACCGAGCCGGTTGTTCCGCCGACCGCAGCACCGGCTAACGGTGGAGACCGGCAGCAGCAGCTGCGCGATATCCGGCTGGAACTGCAGTCCCTGCTGGACCGCTGGCCTTACTGAGCTGGCCTTGAAGCTCGCCTGCCGCCTTCAGGGCAGGCTACAATCACAACTCGCGGGGCGTAGCGCAGTCTGGTAGCGCACTTGCCTGGGGGGCAAGTGGTCGCAGGTTCAAATCCTGTCGCCCCGACCACTTCATTAAGCAGCACAACAAGAACGGCCACTTCGAGTGGCCGTTCTTGTTTCCGGCATCCCTATCCGGTATTCGAACTGCTCGCCGAGACGCAGGTGACGGCACATCGCTGAGCGACGGTCATCGTTTCCGATGGCAGCCGCAGCGAGGCGCTCCTTCGCGCCGATGCTGCCGGTCCTGCTCCACAGCCGGGCAGGACCGCAAGCCCGGTGTCAGCGCGTCAGATCGCTCTTGATCGCCTTCAGCACGGCGGCCACTTCGCGCGGCAGAGACTGGGCCAGCTGATCCAGCACGGCCACCTTCTGCTTCAGGTCCGCAACCGGAGCGAAGCGGCTGGCGATCGCGGCCAGCGCGCCGCTCAGGTTGCCGGTTTCGCCGGTTTCTGCAGCTGCCGCCTTGCGGCCACGCTTGCCGCCGGCCTTGGCCGACGACGCCGCCTTGTTCTTGGAGCCCTTCTTGCGGCCGCGACGCGGCGCGTCGGCGATCGCGACGGCAGACGCGGCGTCAGCAAGGCGATAGATCACGTTGCGACCATCGCGCTCGGTCTCGACCAGGCCCTGGTCTTTCAGCTTCTTCAGATTCAGGAATGCGGCCGCACTCGAAAACCCGCCTTCATTGATCAGATCGGTCGTCGATCGCGCGCCTGCGCCCAGCAGGCTCAGGATCTTGGCGCTGACACCCGTGACGCGGGTTCCAGCGCTCGATTCGGTGTTTTCGGAGTCGGACATGGAGTTCTTCTTCAGGGATGGAGACTGGATTCTACACGCCCCGCCGATTCATCCAATCGCAGGGCATTCCACTGTCACGATTTCCCGAATCAAGCCGCGCGCCATTCAGCACCTCCATCGAGGAGCAACACGGGGTCCACTGCGAACCGTCCATACCGTCATCAGCCGACGTCCGCCCAGCTTCGCGTCCGCACGCAGAGTTCCCACAGCACATCTGCACCGCAACCTTCAGGCTTTCAGCAATTTCTTGGCGAGACTCCAGCGATGCACTTCGCTGGGACCGTCATAGATCCGGAACGGGCGGATGTCACGGAAGATGCGCTCGACGATGGTCTCGCCGGTCACACCACTGCCGCCCAGCACCTGCACGCTGCGATCGACGACGGCCCAGGTCTTCTCCGAGCAGATCACCTTGGTACGCGACGATTCGAAGTTCGCGCGCGCGGCACCGCCTGCTTCCCCCGCGTCGGCGCGATCAAGCACTTCGGCGCAATAGCCGATCGCCATCCGCGCCAGATGCAGATCCATATCGTTGTCGGCCAGCATGAAACCGACGCCCTCGTGATCGCCAAGCCGCTTGCCGAAAGCCTGGCGTCGCCGGGCGTAATCGAGCGCCACATCGTGGGCGCGGCGAGCGGCGCCGAGCCAGCGCATGCAATGGGTCAGACGCGCCGGCGCCAGCCGCACCTGGGCATAGCGGAAGCCTTCGCCGACTTCGCCAAGCACGTCGCTGGCCGGCACCCGCAGATCATTGAAGTGGACCACGCAATGACCGCCGGCAAAGCAGCGATCCAGGGAATCCATCTGCCGCTCGATGACGATGGCCGGCTGCGCCATGTCGGCAAGGAACATCGTCGCCCGGCCATCCTCCAGGCGCGCCATGATGATCGCGAAGGCCGCGCCTTCGGCACCGGTGATCAGCCATTTGCTGCCCGTGATGCGGTAGTGATCGCCATCGCGAATGGCCGTCGTCTGCAGCATTGATGGATCGGAACCGGCACCCGGCGCCGGCTCGGTCATCGCGAAACAGGATCGCGTTCTTCCGGCCACCAGCGGCGCCAGCCAGCGCGCCTTCTGGGCGTCGGTGGCGACCGCCTCCATCAAGTGGATGTTGCCCTCGTCGGGCGCGTGGATATTCATCGCCACCGGACCGAGTGGCGAATAGCCCGCCTCCTCGAAAACCACGGCCTTCTCGATATGGCTCAGATGCAAGCCGCCGAGCGCCTTCGAGGCGTGCACGGTCAGCAAACCAGCGTCCCGCGCGCGGGCGATCAGCTCGGCGCGCAGCGCCTCGGTCGGGCCGTGGTCGGTCTGTCGAGGATCGCGCTCGTAGGGGATCACCTGCTCGGCGATGAAGCGGCGGGTTCGCGCCTGCAGTTCAAGCAGCGCGGGAGAGAGCTGGAAATTCATGGTCGGCGGTCCGATTGGCGCGGCGGCCACGATAACAGCGCGGCCGGGCCACCCACCACACACCGCGTGGCGGCCCTCCACCGCAAAGCGCGCGTTGCGGCGCTCAGCGCACCAGCAAGGTCTCCACTGCCGGCAGGCCGGACGCCGGGCCTTCCCAGCCCTGCAACGCCACCCAGGCGCGCTCGCGCAGCAGCTGCGCTTGCGCGTGGTCCATCACGGCGGTGTTGACGGCCCGCAGCGCCGCATCATCGGACGTTGCCGCAGCAGCCGTCACCAGCGCGCCGACCGCCGCCCGCAGGCGCTGGTTGGCCGCTTCCAGTGCCGGCGGTTCGACGCCGGCGCCGGCAAGCAAGCGGCGGCCATCGTCGACGGCAGCAGTCAGCGCAGCGAGCGCCGCGCTGGCCTCGGGAATCGTGGCCGCCTGCGGCGCCAGCTGTCCGGCCAGCTTCAGGTAGCTGTCCAGCTCGACGCAGTCATAGCGGTACTGCAGCGGCAGGCGCTGGGCGATCAGATGCAGCATGCCGACGATCAGCTGACCCTGTTCCTGCGCCAGCTTGTTGGCCGGATCGACGGCCGGCAGCACGACATCGGTCAGCGACTTGATCAGCGCCGGAATCTGGAAACTCGGACGCAGTTCCATCAGACCACCTCCGCCATCTGGGTGCGCAACTCGTCGAGCAGCGAATAGGAAATGCCGGTGATCCAGCTGACCAGCACGTCCTGGTGGGTCTTGCCGTTGCGCGGCGCGCGATACCCGGTAGCAAGCACGATGGCGACCGCCTTGTAGTTGTTGAAGATGTCGTAGTACTGCATGCGCTTCGGATCGACCTTGAGGCCGGACGCCTTTTCATAACGGGCGATGAAATCTTCCATCGGCAGGAAGCCGCCAACCAGGAAGGTCTTGCCGTCTTCGGCGAGATGGCCGAACGGCTTCTTCGCGCACCAGGACAGGTCCTCGTGGCGGTCGCCGAGATAGGCCAGCTCCCAGTCCAGCCAGGCGCTGATCTTCTGATCGTGTTCGGTGTACAGGAAATTGCCGAGCCGGTAGTCGCCGTGGACCACCGAGACATGGTCGACCGCCGGCATGTTGCGGCGCAGCCAGGCCATGGTCAGGCGCATCAGCGGCACGTCTTCGTTGCAATCCTCTTCCCAGACCCGCTCCCAGTGATTGAGCGCCCATTCCAGCGCCTGGGTGCCGGCGGCCGGACGGTCGTAGGCCGACAGCTCGGCCTTGGCCCAGTCGAAGGCGTGCGTGGCCGCCAGATGGTCGACGAACTGCTGGCCGAGGGATGCACGGATTTCCGGCGGCATGAAGGTACCGACGCCGGACACGTTGCTGCTCGACTTCGAGGGCTTGGTCACGCCTTCGGCAAAGCCGTAGACGATCGCCGGATACGGCAGGTGCTCGCCGTAGGCGTCGATCCAGTAGGTCGGCGGCACCGGCACCACGCCTTCCAGCGCCTTGATGACCTGGAACTCGCGCAGCCGGCTGGTCTCGGTGATCGCTTCCGACGGCTCCATGCGCAGCACCAGCGGCGTCGTCGTCGGCGCGCCGCCTGGCGGCGTCCAGTCCAGCGTGAAGGCCATCTGCAGCTTCGACGCGCCACCGGACAGCCAGCGGCAGTCGCGCACCGTGAACGGCGTGGCCAGCTGGGTCCGCAGCAGGGATTCGGTGCCGGCCTGCAGCTGGGCCAGGGTCACCGGCGCGTACGGCGGGCCGGCGCGGCGTTCGAGCTTGCGGGTCAGCACCCGGTCGATCTCGGTTTCGCAGGGGAAGCGCCGGCGCAGCTCGGCGATCCATTCTGGGCTGGGACGATTCTTGTCGACGACTGCTGCCATGCCGCTCTCCTCGGGTGTCGTTATGTCGCGCGGCGCCGTAGGTGGCCGCGCGCTTCAGCAGCGCGCGCGGATCGCGTCGCGGTTGCGGGTCAGGTAGGCCCGGCTCAGGCCGATCTGCTGCACGCCGTAGCCGAGCTGGCCTTCGCAGCTGACCCGCATGTAGCTCTGCAGGTAGGTGTTCGACGGATACGGCGCCCAGTAGCAGCTGTTCAGCGCCGAATAGCTCATCCGGAAGCGCTTGCCGCGGACATCGACGATTTCCAGCTCGCCACCCATCGGCACCGCCTTGCGGTACTCCTGGGTGCCGCGGCATTCGGTGATGCCGTAGGTCTTGCCGTCTTCCAGCACATAGCCGCTGACCAGCTTGCCGTAGTCGTTGGTCTTGGCCAGATCATGGGCGACAAACAGATGCGCGGTGAGCCGCTCGCCGAAGCTGGCATGCCACCAGATCACCGAGGAATTGTCGCGCTCCGGGCGCGGGCCCCAGCTGCGGTCGCCGGTGTCGACGCAATCGACCTCGTACTGCCGGCCGCGCACGGTCAGCCGGCCCCGGATTCTGTAGGTGACGTCGTAATGGCCCGACCACGAGGTGTCCCAGGCCGGACCGTGACGGCCAGCCGCCAGCGGGTCCATCGCCGGATCGTTGAGATCGTAGGGTTCGTGGATGGCCTGGAAATCGAGATCGAACGAGGTGTCGTCGATGCCCTCGTAGCGGGCGTGATAACGCCGGGTCGGATCGGTGGCGGTGATGCTCAGGCCGTTCGGCAGGCTGAAATCGAGCAGCGACTTCGGGCAGGGCAGATGCTGCTGGTTGTCGATGTAGATCTGCTCTTCCCAGAGATCGGTGATCCGGTCGTGGATGGTGATGTCAGCCATGCAGACGCCGAGCATCGGCCGGGTCAGCACGTAGACGATGCCGCTGACCGTGGTGCCCGGCACATGGAACGACAGCGCGATGGTTTCCACCCACTGCCAGTGGGAATCGGGCCGGAAATGGAATTCGGCGTCCTGCGGCTTGATCACGGTCTCTCTCCAGTGCGTGGTGCCGGGCGTCCGCTTTCACCAGCCGGATCGCCCGCCAGAACAAAAATGCGCCCGGCTTCGCGGTGGGGGGAAATGCGAAGCCCGGCGCGACCGCAAAAGCTCAGCCCTGCAGCGCGGCCATCGTCGCCAGGTAATCGGTCGGCCACATGAACTCGGTCCAGCCCACCGCCGCCTCGCCGTCGATCGTGCAGCGCATCGCGCCTTCAACCAGGGTGCAGGTCGGCACCGGCGGCATGATCAGGGTTGCGAAATACTCGCCTTCGACCTTCGCGCTGCGGCCGGCGGTGTCAGTGACCGTCGCGCTGATCGTCTTCTGGTGGTACCGGCCATCGGTGGTGAACGCGACTTCGACACCGGCGACTTCGGCGAACACGCCGTCACGGTTCAGATAGCCGCGCAGCACGCTGCGACCGCCGATCTCGATCTTCCAGAAATGCAGCTGGGTGCCGGCGTTGTAGGCATGCAGCCACTTCCAGTGCTGCGGCTGCGCCCAGTCACGGGTGCCCCAGGAATGGTCGCGGGCGCAGAAGGTGTCGAATGGCAGCGCCTTGCCGTCGACCGTGATGGTGCCGCGCACCCGGCCGGCCTGCTCAAGGCGATCGGTCGCCGCAAACGCCGGGCAGCCGTCCGGATGGAAGCTGTAGGCATAGGCCGGCTGCACGGCTTCGTACTGCGCGTCGATGACCACGCGCGCGGTCGACACCTTGAAGCGCGCGGTCTTCAACTTCAGGTCCTGCGACAAGTACAGATTGCCGACCTGCCAGTCGTCGAAGTTCTTCTCAGGGCCCATCGGAATGCCGTCGACCGCCTCGAACACTGGCGTGTCGCCGATGCCCGGGCCGTAGGCCGCGAGTGCGGAGCCGGCGAGATTGTCCTTGGTCACCCAGGTGTAGACGAAGGCGGCGATGCCGTGCTCGGGCAGCGCGATCACGTAGGGAATCGATTCGCGCTCCAGCGGCAGATCGCGCAGTTTGTGGCGGCCGTCATTGACGGGGTCCAGCACCGGCAGCGTGCGTGGGTGGGCAGGAAGGGTCATCGGCAGTTCCTCGGTCGTGGTTTGTGGGTCGGGGATTCAGCGGGCCAGCAGTTCGGCGAGCGGCGGCACCGCCTTCGGGTCCGGCTCCCAGCCCTGCATCAGCATCATCGAGCGGTCGCGCAGCAGCTGTTCCTTCGACATCGCCAGCACGGTCTGCTGGATCTTCGGTTGGCAGGCGGCATCGCCATCGCGGTGGACTTCGCTGATCAGCGTGCCGGTGGCCACGCGCAGTGCGCGCACCTGCGCCTCGACGTCGGCAGGCGAACTCCGTGCAGCGTCAAGGCAGCGACCGGCGACCAGCGTCGCCTCGTTAAGCGCGGCGACGGCGGCCTGCGTGCCGGCTCCGCCCTGGGCGTCGGTGGCGAGCGTGCCGGCAGTGGCGATCAGCCGCGCCAGTTCGTCGCAGTCGAACTGGAACTGCACCGGCAACTGCTGCGCCAGCAGCGCCAGCAGGCCAATCGACAGCTTGC
Organism: Nevskia sp.; assembly: GCF_051860985.1. Taxonomy (NCBI): domain Bacteria; kingdom Pseudomonadati; phylum Pseudomonadota; class Gammaproteobacteria; order Nevskiales; family Nevskiaceae; genus Nevskia; species Nevskia sp. The sequence goes on along the minus strand of NZ_JBIMKV010000004.1, from coordinate 164,051 downwards.
CCTGCTCGATCGCCAGCTTGTTGTCCGGATCAATGGCCGGCAGCACGACATCGCTGAGCGCCTTGATCACCGCCTGCAACTGGATCTGCGGTCTCATCTGCATGTCAGCGACTCTCCTCGATGAGGCTGCGCATTTCCTCGAGCAGCATCGGCCCGATGCCGATCAACCAGGTGACGAGCACATCCTGGTGGGTCTTGCCGCCGGCAGCGGCGCGGTAGCCGGTAGCCAGACTCAGCGTTGCCATCATGTAGGCGTTGTAGACCTTGTACCAATGCATGGTCCGGGCATCGACCGCATAGCCCGTGGCCTGCTCGTAGGCGGCAAGGAATGCCGCTTCCGGCATCAGGCCAGAGGTCAGGAAGGTCTTGCCATCCTCGGCCAGCGCGCCGAATGCGCGGCTGGTGGTCCAGGCCAGATCCTGGTGGCGATCACCGATGCGGCCCAGCTCCCAGTCCAGCCAGGCGCTGATCCGGCAGTCGTGCTCGGTGAACAGGAAATTGCCGAGGCGGTAGTCGGAATGGACGATCACCGCACGATCGAGCACCGGCAGGTTCGCCCGCAGCCAGGCCTCGGCCAGCCGCATCAGCGGCACGTCTTCATCGGAATCCTCTTCCCAGACCCGCGCCCACCAGTTCACGCCCCATTCGGCGCATTGCGTGGTGCCGGCAGCCGGGATGTCGAAGGCATCGAGCCCCTTGTCGCGGAAATCGGCGGTGTGAATCTTCGCCAGATGCTCGACGAACTGCGGGGCCAACTGTGCGCGCAGGGCGGCCGGCAACTGCGTGCCGAGGCCGCTGACGCCGCTGGCGGCGGCACTGGGCTTGGTGACACCGGGCGCGAAGCCATAGATCAGCGCCGGATACGGCAGGTACTCGCCCTCCGAATCGCACCAGTAGACCGGCGGCACCGGCACCACGCCTTCCATCGCGCGGATCAGCTGGAACTCGCGCTTGCGGCTGGTTTCGACGATCGATTCGCTCGGCTCCATGCGCAGCACCATCGGCGTGCACGACAGGCCGTCCTGCGGGTGCTGCCATTCGAGCGTGAACGCCATCTGCAGCTTCGACGCGCCGCCGGACAGCCAGCGCGCATCGCGCAGTTCGTACGGGGTGCTGAGTTCGGCATCGAGCAGCGCGCGGACGCCGTCGACCAGCGTGTCCAGCGCCAGCGGCTTGAAGCCGGGGCCGGCACGGCGCTGCATCTTGCGGGTCAGGATGCGATCGATTTCCCGTTCGGTCGGGAATCGCTGGCGCAGCGCGGCAATCCAGTCCGCAGGGGGCTGGCGTTTGTCGGGATACATCGGTGGCTCCTCGTTCGCAGGGTCGCCCTTTCTCGGCCGCCGCAGTGGGCGGATCGGAAGGCGTGGCGAGATCATCTGCGATGAATTGACACTATGTCAATTTTGAATAGACATAATGACAATTCATGCGAAACTGTCTTCCGGTCGCCTTGTCAGGCGGCCGCATCCGCCCGCCTTCTTTCCCCACGCCGAGCCGCCATGACGCAGATCGCGCCCCGCCCGACCCGCCGCACCCGCGCCAAGCAGGGGGACCAGCCGAAGCAGTCGATCGAGGACCGCCTGCTGGCCGCCACCGAGCGGCTGCTGGAACAGGGCCATCGCTTCGCCGCGCTGAGCGTCGAACAGCTGACCGACGAAGCCGGCATCGCGCGCGGCACGTTCTATCTGCACTTCCGCGACAAGGGCGAGCTGGTCGCACGGCTGATGAGCCAGGTGACCGAGGAAATCATCGCCAGCAGCGGCACCTGGATGAGCGACGCCGACGCCGCCGATCACCAGGAACTGAAGCAGGCGCTGGTCGGCATGGTGGCCACGTTCAAGAAGCACCAGGCGATCCTTGCGGCGGTCAACGACACCGCGCCCTACGATCGCAACGTCGCCAGCCTCTACAAGACCATGGTCGACCGCATCTGCGCGCAGAGCCGGGTGTCGCTCGGCATCATCCAGCGCAAGGGCCTGAGCCGCCCGGGCGCCACCGACGACGTTGCCGAAGTGTTGAGCTGGATGATCGTGATGTACTGCGCGCGCTTCGTCGGCGAGCGCAACGGCGCGGAGCTGGAACGACTGGCCGAATCGCTGGGCTACATCAGCGCCAGCACGGCCTTCGCCGACCCCAGGTGAGCACCGGCGCACCGATCGTCGCGCCGGTGCCGCCGATGATGGCCGACACCGATGCTTCGCTGCCCGGCAGTGCTACGGTCGCCCGCCTGCAACGTCAGTGCGCTGCCGCTGCCGTTATTCTCGCCAGCCCTGTCGCCGACCCGCACCACGCCCGTCATTCGTGCTGATCCACACGCCCCATCATCTGCTGCCGGTGAACCGTGACGGTCGCGACTTCGTGGTCGGCGACGTGCACGGCCATGCCGCGCTGCTCGACGGGCTGCTGGCGGCGGTGCATTTCGAGCCGAGCCGCGATCGCCTGATCGCGCTCGGCGATCTGATCGACCGCGGGCCGGACAGCCTCGAACTGCTGCAGCGCGTGGCCACGCTGCCGTGGTTCCACTCGCTGCGCGGCAACCACGAAGCCCTGCTGCAGGACTCGATGCACGACGTGACCTCCGCGCTGCTCTGGCACCGCAACGGCGGACAGTGGGGCCAGGCCTTGGCCGATGCCGAGCTGCGGGCGCTGGCGCGATGCGTCGATGGCCTGCCGCTGGCGATGACCTTGCCGCTGCGCGACGGCCGGCGCATCGGCCTGGTCCACGCTGAAGTGCCGATCGGCGCCGCCTGGTCGGATGTCGAAGCGCTGAACCGCGACCTGCCCCGCGCGCCGCGCGCCGCCGGCCTCTCGAATGGCGGCGATGCCGAGGCGCTGCAGGACAGCCTGCTGTGGGGCCGTCGGCGGATCTCGGCCTGCGAACGCCTGCACCGGCTGCTGGCGCCGCAGGCACTCACCGACACGCTGCAGGCCCGGCTGTCGCGCGCCTTGCAGCCGGTGCCCGGCATCGACCAGATCATCGCCGGCCACAGCTACGCACACGATCGAAGGCCGCTGGCCTGCGGCAACCTGCTGTTCATCGACACCGGCGTGTTCGAGCACGATGGCCGACTGACCTTGTTCGAACCGCTGCGCCAGCATTACTGGCAGGCTCGTTACGGCTTCGACGGTCGCCCGCAGCTGCTGCGCCACGAGGGCGAACCCGCGCCGCCAGCAGCGTGGCTGCCGCAGTTGGTAGCCTGAGCGCGCAACGCCTTGCGACAGACGTTGCAACTGCGCCGACATGCGTCAACAAGCTTCATTCAGCAATCTTGCAGCCAGTCCGTATACTCGCCGCTGCTGTGCATGGTCACAGCGTCGTCCATCCCACTGAACACAAGCAGGAGAAACATGGCCAAAGCATCCCCGGCACCCAAGAAAGCAGCAGCGACGAAGGCAGCGGCCACCAAGGCAGCGCCGAAGCCGAAGGTAGCTGCTGCGGCGCCCGCCGCCGCCAAGCCGATCAAGGAAACCCTGAACAAGACCGGCCTCGTGGCCCATCTGGTCGAGAGCAGCGGCATCGACGCCAAGGGCGTCAAGAAGGTGCTGGAGGCGCTGGAAGGCGCGATCGCCGGCTCGGTCAGCAAGAAGGGTGCGGGCAGCTTCGTGCTCCCGGGCTTCCTGAAGATCACCGCTGTGAAGGTGCCGGCCAAGCCGAAGCGCAAGGGCATCAACCGCTTCACCGGCCAGGAGCAGACGTTCGCTGCCAAGCCGGCCTCGCTGAAGATCCGCGTGCGCCCGCTGAAGAAGCTGAAGGACGCGGTGGCCTGAAGCTTCAGGCACCGGCAGCACAAAGAAATCGGGCCTGGTGCCCGATTTTTTTGTGCCGCGACTACGGTGGTCAACCACGCGGACCTCGGGAAAATCAAAAGCCGGGACGCTGCGCCCCGGCTGTTCTTGATCTTGCCGCGCGGTTACGGAGCCCGGATCAGGCCGCGAGGCTGCGGCCGATGATGATCTTCTGAATGTCCGAGGTGCCCTCGTAGATCTGGCAGACGCGGACATCGCGGTAGATGCGCTCGACCGGGAAATCCTCGACATAGCCGTAGCCGCCGAAGGTCTGGATCGCCACCGAGCAGACTTCCTCGGCCACTTCCGATGCAAACAGCTTGGCCATGCAGGCCTGCTCCAGGCAGGGCACTCCGGCGTCCTTCATGCGCGCCGCCGACAGCACCAGCTGGCGCGCCGCTTCAAGCTTGGTCTTGGCATCGACCAGCCGGAAGCTGACCGCCTGGTGGCCGAGCAGCGCCGTGCCGAACGACTTGCGCTCGCCGGCGTAGCGGATCGCCGCATCGAGCGCAGACTGCGCCATGCCGACCGCCTGTGCGGAAATGCCGATGCGCCCGGATTCCAGCGACGACAGCGCGATCTTGTAGCCCTCGCCTTCGGCGCCGATGCGGTGCTCGACCGGCACTTCCATGTCGTCGAAGCTCAGCGATGCGGTGTCGGACGCCTTCTGGCCGAGCTTGTGTTCAAGCTTCGACACCGAGAAGCCGGGTGTGGACGACGGCACCAGGAAGGCGCTGATGCCGCGCTTCGGATTGGCCGGATCGGTGACCGCGAACACGATCACGTACTTGCCGATCCTGCCGCTGGTGATGAACTGCTTGGAGCCGTTGATCACATAGCGATCGCCCTTCAGCACGGCGCGCGAGCGCAGCGCGCTGGCGTCCGAGCCGGCGTGGCTTTCAGTCAGCGCGAAGGCGCCGATGTACTCGCCACGCGCGGCCGGCTTCAGCACCGCGTCCTTCTGCGCAGCCGAGCCGTAGCGTTCGAGGATCGCGCAGTACGGCGCGTTGTGGACCGACATCATCGTCGACACCGCACCATCGCCTTCGGCCACCGCCATCAGCGCCAGCGCGTAGGACACGTAGTCGGCGCCGGCGCCGTCGTAGTCCGGCGACACGGTCATGCCGAGCAGGCCCATCTCGCCGAGGCCCTGGATCACCGCCGGTTCGATGGCCTGGGCTTTCTCGCGCGCGGCGGCGCCGGGAGCCAGCACCTCGCGCGAGAAGCGGCGGGCGGCGTCGTGAATCTGGATCTGGTCGTCAGTGAGCATGGTCGGAGGCGTGAAAAGGAATGGGGCGATGGCGCGCCGCAGCTTAGGCCTGCGGGCCCTGGAAATGAGCCGCCCGTTTGGCCAGGAAAGCGCTGACCCCTTCGCGGAAATCAGCCGTCTTGGTGGCGCTCTTGAACGAGGCGCGCTCGGCTTCCAGCTGGTCGTGCAGCGTGCTGCCGAACGTCGATTGCGCCAGCCGCTTGTAGTTGCCGAAGGCCTGCGTCGGGCCGCTGGCGATCTTCGCGGCCAGTGCTGCGCTTTCGGCGGCCAGCTGGTCGGCGGCCACCACCTTGTTGACCAGGCCCGCCGCCAGCGCGGCCTCGGCGTCGAGCTGTTCGCTGAGGAACATCAGCGCCGCCGCCCGGCGACTGCCCAGCAGGCGCGGCAGGAAGTAGGTGCCGCCGCAGTCCGGCGCCGCGCCGATGCGGTCATAGGCGAGCAGGAAACGGGTGCCCTGCGCCGCGATCACCAGATCGCAGGCCGCCATCAGCGACAGGCCGGCGCCGGCCACCGCGCCGTGCACGGCGGCAATCACCGGCGCATCGATCGAGCGCAGCGTTTCCACCACCGGATGCAGCGCGTCGAGCAGCGCATCGATGACCGTGTCGGCGGTGTCGAAATCGGCGGCGAAGCCGGACAGGTCGCCGCCGGCCATGAAGGCCCGGCCCTGGCCCTGCAGCAGCACGCAGCGCACGCGCGCATCCCCGGCCAGCGGCACCACGGCGGCACGCAGCGCCTCGGCCAGCTGCACGTTGAGCGCATTGAGCACGTCGGGACGGTTGAGGGTGAGCGTCGCGACGCCGGTGGCAACGTCGAGCGACAGTTCGGCAAGGCTCATCAGAACAGCTCCGGAAGCAGGGGGAATGTCAGTGGGTCAGCAGGCGGCCGGCAAGGCGGTCGCGCAGACGGTCGTCGAGCCCGATCGCCTGCGCCAGGTAGCCGTCGATCGAGCCGTGCCGGGCGCCGATCTCGGCCAGCGCGGCGTCGAGGTAGTCGGCGCGCGCGGCGATGATCGCGGCCAGCATGTCCGGCGGCGCAGTGGCGCCGAGCAGCTCCTGCAGCAGCTTGGCGACCTTCAGCTGCAGCGAGTCGCGATTGCTCGCGTCGTTCGAGCGCAGGTAGTCGTCGAGCACCGCATCTTCGGCGACGCCGACGGCATGCAGCAGCATCGCCACCACGAAGCCGGTGCGGTCCTTGCCGGCGGTGCAGTTGACCACCAGCGGCAGATGCTCGGCCTGCTCGTCGAGCAGCAGCGCGAACACCTGCTTCAGCACCGGCACGCAGACGGTCGGCAGATCGCGGTACAGATGGCGCATCAGCGCCGCCGCTCCGTCGGCCGTGGCGTTGGCGCGCAGGCCTTGCACCAGCTCGGGCATCAGCACCCGGATGTCGGTGGCCACCGCAAGGTTCATCACCCGTGGCGCAGCCCCCTCCGGCCAGCGGTGCGGCCGCTGCAGCCGTTCGCCGTCGCTGCGCAGGTCGCAGCAGACCTTGGGTGCCATGCGCGCCAGCTGCGCGAGGTCGTCGGCATCCAGCGCGTCGAGCGCGTCGGAACGGTAGATGAGGCCGGAGCGGGTCCGCCGGCCATCGCGGGCCGGCAGGTCACCGATGTCGCGGAAGTTCGGCGCGGTCTTGAGCAGGGGCATGATCGAGGAAAGGTCGGCGAAGAGGGGATCGGCAGGCGGCGCGCTGCCGCCGGCCTTCCCGCACCGCCGTCTGCCGCAGCCAGCTCAGGGCGTGCCGGACGGCACGAACTTGTCGGCGTGGATTCTATCGGCCTGCACGCCCAGCCCGATCAGCCGCCGTTCGACAGCCTCGACCATGCCGAGGTTGCCGCAGATGAAGGCGGCGGTCTGCGCGTAGTCGACACCCAGCGCTTCATCGAGCGCCGCCGTCACCATGCCGCGCGGCCCGGTCCAGGCCGAGCCGGCCGGCTCGTGCGACAGGATGGTCACCAGCCGCACGCGGTCGCCGCCTTCGGCGAGCAGCGCCTGCAGGCGCTCGTTGGCGAATACGTCGGCCGCCGTGCGGACACCGAACACGATGGTGAATTTCGCGGTCTTCGAGCGGCGCAGGCGATCGCCGACGATCGACAGGATCGGCGCCAACCCGGTGCCGCCGGCCACGCACAGGCCGTCGCGGTCGAGATCGTCGACCCCCATCACGCCGAACGGGCCTTCGACCCAGAACTTGACGCCGCTGCGGTCCTCGGCGAACAGCCATTCCGAGAAGCGGCCACCGGGCAGCCGCTTGACCAGGAAGCCGACCTCGCGGGCGCCGCTGCCATCGGCGGGCGGCGCGTCGTAGTACGAATAGCTGCGCCGGGTGAACGACCCGGATTCGGCGATCGTGCAGTACTGGCCGGCGTTGAACGCCACCGGCTCGTCGAGCGCCAGCCGCAGGTCGATGACCTCGCCCGGCAGCTTGCGGTAGCGCGTCACCTGGGCCGACACGTAGCGCACCGGCAGCTGGGTGCCGGAGCCGAGCTTGACGTCGATCACCAGGTCGGAACGCACCTTGGCCTGGCAGGCCAGCACGAAGCCGGCCTGGATCTGCTCATTGGTCAGCGGCGACAGCGCCAGGTCGACCATCGGGCTGACGCGCCCGCCGACCAGCCGGGTCTTGCACTGCCCGCAGACACCGACCCGGCAGTTGTGCGGGTAGTCGATGCCCTGGGCGACCGCTGCCTTCAGCAGCATGTCGTTGCGGCCCACGTCGAAGCTCTGTTCGCTGCCATCCTTGCCGCGCACGGTGATGCGGCAAAGGTCGGTCCGAGTGGCGGCCGGTGCGGTCGGTTCCATCAGCATGGTCGAGGCCTCGGTCGCTCAGGCGTATTTCCAGAGGCCGGCCGGCAGGTCCCGCTTCGGGTCCGGCCGGTTCAGCTCGTGCCAGCCGGCGCGCTCGTTCTCGCGGCGGGCGATCTCGCGCTCGGCCGGGGTCGCGTAGTGCTCGTCCCAGTGCTTGAGCAGCGGCTTGATCATCATGAAGAACAGCGGCGGCACCAGTGCCAGCAGCACCACCAGCAGGAACTGCGGCTGCAGCGGGCCGTTGGTGTCCGGCTCCAGCGCGTAGAACGGCTTGTAGCTGTCGTCGTGGTGGCCGGCGTGGTTGGTGATCTCCAGCGCCAGGATGCGGGTCAGCGGCGTGATGTGATTCCAGGTGTGGTGCTTCTCGAAGCGCCCCGGCGTGGCCGACACCAGCCCGTAGTGGTTCACGTAATTGAACACTTCCAGCAGCATGCGCGGGCCGAAGAACAGCGTTGCCGAGGCCAGGCCCAGACCCTTCCAGCCGCCGAGCGCGTAGAGCACGGCGAGGAAGGTTCCGAAATAGGTCGCCTTGAAGACCCAGGCGTTGCGCGGGTCGTACCACTTCCGGCCGCGCTTGGTCCACATCATCTTTTCGAGGTGGTAGCTCTCCTTCCACTGGGCCGGGAAGGTGCGCAGGAAGTGGCCATAGACGGTATCGCCGCGGCGCGCGTAGTCCGGGTCGTCCGGCGTGGCGACGCGCATGTGGTGGGTCACCACGTGGGTGATCTCGCGCCACGGGTCGAACACCAGGCACTGGCCGATGCGGCCGAGCCAGCGCAGGAACAGGCCTTCGCGGTGGAACAGCTCGTGCACCGGCGGCGCGCCGATGACAAAGCCGATGAACAGCGTACTGATGAACGCGCCGACCGCCGACGCGGTGGTGGCGAAGTGCTCGTGCCCCACCAGCCACGAATAGAACAGGATGTTGACGAAGCTCGCCAGCACGGTGATCGACACGATCACGTCATAGATCCAGGCGTGACGCTGCGAGCGGATCGAGTAGTCCGGCTTCAGGAACGCATCGAAGAACAGCACGCCGAGCAGCAGCGCCAGGCCGATCCACGTGTAGTTGCCGCCCATCCACAGCCCGTAGGCGTGGGCGGACAGGATCACCGGCGACAGCAGGTACTTGAAGTAGTCGAGTGGGTTCTCGGCCCGGGCCGGGCCCGCGTTCTGGATCGCTGCGCTCATCGCTTGCTCCTGGTTGCGATTTTGATGAGCGCATCTTCAGCGGCGCGGTCGGGCCGCGTCCCATTCCATAGTTTGGCCGGCGGGCGGCGCCTCAGCGCGACATCAGGTTGAGCGCCCGCGCCCGCGCCAGCGCCGCCGACCGGCTGGACACGCCGAGCTTGGTGTAGAGGTTGTAGAGATGCCACTTGACGGTCGCCACCGACAGGCTCAGGCGATCAGCAAGCTGCTGATTCGAAAGGCCTGCCTCGATCAGGCTGAGCAGCTGCAGCTCGCGCGCGGTCGGCGTTTCCAGCAGCTGGCCTTCGCCCTGCAGCTGGTCGAGATGCTCGACCAGGAAGGAGTTGGTCAGTGGCAGGCCGTTGCAGATCTCGACGAAGAAGCGGCGCTCCTCGTCGAGCACGAAGCCCCAGGACTGCGGCTTGGTCTCGTTGACGAGGCCGGCGATGGTCTCGGCCCGGTCGCGGAACGGCCGCAGGATACGGCGCCGGGCCGCCAGACCGATGGCACGCACGAAGTGGCGCGCCGCCGGCTGCGGATTGTGCGAGCAGATCGCCACCGCCATCTCGGCCAGCGCCAGTTCCACCAGCCGGCCGTTGCGGCCATCCTGGCGGGCGATCCGCGTTTCGGCGGCGATCAGCGCCTCGGCCTGGCGCAGCTGGCCGGCAGCGATCAGCAGTTCGATCTGCGCGGCGGCATAGAGATCGGCGGCACGCGCCACCTGCAGGCCATCCAGCGCCGCCAGCCGGGGCTCGCCGCCGGAGGCGGTCAGGCCGATGTGGGCCCCTTCGGCCAGCGCATCGTCGAGCCGGCCGAGCCGCACCAGCCGCTGCACCAGCATGCAGGACAGCATCAGGCCCAGGCGCGGCGGGTAGCCGGCAGCGATCTCGCGCAGCAGCGGAATCGAGATCGGATCATCCGGCCGGCCGGACCACAGCTTCACCGCCGCATCGAGGCCGTCGGCCGTGGTGTCGACCACGCCGTGGGTGTGGGCGCCCCGCAGGCCCTGGTTCAGCAGGCCGCGCGCTTCCTCGTCGAGCCCCATCTCGACCGCGCAGCGGGCGGCGACGAAGGCGATGGTGCGGGTGATGCCAGCGCCCTCGCCGAGCGCCGCGCGCGCACGCGCCAGCGCCGCCTGGATGTCGCCGTGGACGGCAGCGTAATCGCCTTCGAACATGTCGATCATCGCCGCCAGCAGCTGCACCCAGCCGACGCCGTAGGCGCTGCCGCTCTGGGCGATCGCCGCCTGGGCGACGCGCATCATCTGCCGCGATTCGACGAAGCGGAACGCGCTGCTCAGCGAGATGCTGGCGGCGGCGGAGACGGTCGCCACGTCGAAGGGATCATCGGCGCCGCGCTCGGCCAGCCAGCGGGTCAGATGCACGCGGGCGTCGGCCAGGCGATCGGTGTAGATGTCGACGCAGACGCGCAGCACTTCGATGCGCCGCTTCAGTTCGGCCAGCGGGCCGGGCTTGCCGCTGCTGTCCTGTTCGCGCTCGACGCGCAGCGCCAGCCGCTCGTTGTGCTGGCGCGCGGTTTCGTAGCGGCGGTGGAAGACCAGTGCGAAGACGTACCAGAAATCGGCTTCCCAGCCGACTTCGTGGCCATCGCCGTGCAGGCGTTCGATCCATTCGATGTACTGGCGCAGATCGCCGCGATCACGGACGAAGGTCGCCGCCACCCGTTCGAGAATCGCGCAGGCCAGCGGCGCCGAACCGGCCGCCAACGCGTAGTCGACGGCGTCGAGCCAGCGACCGTTGCGCTCGTTCCATTCGGCCGCGCGGATCAGGATCTGCGTGCGCCGCTCGGCTGGCACCGCGCGCTGCGCCTCCTCGGCCAGGAATTCGCGGAACAGGCCGTGCAGCCGGTACCAGCTGCGGTTGCGATCGAGCGGGATCACGAACACGTTGCGGCGCAGCAGCAGCGCCAGATGACGGTCGGCGTCGTCATCGCCGGTGACCTGCCGGCACAGCTCGGCGCAGAAGCTGCGCAGCGGCGAGATTTCCAGCAGGAAGCGGCGCGCCTCCGGCGAAAATCCGGCCAGCACCTGCCGGTTCAGCAGGTTCGACAGATCCTCATCGGCGCCGGAGAAGCGTTCCAGCGCTTCCAGCGGCTTGTCGGCGGTCGACAGGATGATCTGCGCGAGTCGCACCGCCGCCTGCCAGCCCTCGGTCTGGCGGGCGATGCTGTCGATCGCCGCATCGCCGAGCTGCGCACACAGCTCAGGCCCGAACAGCGTGCGGATCTCGTCCGGGCGCAGGCTCAGGTCGGCAAAGCCGATCTCGCGCACCCGGCCTTCGAGGCGGGCGCGGGTCAGGTTGAACGGCAGCTGCTCGGTGCTGGAAAACAGGAAGTGCACCGACGACGGCGAGCGGAACAGCAGCGGGTCGAGCAGCAGGCCCAGCGTCTCGTCGGTGCAGTAGCCGAGGTTGTCGAGGAACACCAGCGACGGCGCCGGCAGCTGCGCCATCGCGTCGATCAGCGCATCGATGCGGTTCTGCAGCGGCTCGTCACCGCGCAGCAGGGTTTGCGTCGGGTGCGGATCGGAATGGCGGCCGATCAGCGCGTCCTCGAGCAGGTCGATGACCCGCTCGGTGCTGGTGTCGCGATCGTCCAGCGCGATCCAGAAGCTGTTCAGCCCGGCCGTCGAGAAATGCTTGTGCAGCGCGGTGGCGAAGGTGGTCTTGCCATAGCCGGTCGGCGCCACCACCGAAATCAGCTTGATCGCCGGCGTCACGCTGCGCCGCATCTCGGCGAGCAGGCGCGTCTGCACGAGCGCGAACGCGAGGTTCGGCGGCTCCAGCTGCGCAGTTCTGCCTCCACGCACCTTGCGGGCGGGCATCTTGAGGTCGTTTGCCATCTGACCTGCCCTTTTGTTGTGACGGAGCGCGAGTGTACCGGGGCCGGGCCGGTCGGCGGGAACCGCGCGCGATCCGCAACCGGTTTCAGCCGGCCGGCACCTCGCGCAGGCTGGAGAAGTCCAGCGCGCCGTGGCCGGCGGCGCTGTGCTGGCGGTACAGCTCACGGGCCAGCGCGCCGAGCGCGATCGGCGCCTGCACGGCGGCGGCGGCTTCGGCGGCGAGGCCGAGATCCTTGAGCATCAGATCGCTGCCGAAGCCGCCGCTGTAGCCGCGCGCGGCAGGCACGCCATCCATCACGCCGGGCCAGGGGTTGTAGACCTCCAGCGTCCAGTTGCGGCCGGAGCTGCGGGCCATGATGTCCGACAGCACGGCGGCGTCCACACCGCTGGCAACGCCGAGCTGGAGCGCCTCGATGGTGCCGATCATCTGGATGCCGAGCAGCATGTTGTTGCAGATCTTGGCGACCTGGCCGGCGCCGTTGCCGCCGGCGTGGAACAGATTGCGACCCATCGCGCCGAGCAGCGGCCGGGCGCGCTCGAAGGCGTCCGCCGTGCCGCCGACGATGAAGGTCAGCGTGCCGGCCGCCGCCCCCGCCGTGCCGCCGGACACCGGCGCATCGATCATGGTCAGGCCGCGCGCGGCCGCCGCTGCGGCCACCTCCCGCGCGGTGGCGGCGGCGATGGTGCTGCAGTCAATCAGCAGCGCGCCGGCCGGGACGGCGGCGAGCACACCATCGGCGCCGAGGTACAGCCGCTGCACGTGCGCGCTGGCCGGCAGCATCGAGATGACGGCGTCGGCGTCGGCGACGGCATCGGCCGGGTGCTCGGCGATCTCGGCGCCGGCTTCGGCCAGCCGCTGCAGCGGCCCGGCACTCAAGTCGAACACGCGCAGCGCGAAGCCGGCCTTGAGCAGGTTCAGCGCCATCGGCGCACCCATGTTGCCGAGGCCGATGAAAGCGATCTTGTGCATCGGGGACATCTCCAGGAACAGGTTCAGAGGTCGGCCAGCGGATGGACGCCGCCGGGCCAGGCCGGCGGCTGGAAATGCGCGTCGATGCGGGCCGGCGTCGCCGCCGCCCAGCGCGGCGACTGGTCCTTGTCGATCAGCAGTGCCCGCACGCCTTCCTCGAAATCGCCGTGCGCGCAACACTGCAGCGCGACGACCAGTTCCAGCCGGAACACCTCCGCCAGCGACAGCGCCGCGTCGCGCCGGTACAGCGTCCAGACGAGCGCCGCAGTGGTCGGCGAGCCGGCCGCGAGCGCGGCCGCCGCCTTGGTCAGCCAGCTGTCATCGCTGCGCAGGCCGGTGATCGCGGCCACCACCTCGGCCAGCGATGCACCGCTGCACAGTGATTCGATCAGTGCCGCGTGCTGCGCCAGCTTCGAGGCCGGCAGCAGCGCGGCGGCCTGCGCTGCGTAGCCATCGAGCAGCTGACCCAGGCGCGTGCGGTCAAGCGTCGCGTCACCGCGCCAGTCGAGCTGCGCCAGCGCCTCGAACACGGCATCGCGGTCGGCCGCGCGCAGGAAGTGATCGGCCAACTGTGCGTGCAGCAGATCGTGGCCGTTGACCGAGGCGCCGGTCAGCGCCAGGAACAGGCCGGCCTTGCCTGGCAGCCTCGGCAGGAACCAGCTACCGCCGACATCCGGAAGCAGGCCGATGGTGATTTCCGGCATCGCCACCCGCGAGGTCTCGGTGACCACGCGATGGCTGGCACCCGCGAACAGACCAAGACCGCCGCCCATGACGATGCCGCTGCCCCAGACCAGCAGCGGCTTGGGGTACTGGTGGATGAAGTGATCGAGCCGGTATTCCTCAGCGAAGAACGGACACGCGTCCGGGTTCGGCAGGCTGCCCGGATGACGACGCATGGCCTCGTACAGGCCGCGCACGTCGCCGCCGGCGCAGAAGGCCTTTTCGCCAGCACCGCTCAGCACCACGCAGGCGATGGTCGGGTCGCCGGCCCAGGCGCGCAGCTGGCCGTCGAGCAGGCGGATCATCGCCAGGTTCAGCGCATTCAGCGATTTCTCGCTGTTCAGCAGCGCGTAGCCAATCTTCCTGCCATTGGCGGCCGTGACCTCGCGGAACAGCACCGGGGCCGGCGCGGCGAGGCTTGCGGAATCAGCCATTGCACCACTCCGGCTTGCGCTTGCCGAGAAAGGCATTGACGCCTTCCTTCTGGTCGCGGGTGTCGAACAGGTCGACGAAGGCTTCGCGCTCCACCGGCAGCACCTGCTTCAGCGGCATCTGGCGCGCGCTCTGGATCAGGGTCTTGCAGATCGCGACACTGGTCGGGCTCTGCCTGGCGGTCGCTTCGGCGAGCTTCAGCGCGGCGTCCAGCGCGGTGCCGGTCGGCACCACCTGCTCGACGAGGCCGATCTTCTCCGCAGTTGCCGCGTCGATGCGCTCGCCACAGAGAATCAGGCGCTTGGCCCAGCCTTCGCCGACCAGTGCGGCGAGGTTCTGGGTACCGCCGGCGCAGGGCAACAGGCCCACCGTGGCTTCCGGCAGCGCCATCTGCGCCTGCGTTTCGGCGATGCGGATATCGCAGGCCAGCGCGCATTCCAGACCGCCGCCCATCGCGAAGCCGTTTATCGCCGCGATGCTGACGCCACGGAACGCGCTCAAGCCTTCAAAGGCCTCGCCGAAGCGCCGCGCCATGTCGCGGGCGCGGGCCTTGTCGCCGTCGGCGAACAACTTGAGATCGGCACCGGCGGAAAAGAACTTCGGCCCGTCGCCGGTGATCACCAGCGCGTAGATGTCGCGGTCGGCGTTCAGGTCCAGCACCAGCGCCTTCAGCGCGGCAAGGCTGTCGGCGGTCCAGGTGTGGGCCGGCGGATTGTCCAGCGTGATGATCGCGGTGTGGCCGCGCTTTTCCAGTTTCAGGTTTGCGTACGAGGGGCTGCTGCTGACGCTCATCTCAATATCTCCGGTGCGCCTTCGCGCAAAAAGGCACGGGCCACGATGACCCGCATGATGTCGTTGGTCCCTTCCAGGATCTGGTGCACGCGGCTGTCGCGGACATGCCGTTCCAGCGGGTACTCGCGGCTGTAGCCGTAGCCGCCGTGCAGCTGCAGCGCCTGGTTGGCGACGTTGAAGCCGATGTCGGTGGCGTGGCGCTTGGCCATCGCGCAATAGGTGCTGGCCTGCGGGCTGTCGCTGTCGAGCATCCAGGCCGCCAGCCGCACCATCTGCCGCGCCGACACCAGCTCGATCAGCATGTCGGCGAGCCGGAACTGCAGGCCCTGAAAGTCGGCCAGCGGCTGGCCGAACTGCTTGCGGGTGTTCAGATGCGCCTGCGCGCGTTCGATCGCCGCCTGAGCGGTGCCGACCGAACAGGTGGCGATGTTGATGCGGCCGCCGTCGAGCGCCTTCATCGCGATCGTGAAGCCCTCGCCTTCGGCGCCGAGGCGGTTGCCTTCCGGCACCACCACGTTGTCGAAGCTGATCGCCCGCGTCGGCTGGCTGTTCCAGCCCATCTTGTGTTCCTTCTTGCCGTAGCGGATGCCCGGCGTGTCGGCCGGCACCGCGAAGGTCGAGATGCCCTTCGGCCCGGCGCCGCCGGTGCGGGCGAACACCACCAGCAGGTCGGTGGAGCCGGCGCCGGAGATGAACACCTTGGCGCCGTTGAGGACGTAGCCATCGCCGTGCTTCTCTGCGCGGGTCTTCAGCGAGGCGGCATCGGAGCCGGCATCAGGCTCGGTCAGGCAGTAGCTGCCGAGCCGCTCGCCGCGTGCCAGCTTGGGCACCCAGAGATCACGGATGCCCGGCTGCGCCCAGCGCGCCACCATCCAGCAGACCATGTTGTGGATCGTGATGTAGGCCGCCGTGCTGGTGCAGCCGGCGGCCAGTTCCTCGAGGATGATCGAGGCATCGAGCCGGCTTAAGCCCAGGCCGCCGAGCGCTTCCGGCGTGTAGATGCCGCAGAAGCCCAGTTCGCCCGCGCGGGCGATGGTCGCCAGCGGGAATTCGCCGTCGGCATCCCAGCGCGCGGCGTGGGGTTCCAGTTCGCCGCGGGCAAAGCTGCGCGCGGCGTCCTGGTAGGCCCGCTGATCATCGGAGAGCGCGAAGTTCATGGTGTTCGCCGGCCGGGCTTCGGGCGCCTGGGCTTCAGCGCAGGCTGATGGTCGTGTTGACGCCAACATGGAGGGTCTCGTCGTCGAACCAGCGCTGGGTCACGGTCTTGGTCTGCGTGTAGAACAGGATCACTTGCTTGCCGTACGGGCCCAGGTCACCGAGCTTCGAGGCCCGCGAGCCGGTGAACGAGAACAGCGGCACCGGCACCGGGATCGGCACGTTGATGCCGACCTGGCCAATGTCGATGTCCTCCTGGAAGCGGCGCGCGGCGGCACCGGACTGGGTGAACAGCGCCGTGCCGTTGCCGTTCGGATTGCGGTTGATGCGCTCGATCGCCTCGTCGAGCGAGGCCGCTTCGAGGATCACCAGCACCGGCCCGAAGATCTCCTCGTCGTAGATCGCCATGCCCGGCTTCACGCCGGAAAAGATCGTCGGGCCGACGAAGTTGCCCTGCTCGTAGCCCGGCACCTGCGGCCGGCGGCCGTCCAGTTCCAGCACCGCGCCTTCGGCGATGCCGCGCTCGATCAGGCCGTGGATGCGCTCGGCGGCGGCGCAGGACATCACCGGGCCGACATCGGTGCCGGCCTCGTGGCCGGCGTTGAGCTTCAGGGTCTTGGCGCGCTCGACCAGATCGCCGATCCACTGCTTCGATTCGCCGACGAAGACCACCGTCGACGCCGCCATGCAGCGCTGGCCAGCGGCACCGAAAGCGGCGCCGACCAGGTTGTTCAGCGTCTGCTCCTTGTGGGCGTCCGGAAGCACCACGGCGTGATTCTTCGCGCCCATCATGCATTGGGCGCGCTTGCCGGCCAGCGTGGCGCGGCGATAGACGTGGGTGCCGACCCGGGTGCTGCCGACGAAGCTGATCGCCTTGATGTCCGGGTGGTCGCAGAGGCCGTTGACCACCGCTTCGCCACCGTGGACGACGTTCAGCACGCCCTTCGGAATGCCGGCTTCCAGCGCCAGTTCCACCAGCCGCATGGTCACCAGCGGGTCCTGCTCGGACGGCTTGAGGATGAAGGTGTTGCCGGTGGCGATCGCCATCGGGAACATCCACAGCGGGATCATCGCCGGGAAGTTGAACGGCGTGATGCCGGCGCAGACGCCGAGCGGCTGCAGCAGTGTGTAGGTGTCAACGCCGGTGGCGACGTTGTTGGCCAGCTCGCCCATCTGCAGGGTGCCGATGTTGGCTGCGTGCTCCACCACTTCCAGGCCGCGGAAGATGTCGCCCTCGGCGTCCGGCAGCGTCTTGCCCTGCTCGGCGGTCAGCAGCGCCGCCAGTTCCTTCATGTGCTCGCGGATCAGCTGCTGGTACTTCAGGAAGATTCGCGCACGCACGCCGATCGGCGTCTTGCGCCAGGTGACGAAAGCCTGCTTCGCCGCCTCGACCGCCGCGTCCAGCTCCTGCGGCGTCGCGAACGGCACCCGTGCCAGCACCTGCTGGGTGGCCGGGTTGATCACGTCGCGCCACTGGGTGGCCCGCGATTCGACGAACTGGCCGCCGATCAGCAAGGGCACGGTGGCGACGGGCGTCGAAACGGCAGACGGCGCGGAAGGGGCGGCAACGGTCATCGAAGGTCCTCGGAATGGGTCGCCGGGCCGGGCCAGGAACGCCCTGTTCAAGCGCAGCGATGTTTCGCATTATTCGCATCCGAAACCGTGAAACCAGCACTGAAAAGGCGAATTGATGTGAAGACCCGCAGCCGATTTTGCGAATCTTGCGAAGCATCCTGAGATGGCCAAGGCCTACATGGGGGTACGGCTGCAGCGGCTGCGCGAGGAGCGCGGCATCAGCCAGGTGGCGCTGGCCAAGGCGCTCGGCATTTCGCCGAGCTACCTGAATCAGATCGAGCACAACCAGCGGCCGCTGACGGTGCCGATCCTGCTGCGCATCAACGCCGAGTTCGGCATCGACGTGCAGCTGTTCTCCGATGACCAGGAAGCCGGGCTGATCGCCGACGTCCGCGACGTGCTGGCCGATGCCGGTGCGGAAACGGTGTCGATGGCCGAGCTGCGCGCGCTGGCCTCGAACATGCCGGCGGTGGCGCGGGCGATCGTCGAGCTGCATCGCCGCAATCGCGGCCTGACCGAGCGCGCCGACGGCCTGGCCGCACGGCTCGGCGACGGCCACAAGCTAGCTTCGTTCGCGCTGCCGGCCACCCATGACGAGGTGCGCGACTACTTCAACCGCCGCCACAACCACGTCGCCGAACTGGACGAGGCCGCCGAAGCGATCTTTGCCGACAGCGCGATGGCGATCGGCGATGTCGCATCCAGGCTCGCGCAGCGGCTGAGCAGCCGCCACGGCGTGCGTCTGCAGATCGTCTCCGGTACCGATGGCGGCGATGCGGCGCTGGCCAAGCGCAGCTACCTGGCCGACACCGGCACCCTGCGCCTGCCCGACCACCTGCGGCCCGGCCAGCAGGCCTTCCAGATGGCGGTGCAGCTGGCGCTGCTGGAAATCGCGCCGCTGCTCGATCGCCTGATCGCCGAGGCCCAGTTCACCAGCGAGGAATCACGGCGGCTGGCGCGGATCGGCCTGGCCAACTACTTCGCCGGTGCGCTGGTGATGCCGTACGCGGCGTTCCTGCAGTCGGCGGAAGGCCTGGCCTACGACATTGAGCGGCTGGCCAACCGCTTCGGCGTCGGCTTCGAAGCGGTCTGCCACCGGCTGTCGACCTTGCAGCGGCCAGGCATGCCGGGGCTGCCGTTCTTCTTCGTGCGCGTCGATCGCGCCGGCAACGTCTCCAAACGCCATTCGGCGGCCGACTTCCACTTCTCCAGAGTCGGCGGCACCTGTCCGCTGTGGATCGTCTACGAAGCGTTCAGCCAGCCGGAAAGAGTGCTGACCCAGACGGCGGTGATGCCCGATGGCCGCAGCTATCTGTGGATCGCCCGCCAGGTGGTCAGCGGCCCGGTCGGCTACGGCCGGCCGCAGAAGACCTTTGCGGTCGGCCTCGGCTGCGACCTGCGCCACGCCCACCGGCTGATCTACTCACGCGGCCTCGATCTGTCCGATCCGGACGCCGCCACGCCGATCGGCACCGGCTGCAAGGTCTGCGAGCGCAACCGCTGCCCGCAGCGGGCGGCGCCGTCGCTGCTGGATCACTGAGGACACTCAGCATCGGTCGTCACCCCGGCGAAAGCCGGGGTCCAGGGCCTTGAAAGCGCTGGCCCCGAAACTGCGCGGGGCCTTCGCCGGAATGACGATCTGAATCTGTGCAGAGATTCCCCAAGTCCTGTCGCGGCCGCCTCGCGCAGAGAGCGCTTTCAGGCGCTCAGCCGGTGTACTCGCGACCGAAGATGTGGCGGGCAATCACCCAGCTCTGGATCTCGTTGGCCCCTTCGTAGATCTCGCCGATCTTGGCGTCGCGGTAGATCGATTCCAGCGGGAAGTTCTGGCCCGGGCCGGACAGTGTTTTGACAAAGCCATAGGCGCCGCAGACCTGGATGGCGTCGCGGGCCAGATCGCAGGCCAGACGCGAGCCGACCACCTTGGCCATCGCCGCCTCGATGTCGGCACCGCCTTCCTTGTCGAAGCGGATCGCGGCCTTCTGGTACAGGCTGCGCGCCATCTCGATCTGGGTGGCGTGCTCGGCGAACTTGTACTGCCAGTGCTGCATGCGGGCCAGTTCGCGGCCGAACACCTTGCGCTGGGTCATGTAGTGGGTCGCGAAGTCGAACGCCGCCTGCCCCATCGCCACGCCGACCGCGCCGATGCCCATGCGGCCGAGCACCAGCGCGCTGATCGCGGTGCGCAGGCCGCTGCCTTCCTTCGGGCCAACGACGTGGTCATCGGCAACGAACACGTCCTTGAACGTGATGTCGGCGGTCAGCTGCACGTGGTTGCCCATCTTCAGGTCCGGGGCTGACACCGTGACGCCGGGCTGGTGCATGTCCGCCAGCAGCATGGTCAGCGTCTCGCCGGTCTTGCACAGCACCAGGATCAGGTCGCCGACCGGCGAATTGGTGATCCAGCGCTTCACGCCGTTGACCTTGTAACCACCCGGCACCTTGGTGGCAACGGTTTCCATCGACGCCACCGACAGATCGGTGCTGGCGTTCGGTTCGGAGGTCGCAAAGCAGCCGACGAACTCGCCCTTGATGAGTTTGGGCAGATAGTGATTGCGGATGTGCGCCGGCGCGCGTTCCAGCGTCTTGCCGACCAGGATCGCCTGGCCGTCGTAAAGCGCCGAAGCGAGGCTCGGCGAGTAGTAGGCCAGTTCCTCGAGCACGGTCAGCGTCGCCAGGGTCGGATATTCCAGACCGCGGCCGCCGACATCCTTGGCGTACGGAATCTCGTACAGGCCGGCTTTCGCCATCGCCTCGAACTCGGCGCGGGCGAAGTTCTCCTTGGACTCCGGCGTGGTGTTCAGGCGATGGGCAACCGGCGCCAGCACCTCGTCGCAGAAGGCCCGCACTTCCTTGCGGATCGCCTTGGTCTCGTCCGGAAAGAAGAGGTCGCTGTACAGGGTGTCGGCCTTGCGGGGCGGGCGGGCAGTGGCGGTCATGGGCAAGAGGTTCCGGAGAATAGGCGAGCCGGCATGCTCCACGACCGGGGCCGCCGGCAGGCCCCACTTTGGTTCGGAACGACGGCCGGCGACGGCACGACTTTGGTCGGGCACGATCAACCGGGGGCCGCCTAAGGTGACGGTCCTCGGACCCTGCCACCGGGCGTCGGGCTGCGCGCCGGCGGGGACCTCGATAACGACAGCCATCCACGGAGGATTTCACATGCAATTCACCCAGGGCCTGCACCGGGCCGTGCAACAGAAGCCGGACGCCATTGCCGTGGTCTGCAAGGACCGTCGCCGCACGTTCCGCGAGCTGCACGACCGCGTGGCCCGCCTGGCCGGCGGCCTGCAGGGCCTGGGCATCGGCCGGGGCACGCGGGTCTGCATCCTGTCGCTGAACTCCGACCGCTACCTGGAAAGCTATCTGGCGATCGCCTGGCTCGGCGCCGTGGTCAATCCGGCGAACTTCCGCTGGAGCGCGCCGGAAGTGATTTATTCGCTGAACGATTCCGACTCGGTGCTGCTCATCGTCGACGACCAGTTCGCGCCGATGATCGAACCGATCAAGGCCGGTACGCCGGGCCTCAAGCAGGTGATCTTCACCGGCGATGGCCCGCAGCCGGCCGGCACCGTCGGCTACGAAGCGCTGATCGCCGCCAGCGCGCCGGTGGCCGATGTCGAAGCCGGCGGCGACGAGCTGTTCGGCGTCTTCTACACCGGCGGCACCACCGGCAAGCCGAAGGGCGTGATGCTGTCGCACCGCAACGTGCTCAGTTCCGGGCTCGACGTGCTGGCCGAGGGCGCGCTGCCGGAAGGCGTCGTCGGCCTGCATGCCGCGCCGATGTTCCATCTGGCCGACATGATGCTGACCATCGGCCTGCTGCTCCGGGGCGGCCGCCACATCGTGCTGCCGGTGTTCCGGCCGGACCTGCTGCTCGATGTCATCGAGGCGGAACAGATCACCGATCTGCTGCTGGTGCCGGCGATGCTGCAGGCCTTCGTCGATTTCCCGGCCGCCAAGACCCGCAATCTCGGCAGCGTGCAGCGGATCATGTACGGCGCTTCGCCGGCCTCCGAAGCCCTGCTCGATCGCACCCAGGCGCTGCTGCCGCAGGTGAGCCTGCTGCAGGTCTACGGCATGACCGAAATGAGCGCGGTGATGACCGTGCTGCCGCCGGCCGACCACGTCAGCCGCGCCGCCAACCGCCTGCGCTCCGGCGGCCGCGCCAGCTACCACGTGCGGGTCAAGATCGTTGACGAGCAGGATGTCGAGAAGCCGCGCGGCGAAGTCGGCGAGATCATAGCCCGCGGGCCGAACGTGATGGTCGGCTACCTGAACAAGCCGGAAGCCACCGCCGAAGCGCTGAAGAACGGCTGGATGCACACCGGCGACATGGGCTACATGGACGACGGCGGCTACGTGTTCATCGTCGATCGCCTGAAGGACATGATCATTTCCGGCGGCGAGAACATCTATTCGGTGGAAGTGGAGAACGCCGCTTCCAAGCACCCGGCGGTGGCCGCCGTCGCGGTGATCGGCATCCCGGACGCCGCGATGGGCGAAACGGTGCATGCCGCCGTGGTGCTGAAGCCCGGCATGAGCCTCTCTCAGGACGAGCTGTACGCTTACTGCAAGCAGCACATCGCCGGCTACAAGTGCCCGCGCAGCCTGGAGATCCGCGAATCGCTGCCGGTGTCCGGCGCCGGCAAGGTGCTGAAGACCGAGCTGCGCAAGCCGTTCTGGGAAGGCCGCGACCGCGCCGTCGGCTGAGCCGCCCTCGCGGCCGCCGGGCCGCAGGCCGGGCGATGGGTTGCTAGGATTCGGGCCCTGTCTCCACCGCCCGGATTCCGCCATGCCCCTGACCCTGCAAGATCCGACCCTGCTGCGCAGCCAGTGCTACATCGGCGGTCAGTGGCTGGACGGCGCCTCGACGATCGAGGTTCGCAACCCGGCTACCGGCGAGCGGGTCGGCACGGTACCGAAGCTCGGCGCCGTCGA
Source organism: Nevskia sp. (assembly GCF_051860985.1). Lineage (NCBI taxonomy): Bacteria > Pseudomonadati > Pseudomonadota > Gammaproteobacteria > Nevskiales > Nevskiaceae > Nevskia > Nevskia sp. The sequence goes on along the minus strand of NZ_JBIMKV010000004.1, from coordinate 141,552 downwards.
AACCCGCGCCGCGATCGAAGCCGCCCACCTGGCCTGGCCGGCCTGGCGGGCGAAGACCGCCAAGGAGCGCGCCGCCCTGCTGCGCGCCTGGTGCGCGCTGATCCTCGCCCACCAGGAAGACCTGGCGCAGATCATGACGGCCGAACAGGGCAAGCCGCTGACCGAATCGCGCGGCGAGATCGCCTACGCGGCCTCGTTCATCGAATGGTTCGCCGAGGAAGCCAAGCGGATTGCCGGTGACGTGATCCCGGCGCCGATGGCCAGCCAGCGGCTGATCGTCACCCGCGAGCCGATCGGCGTCTGCGCGGCGATCACGCCGTGGAACTTCCCGGCCGCGATGATCACCCGCAAGGCCGGCCCGGCACTGGCCGCCGGCTGTACGATGGTGCTCAAGCCGGCCTCGCAGACGCCGCTGTCGGCGCTGGCGCTGGCCGTGCTGGCGGAACGCGCCGGCATCCCGGCCGGCGTGTTCAGCGTGGTCACCGGCGCGGCCGGCGACGTCGGCACCGAACTGGCCACCGACGCACGGGTCCGCAAGCTGACCTTCACCGGCTCCACCGAAGTCGGCCGCGTGCTGATGAGCCAGTCGGCCGCGACGATCAAGAAGGTGTCGATGGAACTCGGCGGCAACGCGCCGTTCATCGTCTTCGACGACGCCGATCTCGATGCCGCCGTCGAAGGCGCGCTGATCTCCAAGTACCGCAACGCCGGCCAGACCTGCGTTTGCTCCAACCGCATCTACGTGCAGGCCAGCGTCTATGAGGCCTTCGCCGCCAAGTTCGTGGCGGCGGTGGAAAAGCTCACGGTCGGCAACGGCACCGCCGACGGCGTCCGGGTCGGCCCGCTGATCGACGGCAAGGCGGTGGCCAAGGTCGAGGAACACATCCACGACGCGCTCGCCAAGGGCGGCACCCTGCTGACCGGCGGCCAGCGCCACAGCCTGGGTGGCTATTTCTTCCAGCCGACGGTGGTCGCCAACGCCACGCCGGACATGCTGGTGGCGCGCGAGGAAACCTTCGGCCCGCTGGCGCCGCTGTTCCGCTTCGACACCGAAGCCGAAGTGATCCAGCTGGCCAACGACACCGAGTTCGGCCTGGCCAGCTATTTCTACTCGCGCGACATCGGCCGCGTCTGGCGCGTCTCCGGCGCGCTGGAATACGGCATGGTCGGCGTCAACACCGGGCTGATCTCCAACGAGGTCTCGCCGTTCGGCGGCGTCAAGCAGTCCGGCATCGGGCGCGAGGGCTCGCGGCTCGGCATCGACGACTACCTGGTCGTCAAGTACACCTGCATGGCCGGCATCTGATCGCCGCGCCCGTCACGACCCGGCAGCGGGCGTGACGGGCATCCCCGCCGGCAGCACCCGGCAGGTTCAGCCGAGGCCGCGCAGGAAGCGCAGCAGCTCGGCGTTGGTGGCGGCTGGCCGCTCCTGCTGGATCCAGTGGCCGCAGCCCGGGAAGATCACCGTGCCGCGCCAGTCGGTGGCGCGTTCGCCGATCCGGGCGATCGCTTCCTGGCCCCAGCCGGTGGCGACATCGAACTCGCCGCCGATGAACATCGCCGGCACGCTCAGCGGCTGGTCGGCCTGGGCTTCGAGATCGGCCCAGCTGTCGCTCATGTTGCGGTAGTAGGCCAGCGGGCCGAAGAAGCCGGAGCGCTCGAACTCGTTGGCGAAGAAATCGAGATCGGCCGCGTCGAACCAGTCCGGCAGGCGCGGCGGCAGCGGCAGGAAGCGGTCGCACATGCGGCCGCCGTCGGCGATGGTCATCGCGCTGCCGCGAATCAGGGTCAGCTGATCCATCGTCGCGAAGTCCGGCAGCAGCGCCTGCAGCGGCGCCCCGGACAGCGACCAGACGGCGCCGGCCAGCCAGCCGCGTACATCGGCTTCGATCTCGGCAATGGCCCCGTCCATCGCGCCGAAATGGTCCTGGTAGAAGGTCTGGCCGGGGCCGGCCAGTTCGGCATGCAGCTCGCCCGGATGGCGCTCGCCGAACGGGCTGCCCGGCAGCGCCACCAGCCCGCGTCCGGAGAACGGCACCGACAGGCCGACGACGCCGCGAAACACGTCCGGGCGTAGCCAGGCGGCGGTCCAGGCCACCGGCGCGCCCCAGTCGTGGCCGACGATCACGGCCCGGCGTTCGCCGAGCGCCTGGACGACGCCGACCACGTCATCAACCAGCCGGTGGATGCGGTAGTCCTCGAGCCGGGCGAACTTCGACGAACGACCGTAGCCGCGCTGGTCGATCGCCACCGCGCGGTAGCCGGCGGCGGCCAGCGCGTCGAGCTGATGCCGCCACGAGTACCAGGACTCCGGGAAACCATGCACCAGCAGCACCAGCGGCCCCTGCCCCTGCTCGACGGCATGGATGCGGGCTCCGTTGACGGAGAGCAGATGGTGCTGGCGCTGGGACATGGCGGGGCTCGTGGACAGGGAACGGCAGTGTCGCCGAGCCGCTCGCCACCGCGCGCAGGCCCCGCCAGAAAGGCGGCCGGACGAGGGTGCGCCCTCTGTAGGCCAATCGTGCCACGCGAGCTTTCGTGAACGGGATTTCATACTTCGGCCGCGACGTTCCAAAGCGCTCGCCAACCACCCGAGGAGAACAGACCATGAATAACCGATCCCCATACGCGACCCCGCTCGCCGCGTTGAGCCTGGGCCTGATGGCGCTGACAGCAGCGCCAGCGGCCACTGCCGGGCCCACGTTCGTCGTCAACACCACGCGCGACGGCTCGCAGATCGCGCCCGATATCGCCAACCTGGGCGCCGCTGGCTTCGTCGTGGTCTGGCAGGGACCGGACAGCAGCGGCAACGGCGTGTTCGCGCGCCGCTTTGCCGCCGATGGCAGCCCGCTCGGCGACGAGTTCCGCGTCCACCCTGACGCCACCGGCGCGCAGTACTGGCCACGCGTGGCCGCCGATGCCAGCGGCCGCTACGCGATCAGCTACACCGCCAGCCTCGGCGGCAGCGCGCCGCAGCAGTGGGTCCGCCGCTACGACGCGGCCGGACCGATCGACGCGCAGCCAGTCCGCCTGCCGATCAGCTTCATCGGTCCGACGCTGAGCATGGCGCCGGACGGCACGGCGGCGTTCATCGGGTACGGGGCCAGCACACCGAACGAGGATGGCGAGCCGATCCGCATGCGCCGGTTCAGCTTCGATTCCAACCGGACGAGCGGCGCGGAAACCACGGTGGCCATCGGCGCCGATTACGGCGACCGCAGCACCGATGCCTGCTTCCATGCCGATGGCAGCCTGGCGATGGTCTACCTGAGTCCGCTCCAGCCCGATTTCGCCTACCGCGCGACCTTGCTGCGCTTCAACGCGGCGGGCGAGCCGATCGGCAGCACCGCGTTCCTCACCGGCGGAGTGGCGGAAGCCGCCGAACTGAGCCTGGCCTGCCTGACCGACGGCAGCTACGCGGTCGCCTATTCGGATCTCTCGGAGAGCATCGCCGAGCTGGCGTCGGTGTACGTCCAGCGGCTGAGCAATGCCGGCGTGGTCCTCGGTGAGCCGCAGCTGCTCAGCGACACCACGACGCCTCGCGGCGCCAACGGCTCGGGTCCGGACATCGCCAGCCTGCCGGGCGGCGGCTACGACGTGGTCTGGGGGCGGTATCGGGTGTTGTCGGGGGATAGCGAGGATCCGGACGAATTCGAGTTCCAGATCCAGGGCCAACGCTTCAGCAACGACGGTGTGGCCATCACCGGCCGCCGGCGCATCGACCAGGCGCCGTTCCCGCTGGCCCGTGCCCGCTTCCCGGCGGTGGCCAGCGGCAGCATCACCAGCTTCGCGGTCTGGCGCTCCAGCGTCGGCCCGGCGCAGTTCCCGACCGACATCAGCGGCCGCGTGCTGCCCTGAGCGGCGATCCGGCCGCCGGCTGCGCTGCGGCGCAGCCGGCGGCCGGACGGGCGGATCAGAGCCCCGGCGAGGCGGCGGCCGCCAGCGCCGCCAGTTCCTGGGTCATCGCCTCGCGGATCAGGAACTTCTGGATCTTGCCGGTCACCGTCATCGGGAAGCCGTCGACGAAGCGCAGGTAGCGCGGCACCTTGTAGTGGGCGATCTGGCCGCGACAGAAGGCGCGGATGTCCTCCTCGCTGGCACTCATGCCCGGCCGCAGGATGATCCAGGCGCATAGCTCTTCGCCGAAGCGCGCGTCCGGCACGCCGACCACCTGCACATCGGCGATCGCCGGATGGCGGTAGAGGTATTCCTCGACCTCGCGCGGGTACACGTTCTCGCCGCCGCGAATGACCATATCCTTGATGCGGCCGACGATCCGGCAGTAACCGGCCTCGTCGAGCGTGGCGAGGTCGCCGGTGTGCATCCAGCCGGCGCTGTCGATCGACTCGCGCGTCTTTGCCTCGTCGCCCCAGTAGCCGAGCATCACCGGATAGCCGCGCGTGCACAGCTCGCCGGTCTCCCCGCGCGGCACGATGCGGCCCTGGCCGTCGACGATCTTGACCTCGACATGCGGATGGATGCGGCCGACGGTGCCGACCCGGCATTCGATCGGGTCGTCGACCGCCGTCTGGAACGACACCGGCGAGGTCTCGGTCATGCCGTAGGCGATGGTCACCTCAGCGACATTCATCCGGCTCATCACCGCCCGCATCACCTCCACCGGACAGGGACTGCCGGCCATGATCCCGGTGCGCAGGCTCGACAGGTCGTGGCTGGCGAAGCTCGGATGATCGAGCTGGGCGATGAACATGGTCGGCACGCCGTACAGCGCGGTGCAGCGTTCGGCGGCCACCGCCTGCAGCGTCGCCAGCGGGTCGAAGGCCTCGCCGGGGTAGACCATCGCCGCGCCGTGGGTCAGCGCGCCGAGGTTGCCCATCACCATGCCGAAGCAGTGGTACAGCGGCACCGGGATGCAGACCTTGTCGCCCGGCTGCAGCCGGATGCCTTCGCCAGTGAAATAGCCGTTGTTGAGGATGTTGTGATGCGACAGCGTGGCGCCCTTCGGATTGCCGGTGGTGCCGGAGGTGAACTGGATGTTGACCGGATCATCGAACTGCAGCTGCTCGCCGATCGCCTGCAGCGCCTGCAGTTCCGCAGGCGATGGCGCGGTCATCAGCGCATCGAAATTGAGCATGCCGGGGCTGCTGTCGCGGTCGAGGCGGATCACCACCTGCAGTGACGGCAGCCGTGCTGCGGCCAGTGCACCCGGCGGGCAGCTGCCGAGTTCCGGCGCCAGCTCGGCGAGCATCGCCAGGTAGTCGCTGCTCTTGAAGCGGCTGGCGCTGACGATGGCCCGGCAGCCGACCTTGTTCAGCGCGTATTCCAGCTCCGCGACACGGTAGGCCGGGTTGATGTTGACCAGCACCAGGCCGGCCTTGGCGGTCGCGAACTGCATCAGGGTCCACTCGACCCGGTTCGGGCTCCAGATGCCGATCCGGTCGCCGGGTGCCAGGCCCAGCCGGATCAGGCCGCAGGCCAGCCGGTCGACCTGCTCGCGCAGCTCGGCATAGCGCAGACGCCGGCCCTGGCCGAGGTCGATCAGCGCCTCGCGATCGGCGTGCTCGGCGCAGATCGCATCGAAATGACGGCCGATGGTGGCGCCGATCAGCGGCACGGCGGATGCGCCGTGGACGTAGCTCGACGGCGCGGAAGTGGATGCAGGGCTCATTGCCGCGGGTTCTCCTCGATTCGCCAACTGGGGTCGTGTTTGCCTTCTTCGCGGGCGCCGGCCGGGCGCACCGCGCGGGTCACCAACTTGTAGCGGGAACGCCGGCGCTGGGAAAGGAGGGGCCGCGCCTTTCACATCGCGTCGACGCCGGCCGGCGGCACAATGCGGACCCTTCGCGTTTCGCTATCCCTGCCCGAGTCTTTCCGCAGCCGCCCGCTGCCCGGCCCGCCTTCCGTCATGTCCCGAAATCCCACGCTCGACATCCTGCGCGGCGCGCTGCTGATCCTGATGACCATGACCCACCTGCCGACCAAGTGGGCCGGTGTGCTGGATCAGCCGTTCGGCTTCATCTCGGCGGCCGAGGGTTTCGTGTTCCTGTCGGCCTTCCTGGCCGGCACCATCTATGTGAGCCAGCGCGAGGCCGGCGGCCATTCAACGGCGGTGCGCTGGCTGCTCAAGCGGGCGCTCCACATCTACCTGCTGCACGCGGTGCTGCTGGTGGTGGCGTTCACGGTGGTGGCCTGGGCGGCCGTGCGGCTGAACCGGCCAACCGTGCTGAACCTGCTCGGCTTCTACTTCGAACAGCCGAACCGCGCCGCGCTCAGCGCCGCCGCGCTGATCTACCAGCCGCCGCTGCTCGACATCCTGCCGATGTACGTGCTGTTCCTGCTGCTGACCATTCCGCTGATGAAAGCGGTCGAACGTCACGGCTGGTCACGCGTGCTCGGCATCAGCGTGGCGATCTGGACGATGGCGCAGTTCGGCCTGCGCCGCTTCGTCTTCGAAACCGTCGATGGCTGGTTCGGCTGGAATTTCCCCTACAGCGCGCTCGGCTCGTTCGACCTGCTGGCCTGGCAGCTGCTGTGGGTGCTCGGCCTGTGGTTCGGGCTGGTCGGCGTGCACCGCACGCGGGCGGCGGTCAACAACGGCGGCGCGGTGCTCAACGTGGCACTGGCGCTGTCGCTCGGCTTGCTGATCTGGCGCCACGTCGGCGGCCGGCCGGGTTTCAGCGATCCGGCCGCCAGCCTGTTCTGGATCGACAAGTGGACGCTGTCGCCGGTGCGGCTGCTGAACCTAGGCGCCCTGCTGTGCCTGCTGGTCAGCCTGCGCCGGGAAATCGTCCAGCGGCTGCCGACGCGGCTGTTCGCGCTGCTGGGCAGTTCCTCGCTCTGGGTGTTCTTCGCCCACCTGCTGTCGATCCTGCTGATCCTGCTGGCGGTCGACGGCGACGCCCCGGCCGAAGGCGCCACCGGCATCGCCGTGCTGCTGGCCGGCTACCTGGCGCTGTTCTCGGCCGCCATCGCGCATCGCCGCTGGCGCGAACTCAGGGGCGGCAGCTGAGACCCTCGGCCTTCAGGCCGTCAAGCATGCTGCCGACGAACAGGTCGCGGCCCTGCTGATCCATCGCCGCCAGCTGATCGGCGTTCTGCCGGCGGAACTGCGACTTCATCGGCTCTTCCATCTCGCGCACCAGATAGTCCAGATAGCAGTCGACCTGCCGGTCGGTAGCCCCCTGCGGGCCACTGGCCTTGCAGGCGATGGCCAGCGCATAGGTGGCATCCAGACAGATCGCCCGGGTTTCGCGGCGCAGCACGGCGCAATCGGTCGAGCAATCCTTGATCGCGGCCTCGATCTCTGCGTCACTTCGGCCCCGGCTGCGCTCGCGCTGGATCACGCAGCTGCTGCTGAGCGGACCGTAGTTCGCGCACGAGCTGCGGCAGGCTTCGCGCTTCGATGAAAAGAACTCCGGGCAGTCGCAGGCGCAGGAAGCGGCCGGCTCGGCAACCGCCGGCGGCATGCCACCGACGACCAACATCCACAGTGCCAGGCCGCACAGCCCCCAGCGCCGCTGTCCCCGGCTCACTTGCGCTTCCTCCGTTCGATGCCGGCCAGCCCGCGTGCCGAAAGGCCGAGCGATGGACATTCGATGAGCGGGCCGGACATGCAGGTCTGGCCCTTGATCTGCACCTTGAGATCGGCACAGGTCGCGCCGTGGATCAGATCCGGCGGCGTACGTTGCTGCTGGCCCGGCCCGAGCTTGGTCAGAGCGATCGGAAAATGCGCCTGCAGCGGCGCGCCGGTCGAAGCCTTGATCACCGCGAAGCTGGACATGAAGGTGGTCAGCTCCACCGGTCCGCGATTGCTGACCTCGAAGCGCAGCTGGCAGCCGTCCTCCGGCTGGCCGTTGGCGTCTTCCGCCTCGGTCGACGGCACACCGATGGCGACGATGTCGATGCTGCCGTCCGCAGCAGCAGGCGTGACCGGCAGCAGACCGATACCGGCCGCCGCCATCACCAGCAGCAGTCGTGCAGCGGCGATCTCGACAGGCAGCTTCATTCGGGGGCTCCCGACGCGATGGACAGGCGTCATGGCCGCGGCTCGGCCTGGGCCTGCACGCGGTAGCGCAGCTCGCCGCGGGCGCCGAGCAGTACGCCGTCGGCCAGCACCGCACCCGGCGGCCGACGCAGGAGCAGCAGCAGCGGGTCGGCTTCGTCGGCGGATACCGGCAGCACCGCCAGCAGGCTGTCGCCGCTCAGCATCACCACCGCGTTGCGGCCGTCCGCGCCGACCCATTCGCAGGGCGCTTCGAGCGGTTCCGGGCAGATCGCCCGGCCGGCCGCCCAGTCCAGCACCAGCGCCGCATCCGGTCCGGCCTCGACATGCAGCCTCAGCAATTCCGCACCCGCGCGGCTGCGCAGGCGCGGATCGTCACGGGTCACGGTCCAGTCGCCCAGCCAGGCCGTTTCGGCAGCTGCAGCGAGGCCGGCCGGCGCGAGCGCGATCGCCAGCAGCCCGCTACCGGCAGACGACGCAACGCGCAGCCGGCTCATCGTCCGGCCTGCCGTGCACGACGCCGGATCATCAGCAGCAGACCGAGCAGCGGCAGCAGGCCGCCGGCTGCGCCGCCCCCACCGCCGCCCGACGGAACAGTTCCCGGGGCGCCGGGATCACGGATCACGCCGTCAGCGACGCCGTCAGCGTCACCCGCTCCGCCATCGGTCAGCGCCAGCCGAACCTGGTTGCCGTTGATGACAGCGCGGTCGAACAGCGCGCAGTCAGGCGTGCACTTCACGTAGCCATTCGGCGTGACCCCGGCCGGGAGGGTCAGCGTGACTTCGACACTGCCGCCCACCGGAAGGTTGGTGATGTCGAAAGCGAGGAAATCCGTCACCGGTGAGAAGCCTGCCGGCAGCACGGCGGGGCGGGCCGTCACGCGGGTGTTGACGATGGCACCGGCCGACGACACGAGCTGCACGGTACGGCCGTCACTCAGCACGACGCTGCCGAGATTGAGCGGCGGCGGAGGCGGCAAGGTGTTGACGGTCAGCCGTGCCGTCGTCACCGCCCGACCACCGCCCGGACCGACGCAGTCCAGCGTGAAATCGAGCGTGCCGATCAGGCCGCCAGGCAATGGCACCGCGTTCATGCCGCTGGCGGCAATGGCGAACGGACCGTCGACGATGAGGCCGGCAAAGCTGCCCTGGCAGGCGATCGCATCGCTGGAACTCCACATCAGCAGCGGCGTCTCGTCGAGCTGGATGCTTGGATCGACCCAGCTCGCGGACACCTCCGGGACGATCGCGTTCACGGTCAGCCGGGCCGTCGTCGAGGCAAGCGCCCCGCCCGGCCCGACGCAGCTCAGCGTGAAATCGACAACGCCGGCCGTATCGAACGGCAACGACACCGCCGTCATGCCGCTGGCATCGACCGGAAACGGGGCGTTGTCGACCAGCCCGGCAAAGCTCGCCTCGCAGGCCAGCGCATCAGCCGAACTCCAGGTCACGAACGGGGTTTCGCCGACGCGGATGCTCGGCGCCACCCAGCTTGCCGTGACGGTCGGCGTGATGGCGTTGACGGTCAGTTGCGCCGAGGTCACCGCCCGCCCCCCGCCGGGGCCGACGCAATCCAGCGTGAAATCGACGGTGCCCGCCCGGTTGCTCGGCAGCGAGACGGCATTCAGCCCGCTGGCCGCGACGGCGAACGGTCCCTCGACGATCAGACCGGCAAAGCTGGCCTGGCAGGCAGTGGCATCGGTCGAACTCCACATCACGAACGGCGTTTCGCCGACGCGGATGGTCGGCGATGTCCAGCTCGCCGAGACGGTCGGCGTGATGGCGTTGACCGTCAGCCGCGCCGTGGTCGAGGCCCGGCCGCCGCCAGCACCGACGCAGCTCAGCGTGAAATCGACGACGCCGGCCTCGTTCGGCGGCAGCGTGACGGCACTCATGCCGCCGGCATCAACCGCGAACGGCGCGTTGCGGATCAGCCCATCGAAGCTCGCTTCGCAGGCGATGGCGCGGGTCGAACTCCACATCACGAACGGCGTCTCGCCGACCCGGATCGTCGGTGACACCCAGCTCGCGGTGACGGTCGGGACGACGGGATTGACGGTCAAGGTCGCGGTGGTCGATTCGCGCTCGCCGTCCACGCCGATGCATTCCAGCGTGAACGTCTGGGTGCCGGCCGCGTTGCCGGGCTGAAACACGAACGAGCCGGCGGGATCGACCGATTCGCTGCTGTTCAGGATGCCGGCCGAGGTGCCGGTGCAGGCGACGGCGTTCTCGCTGCTCCAGTTCAGCGTCGAGGTGCCGGCCGCATCGATGCTGGCCGGCGACCAGGCCGCCGTGACGGTCAGCGGCCTCGGCGTGCCGATGGTGATGGCGGCGCTGGCCGTGCCGCTGCGTCCGCCGGGGCCGGTGCAGTTCAGATCGAAGCGCGCTTCGCCCGGATTGGGGAACGCGTACTCGATGGCGCCGCTGGCGGCCGCGCTGCCGGTATCGGCCAGCGCGCCGCTCAATTCGTAGGCGCAGCGATCGGCGTTGCTTGCATTCCACGACACCGTCGCGCGGCTGCGCGACACGATGCTCGGCGGATTCCAGCTCACGGTCACCGTGACGGCATCGGGATCGACGATCTCCAGGGTCACCGATTTCGACAGCGCGCCCGGCCCGCAGGCGATGCCGTAGCTGCGGGTGCCGGCGGTAGTGAAACTGCCCAGCACCCGGCTGCCGCTGGACGGCAGCGGTCCGCCGAGATTGCCGAAGCCGAAGCAGCTGCCGGCCGGCGCGTTCGAGGTCCAGAACAGCGTCACGGTGCGGCCGTCGCTCGTGGTCAGCGGGCCCGTCGGGTTCAGCTCCAGGTTCAGCTGTCGCGTGCCCTCGGGTCCGCCGTAGCGCACCGGTTCCAGCCGCGCGCGGCTGCCATCCGCCTGCTCGACGTTGTAGATCGCCAGATAGTTGCCCTCGACCAGCCGGGGCGACCAGGCGCTGGCGATGCGGTCGATGAAGCGGTTCGGCCGGCTGCCGCCGCCGTAGCTGCCGGTCTCGATGCCATCGGCGCTGTAACGGCGGCCGACCAGATTCACGCCAAGCGAGGCGATCAGCTCGAAGCGGCCATCCGGCAGCACGATCTGGTTGCGCCCGCAGCCCGGCACGGTCTGCACGTCGAACTGGGCGCTGCCGTCGAGGGCACGCGCCTGTACGTAGCAGCGCAGACGCCGGCCGCCGGTCTCGGGGTCGTTGAAATCGCCGCGCCAGTTCAGCACGTAGCCGCCGCTCTTGGCGCCGATCACCGGCGCATCGCGGTTGAAGCTGTTGGTGGCCTCGATGCGCTGCGTCGGGCCGCTGGCCAGGCCGAGCTGCACCGGGCGGACATAGGTCGCCGGCGTCTGGTTGGATTCCGGATGGCCGACCCAGGTCACCAGGCCGCTGCCATCGTCCTGCACAGCGACGGCGCTGTTGACCACGTCCACCGGGAAGCCGGCGGCGTTCTCGGTTGCTTGGACGAACACGGGCACCGGATCGCTGGCCGGCGCGGCGACCGGCGCGTAGCGATAGAACAGCCGGGTGCGGCGCGGCTGCAGCGCCCCGCCTGGGCCGCTGTTGCAGTAGTCGGTCCGGGAGTAGGTGTAGGCCGTGTTGCCGGCTGCATCGACGGCCACAGCGGGGGCGGTCATTCCGGAGACATCGGACGCGCCGCCGCAGACCGCCGGGCCGCTGATGATCACCGGCAACGGGCCCTGCTCCGGCTCTCCGGGCACCAGCAGGCGCGTGCCATCCGGCTGGTAGCGGCGGATGAACACCTGCCCTAGGCCGTTGTCGCCGGCGATCTGCGCGCCCACCGTGTAATGACCATTGGCGCCGACAGCCAGCGACAGGCCGGTCAGCGGGCTGCCGCTGGTCTGCAAGATCGCCGTCGGTGCCTCGGTGGCGCTGCCGTCGGCAGCCAGCCGCTGCAGGTACAGGCGGTCATCGCTGACGAAGGCGACGACGCTGCGGCCGTCCGCCGCCTGGCCGACGCGAATGTCATCCGGCTGGCGGCCATCTGGGCTGGCAAACGGCTGCGGCGATGGCAGCAGTTCCGGGCCGGGAATCGCGTGGGCAAGCGGGGCCGTGGCGGCCAGCAGCAGGGCGGCCAGCCGTGGCAAGGGGAAGCGCATGGTCAGCGTGCTCCAGATCAGCGGCGATGGCGGGTCAGCGACCGAACAGCTTGTCGAAGGCCTTGTCGAGCACCTTGTCGACGCTGCGATCGGTGGCTTCATCGACTTCCCGGTCGGCGCGGGACTTCACCCGTTCCTTCTGCCGCTCGACCTTGTCGTTGACCACGCCACTTTCGGCTTCGGCAGCGTCGGCAGCCGCCGCAGCGGCGCCGCCTCCCATCGCACCACCCAGCAGGCCTTCGAAGCCGGCCGGCATGGCCGGCATCGCCATCGGCGCGGCCGGAAGCTTGAAGCGATCGGCGGCTGGCGCGCTGCCGCCGACCCGGACCACGCGCAAGCCGTCATCGACACGCAGGATGCCGAGGTTCTTGCGCTTGAACTCCGCTTCCAGCGCCTTGGCGCCCGGCGTGTCGGACGGCTGGCCCATGGCCTTGGCCATCATTTCCGAGAACGCCGCCATCGAGGTACTCATCTCGACCAGGGTCGCGTTGCGGGCCAGCACCATCTCGATCTTTTCACGCTTGCCGGCGCGCGTCGTGTAGTCGACGGTATAGACCTCGCCGGTGATGCCGGCATGGGTCTCGCTCTTCCCGGTGGCGTTCAGGCCGTGGTACTCGGCGATGTCGTCAAGCCCGGTGTCGAGCTTGGCGGCATTGGCCATCGCGCCACCGAGCATCTTCATCATCGAGCCCATGTCCATCACCGTGTACTTGCCGCCGCTGTTGACGACGCTGTACATCTTCCCGTCGCGGAAGATCGAATACGCTTCCGGCTGATCGCCGCCTTTCTTCACCAGCGGGGTCATGCGAAGCTGATTGCCGTCGAACTCGAACTGCACGCGCTGGGCATCCGCGCCACTGTTGGCTTCGAAATCAACGCTGCCCCCCGCCAGCAGGCGCGGGCTGGACAGCAGCGGAACCAGCACCGCAAGCGACAGCAAGCGGCGGCGAAGGGAATGAGCCATGGCGATCTCCAGGGAAAGTGAGGAAGCGGGCTTACGATCCGCTTGTCTTCAATTACGAGAACGGGGGACTTTTCCCATCACGGTCATGGATGAAAACGCGACGCATACCGAAATAGGCGACGCCGGCGCGACGCCCGTCACCGTCCAGGCGGCCGAGCTGGTGCCGCTGTTCTATGCCGACCTCAAGCGGCTGTCGCGGCGGGTGCGCAATGGCGCGCCGTCGGCCGATACCTTCCAGACCACGGCGCTGATCCACGAAGCCTGGCTGAAGCTGCACGCCACGCCGCAGTGGCAGAACCGCCAGCATTTCCTGCGCGCGGCGGCGCTGGCGATGCGCCAGGTGCTGGTGGACGACGCCCGGGCCCGGCTGGCCGCGATCCGCAATCACGGCGTCCGGCCGCTGCCGATCGAAGCGGCTGCGGAAGTTGCTGCCGAAGCGCCGGACGAGCGCCTGGTGGCGGTCGACGAGGCGCTGGCCGAGCTATCGGCATTCAGCCCGAGGCTGGCGCAGACCATCGAGTGCCGGTACTACGCCGGCTACACCGAGAGCGAGACCGCCGAGGCGCTGGGCGTCAGCATCGCCACCGTGCAGCGCGACTGGACCAAGGCGCGCGCCTGGCTGTACCAGCGCCTGAAAGCGGGCTGACGCCGCCACCGGTCCTATCGACTCATCCCGGCCCGGATGAGCGCAGCGCCGTGCAGGCCGCTCGGGCCGCGATCGTCATCGTCAGGATTTCAGCTGCGCCCGCAGGCTGGCGACCTGCTGCTGGTAGATCCCGGCCGACGGCCCGACCACCGCCAGCACGGCATCGGCGCGATCCAGCCGCGCCAGCGCCGCGTCGCGATCACCGCCAGCCGCCAGCCGCCGCGCCTGCGCCATGTGGGCGATCGCCACCAGCAGGTGATCGGGCGGGAAGTTCGCTGCCACCCGCCGTTCCAGATCTTCGAGCGTGAGCCGTGCCGCCTCGCCATCCCCGGTCGCGGCCTGGGCTTCGCCAAGCCCGCTCTGCGCGGCCAGCGCGTTCAGGCTGTTGTCGCCCGCGTACTGGCGGGCCAGCGCCAGCGCCTCGGTCAGCTGCGGCAGCGCTTCGGCAGGGCGGTCCAGCCGCAGGTTCAGCTTGCCGAGATTGTTCAGCAGCGCCGCCAGCGCAGCGGACGGCCCGAACACGGCGCGCCGGGTATCGAGCGCCTTGCGGTACAGCGCCTCGGCCTCGGCGATGTGCTGCTCGCGCACTTCCAGCGCCGCCCAGTTATTCAGCGTGTTCAGCGCATCGACCCCCTGGGTGGCGTCGAGCGCCTCCCAGATCTGCCACGAGCGTTCGTACATCGTGCGCGCCTCGACCAGCCGGTTGGCCTGGAAATAGGCGACCGCCAGGTTGTTCAGCACGATGCCGGTTTCCGGGTGGCGATCGCCGAACCAGCGGCTGCGCTCCGCCAGCGTCGCTTCCAGCGTAGCGATGCCGGCGTCGATGCGGCCGTCGGCACGCTCCAGCTGGGCCTGGGTCAGCCGGCTTTCGAGCAGGCGATTGCGGTGCCGTACCGGATCGGCCTGCCAGTAGGCCTGCGCCGCCGCCAGCTGGGTGGCGGCTTCGGCCATGCGGCTCATCCGCAGCAGGCATTGCGACAGGTCGTAGCGGGCCTGCGCCGCGACATCCGGGTCCACTGCCGGCTGGCTGATCACCTGCTCGAACAGCGGCACCGCGCCGGCGTAGTCGTTGAACGAGAAATACAGCTGGGCTAGCGCCAGCATGGTGTCGCCCGCGCCTTTCGGATCACGCGCGAAATTGGCGGCCAGCCGCGAGGCGCCCTTGTCCAGCAGCTGCTTGGGCGTGAAGGCCTCGGCCCCCGGCGTTTCACCGGCCACCCGGAACAGGGTCAGCAGGTAATCCTTGACGGCCGCGTTGCGGGCCGCTTCCTCGCGGGCCAGATCGCGCTCCTGCGCCGCTTCCCGCGCCTTGTAGGCGATGCCTCCGGCAGCGGCGAGCAGCGCCAGCAGCACGGCAGCGGCGGCGGCGAAGCCGATCCGGTGCCGGCGCAGCAGCCGGCCGATCAGGTAGCCCGGCGCTTCGCCGCGGGCGATCACCGGGCGGCTGTCGAGGTGGCGGCGCAGGTCTTCGGCCAGCGCTTCGGCATTGCTGTAGCGATCGGCCGGCCGATGCCGCAGCGCCTTCAGCACGATGGCGTCGAGATCGCCGCGCACGGCGCGGGCGGCGGCACCCTCCAGCTGCCGGCTCGGCGCGTCGACCTCCGGGCGGCTCAGCCGCTCCAGCGCCCGCTGGACGCCGCTGCCGGCCAGCTGCCACGGCGTGCGGCCGGCCAGCAGCTGGTAGAGCATCACGCCGAGCGCATAGACATCGGTGGCGGCGGTCACTGCGCTGCCGGCCAGCTGCTCGGGGGCGCAGAAATCGGGCGTCAGCCGCAGCGCCAGCGTGACCTCGACACCCGGCACATCGACCGGCTTGGCGATGCCGAAATCGAGCAGCTTCGGCTGGCCGTCGTCGGTCACCAGCACATTGGCCGGCTTCAGGTCGCGATGGACGATCAGATGGCGATGGGCGTGGGCCACGGCATCGCAGACGCGCAGGAAGCAGTCGAGCTTCTGCCGTAGCGGCAGATCGCGCGTGGCGTCATCGAACGGCTGCCCCTTGACCAGTTCCAGCACCGCATAAGGCCGGCCGGCATGAACACCGCCGTCGTAGAGGCGCGCGATGTCCGGGTGTTCGAGCCGCGCCAGCAGCCGCCGTTCGGCCGCGAAGCGGCGCAGGTCGTCGTCTTCCTCCGGGCGCCGCAGCAGTTTCAGCGCCGCCTGCTGCTCGTAGCTGCCATCGGCCCGCTCGACCCAGTAGACCTCGCCGGAACCGCCCTGCCCGATCAGGCCAAGCACCCGCCAGACGCCGATCCGCTCGCCGGCCGGCAGCAGCGCCGCCGCGCCGCCGGCTGCACCGAGGAAATCGCGGCTTTCGGCCTCGGCCGCCAGCCAGCGCTGCAGCTCCGCCTGCAGCACCGGGTCCAGGCGCTGGGCGTCGATGTAGGCACTGCGCTCGGCCTCCGGCCGGTCGAGTACCTGGTCGAGCAAGGCCTCGAGCTGCAACCACTGCTGCGCTGTCGGGGTTTCGGCGGCCATCGGCGAATCAGGCGGATGCGAAGGGTGCCCGGAGTATGCGGCGGGGTGGCGTGAGCCCGGTGTCAATGCGGACCGTCGTCAGCGGCCGCCGGCAGGGCTGACACGCGGTTGTGCAATCCCGGGCGGCTCGGCAGCATCCGGCCTGACCGCGCGGACGACGCGGACCGCCCGACACGAGGAGTCGCCATGACCGAGAAGACCGTCCCGACCGCCGCCGAACTGCTGAAGGACGCCCCCCGCAACTGGGGCCGCTGGGGAGCCGACGATGAAATTGGCGGCCTGAACTTCCTGACCCAGGCCGAGGTGCTGCGCGGCGTCGCGGCGGTGCGCCAGGGCAAGACCTATACCTTGCAGATTCCGATGGGCAAGCCGGGCGGCGATCCGGTCTGGCCGGGCCGCAACCAGCCGCAGCGCATCAATGTCATCGACGAGGGCCATTACCTGTGCGGTAAGGGTCCGCAGTTCCCTGGCGAGCTGCATTACGCCGACGACGTGATGTTCATGTACCTGCAGGGCTCGACACAGTACGACGCGCTGGGCCACGTCTGGTGCGACGGCAAGCTCTACAACGGCTATGACGCCAACACCACGATCGGCGGCATGAGCAAGGCCTCCGTCTATCCGCTGGCGGAGCGCGGCATCGTCGGCCGCGCCGTGCTGATCGACATGGCCCGCCATCGCGGTAAAGCAGTGCTCGACCCCGGCGAGACCTTCACCCATCTCGACCTACTGGACGCCGCCGCCCAACAGGGCGTGACGATCGAGAAGCACGACATCCTGATCATCCGGACCGGGTGGATCGGCAGCTTCTACGAGCGCGACCGAGTCGAGTTCTACAAGAACTTCGTCGAGCCGGGCCTGACCTATTCGCCAGAGCTGGTGCGCTGGTTCCACGAGATGGAAATCCCGAACCTGGTGACCGACACCATCGCCAACGAGGTGACGATGGACCCGGTCAGCGGTGTCGCGCTGCCGCTGCATATCGCGCTGATGTCGAACCTCGGGGTGACCTTCACCGAGATCTGCCAGCTCGATCCGCTGGCCGACGACTGCGCGGCCGACGGCCAGTGGAGCTTCCTGTACGTGGCCGCGCCGCTGAAGGTGGTCAACGGCTCCGGCGCCCCGGTCAATCCGGTGGTGGTGCGCTGACCGCACCCTGCTGCGTACGGCCGTTGCGGTGCGGCGTCTCGGTCGCCGGGCGGGTCCGGGTCGGGCCGGCGGCAGGCCGAAGCTCGGCGATCATGAAATCGGCACGGCCAGCAATGCGCAGCCGTAAACCTTGGCTAACATGACGACCCCGACCCCCGCACGGCCGGGTTCGGCAGCCCGCCCTGCGCAGGCCGTGAACCGCCGCCGTGACGACAGAACGAACGAACAGGAGAAGCAGCCGTGAGCGAGCAGAAATCGACGATCGTCTACACCCTCACCGATGAGGCCCCGCTGCTGGCGACCGCGTCGTTCCTGCCGATCATCGAAGCGTTCACCGCGCCGGCCGGCGTCTGCGTGAAGACCAGCGACATCTCGGTGACCTCGCGCATCCTGGCCGCCTTCCCGGAATTCCTGCGCGAAGACCAGCGGGTCACCGACGAGCTGGGCGGGCTCGGCAAGCTGACGCTGCGTCCAGACGCCAACATCATCAAGCTGCCGAACATCAGCGCCTCGGTGTCGCAGCTGGTCGCCGCGATCAAGGAACTGCAGGCCAAGGGCTACGCGGTGCCGGACTACCCGGAAGCGCCAAAGACCGACGAGGAAAAGGCGATCCGCGCCCGCTACGCCAAGGTCACCGGCTCGGCGGTGAACCCGGTGCTGCGCGAAGGCAATTCCGACCGCCGCGCGCCGAAGGCGGTCAAGGAGTACGCCCGCAAGAACCCGCATTCGATGGCCGACTGGAGCCAGGCCTCGCGCAGCCATGTCTCGCACATGCACCACGGCGATTTCTACCACGGCGAAAAGTCGCTGACGCTCGACCGCGCCCGCACCGTGCGCATGGAGCTGCTCACCCGCAGCGGCAAGACGCTGGTGCTGAAGGACAAGGTGCCGCTGCTCGACCGTGAAGTGGTCGACAGCATGTTCATGAGCAAGAAGGCGCTGTGCGCGTTCTATGAAGAGCAGATCGAGGACGCCCACAAGACCGGCGTGATGTTCTCGCTGCACGTCAAGGCGACGATGATGAAGGTCAGCCACCCGATCGTCTTCGGCCACTGCGTGAAGATCTTCTACCAGGAGGCCTTCGAGAAGCACGGCAAGCTGTTCGAGGAGCTGGGCGTCAACGTCAACAACGGCATGGTCGATCTCTACAACAAGATCGCCAAGCTGCCGCAGAGCCAGCAGGACGAGATCAAGCGCGACCTGCACCGCTGCCACGAGCACCGCCCGGAACTGGCGATGGTCGACTCGTCGAAGGGCATCACCAACTTCCACTCGCCGAACGACGTGATCGTCGATGCCTCGATGCCGGCGATGATCCGCAACGGCGGCAAGATGTACGGCGCCGACGGCAGGCTCAAGGACGTCAAGGCGGTGATGCCGGAATCGACCTTCGCCCGCATTTACCAGGAGATGATCAACTTCTGCAAATGGCACGGCGCCTTCGATCCGAAGACCATGGGCACGGTGCCGAACGTCGGCCTGATGGCCCAGCAGGCCGAGGAATACGGCAGCCACGACAAGACCTTCGAGATCACCGAAGACGGCACCGCCAACATCACCGACGTCGAGACCGGCGAAGTGCTGCTGAGCCTGGAAGTCGAACAGGGCGATATCTGGCGGATGTGCCAGGTCAAGGACGCCGCGATCCGCGACTGGGTGAAGCTGGCCGTCAACCGCGCCCGCAACTCCGGCATGCCGGTGGTGTTCTGGCTCGACAGCTACCGCCCGCACGAGGCACAGCTGATCCGCAAGGTGAAGATGTACCTGCACGAGCACGACACCACCGGGCTCGACATCCAGATCATGAGTCAGGTGCGCGCGATGCGGTACACGCTGGAACGCGTGGTGCGCGGCATGGACACCATCAGCGCCACCGGCAACATCCTGCGCGACTACCTGACCGACCTGTTCCCGATCATGGAACTGGGCACCAGCGCCAAGATGCTGTCGATCGTGCCGCTGATGGCCGGCGGCGGCATGTACGAAACCGGCGCCGGCGGTTCGGCGCCGAAGCATGTGCAGCAGCTGGTCGAGGAAAACCACCTGCGCTGGGATTCGCTCGGCGAATTCCTGGCGCTGGCGGTCAGCCTGGAAGACCTGGGCATCAAGACCGGCAACACGCGCGCCAAGCTGCTGGCCAAGACGCTGGATACCGCAACCGGCAAGCTGCTCGACAACCGCAAGTCGCCGAGCCCGAAGACCGGCGAGCTGGACAACCGCGGCAGCCAGTTCTACCTGTCGCTGTACTGGGCGCAGGCGCTGGCCGCGCAGACCGACGATGCCGAGCTGGCCGCGAAGTTCGCACCGCTGGCACAGCAGCTGGCCGACAACGAGAAGACCATCGTCGCCGAGCTGGCCGCAGTGCAGGGCAAGCCGGTCGACATCGGCGGCTACTACCAGCCGGATCTCGCCAAACTGGCCGCCGTGATGCGCCCGAGCGCCACCTTCAACGCCCTGCTGGCCGCCGTCTGATCTCGGCCTGATCGCGGCTGCGGCAGCGGGCGCCCCGGCCTGCTGCCGCAGCAGGCCGGCGGCTATCCGGCCGCCACCAGCGTGACCGCCAGATGCACCGCCAGCAGGCCGCTGGCGGCTGCCACCAGTCCGGCCATCCACAGCGCGGCCGACAGCGAATAGCCGCCCGGCCGGTCTTCGGCCGGCAGGCTCGCGAGGTGACGGCGATGCTGCACCGCCGCCATCGCGATCGACAGCGCGCCAACCAGCACGAAGCCGATGCCGAGCAGCGCCGAAACCTGCGTTTCGGCCTGCAGCACCGGGCTGGCCGGCACACCGCGTTCGGCCGCGAACAGCCGCAGGAACAGGCCGAAACGGGCGACGAGAAAGCCCAGCCCGACCACCGCGATGCCGGTGCGCACCCAGGCCAGCAGCGTGCGTTCGGCGGCGAAGTAGATGCGCGGATCGGCGGACATGGCGGCAGGCTCTTAGGCAAGGGATGGCGGTGCGGCAGGCCGTCATCATCGCCGACCACGGCCGGCTGCGGCCGATTGGGGCCGATGGAGGCCGATCTGGGCCGGCTCGGGCTGACCGGGGAATCAGCACCGGGCTCGCACGCGGTATCGACCCGGCGGGCGGCTCGCTACGCTGCGGGCTCGCCTGACCCGAGGTTTCATCCATGGGCACCGAATCCCCGTCAGCCGCGCCGATGCGCCCCTGGCTGGCCCAGTACACGCCCGGCCGCCCGACGGCCCCGGCCACCGAGCATGGCGACGGGCTGTCGATGTTCCGCGCCGCCGTCGCCCGCGCCGCCGACGCGCCGGCCCTTCACTACTTCGACAGCACGCTGAGCTTCGCCGAGCTGGATCGCCACAGCGATGCGCTGGCCTGCGCGCTTGCGGGCGCGCGGCGTGGGCCGTGGCGATCGCATCGCGCTGGTGCTGCAGAACGTGCCGCCGTTCGTGATCGCGCTGCTGGCCGCGTGGAAGTGTGGCGCCATCGCGGTGTCGATCAACCCGATGAACCGCGAACGGGAACTGGCGCTGCTGTTCGCCGACTGCGCGCCGGCGGCCGTGATCGCCCACGAGACGGCCTATCGCGACACGCTGGCGCGGGTGCTTGAAAGCCACCCGGTGGCAACCGTCATCACCACCTCGGAGCTGGACTACCAGACGCGCCACGACACGCGCCTGCTGGCCGGCATCGAACGCCATCGCGCCGATGGCGTGCCGGATTTCGCAAGCCTGATCGCCGCCCACGACGGCCAGCGGCCACCACCGGTGTGGCTCGCCAGCAGCGACATCGCGCTGCTGGTCTACACCTCCGGCACCACCGGCCTGCCGAAAGGCGCGATGAACACGCACGGCAACGTCGCCTTCACCGCGCAGGTCTACCGCGACTGGATCGGCCTGCAGGAAGGCGACGGCATCCTCGGTATCGCGCCGCTGTTCCACATCACCGGGCTGATCGGTCATGTCGCGCTGAGCCTGCTGATCGCCGGGCCGCTGACGCTGGCCTACCGCTTCGAGCCGGGCGTGATGCTGGACGCGCTGCGCGAGCGGCGGCCGGCCTTCACCATCGGCGCGATCACCGCGCTGCTGGCGCTGATGAACCACCCGGACGCGCGCCGCGACAGCCTGGCCAGCCTGCGGGCGATCTACTCCGGCGGCGCACCGATCGCCCCGAGCGTGGTCGAGCAGTTCGAAGCGAAGTTCGGCCACTACATCCGCAACGCCTACGGCATGACCGAATCGACCTCGCCGGCCACCGTCTGCCCGGTCGACAAGCGGGCGCCGGTCGACCCGCTGTTCGGCGCGCTGAGCATCGGCCTGCCGACCTATGCCACCGACATCCGCATCGTCGACACCGAAACCGGCGCGCCGATGCCGGCTGGCGAGGCCGGCGAGATCGTCATCCGCGGCCCGCAGGTGGTGCCCGGCTACTGGAACAAGCCGGACGCAACGCGTGACGCGATCCGCGACGGCTGGCTGCATACCGGCGACATCGGCGTGATGGACGCCCAGGGCTGGCTGTACCTCGTCGACCGCAAGAAGGACATGATCAACGCCGCCGGCTACAAGGTCTGGCCGCGCGAAGTGGAAGACGTGCTGTACAGCCACCCGGCCGTGCGCGAAGCCGCCGTGGTCGGCGTGCCGGACACCTATCGCGGCGAAACGGTGAAAGCCGTGCTGAGCCTGAAAGCCGGCGCCGAGGCCAGCAGCGCCGAAATAATCGCCCACTGCCGCGAGCGCATGGCCGCCTACAAGGTGCCGAGAGTCGTGGAGTTCATTGCCGAACTGCCGAAGACCGTCACCGGCAAGATCCTGCGCCGCGAACTGCGCGGCTGACGCAGCCCCCTTCCTTCAGCAAGGAGCGACACCATGACCAACAAGGTACTGATCGCCGGCGCCAGCGGCGTGGTGGGCGCCAGCGCGGTGGAGGCTTATCTGGCCGCCGGCTGGGACGTGGTGGCGCTGTCGCGCCGCGCGCCGGAAGTGGACTCGACCCGGCCATTCCAGCACCTGCCCTGCGACCTGCGTGATGCCGCTTCGTCGAAAGCCGCGCTGGCGGCGCTGGCCGGCGTCACTCACGTCGTCTACGCCGCGCTGTTCGAACAGCCCGGCCTGATCGCCGGCTGGCAGGACGCCGAGCAGATGCGCACCAACCTGGCGATGCTCGACCACTGCCTGACGCCGCTCTTGGCGAACCCGGCCAACTGCATCGCCCACGTCAGCCTGCTGCAGGGCACCAAGGCCTATGGCATCCACCTGCATCCGATGCCGATTCCAGCCCGCGAGCGCGCGCCGCGCGACCCGCATCCGAACTTCTACTGGCTGCAGGAAGACTGGCTGCGAGAAGCCGCCAACCGCCACGGCTTCGGCTGGACCATCCTGCGCCCGCAACTGATCCTCGGCCGCGCCCACGGCGTGGCGATGAACCTGATTCCAGTGCTCGGCGCCTACGCCGCGATCTGCCGCGAAACCGGCCAGCCGTTCGGCTTCCCCGGCGGCATCAGCTACGTCTGGGAAGCCGTCGACGCCCGCCTGCTCGCCAACGTCTTCGTCTGGGCCTCGAACACCGAAGCCGCCCACGGCCAGCACTACAACGTGACCAATGGCGACGTCTTCGAATGGCGCAACCTGTGGCCCGCCATCGCCGACGCGCTGGGCGTCGAACCCGGCCCGGACGCGCCGCTGCCGATGGCCGAATTCCTGCCAGCACAAGCAGCGGTCTGGGACCGCATCGTCGCCCGACACGGCCTGCGCCGCGTCAGCATCGACGCGCTGCTCGGCGAATCCCACCACTACGCCGATTTCTGCTTCGCCTACGGCGCCACCACGCCGCCGCCACCGGCCTTCGTCAGCGCCATCAAGCTGCGCCGCGCAGGGTTTGCCGAGGTTTGCGATACCGAGGACACGTTCGTCCACTGGATTCGCGATTTTCAGCGGCGTGGGGTTTTGCCGGGGCGTTGAGGCTGGGGAATGAGGTTGCTATTGGCCTATGCAGTAACGCTCGTCTTCTCGACGGTGACTGCAGCATCAGCGAGTGGCTGCTCCCAGCCCGAAGCAGTCAGTGAGGCCAGACCCGCTTCTCGAACTTCGGCTGAACGCAGCCGACCGAGGCTGGTTGCGTACAGGCCAAAGTGGTTAAAGTGACCCTGGGGTGGGGAGGGAGCGTGGCCATGACATGGACGGAATCACAATTTTCGCATCGCCGGCGGACCTTGGCGTCTTGTAGGCCATGACCGAGCCACGCCGAGCCCTGAATCAGGCTGAAGAGCTTCGCCTCCTCTGTCAGGTCAACTCCCGATGCCCCGAGGGAGGAGAGCCGCTCTTCTACACGAAGGGAAAGCGAACCTACAAGGGCTACGAGCTTGCCCACATCTATCCTCTGAATCCAACGAAAGCGGAAGAAGAGCTGCTAAGGCATGAAGAGCGCCTAGCCACGGACCCGAACGACCTAGATAACCTCATTCCCCTTTGCGTGGGTTGTCATGGCAAATTCGATAAGCCCCGAACAGTGGAAGACTACCGGCGCCTTGTACAGACAAAGCGGGAAGCCGTGGCCGCTGAGGAGCGAAATCGCCTCCAGTTTGAGTATGCACTCCGCGATGAAATTTCGGCGGTCGTGCGGTCGCTCGATTCGACGACAGCCTCCATGCCACTTGCTGATCCAACGCTGATCGCAAAGACGCTAGACGACAAGCTTGATCAGTCTGTTCCATCGACCTTGCGACGAAAGATTCACTTCAACGTCAGTGATTATTTTGTGTTCGTTCGCCAGCAATTTCAAACCCTAGAGGGCGAGCAGCCAGGTGTCGCCGAACTCATTTCTAGTCAAGTCAGGGCGTTCTACCTTGAGCTGCGTATGCAGGGCCTCACCAAGCCGCAGATATTCGCTGGTGTTGTCGACTGGATCGTCGGCGTCACAAAGCCCTCCTCAATTGAGCCGGCAGAGATCGTTGCGTCGTTCTTCGTTCAGAATTGCGAGGTGTTCGAGTGATAACGCCAAACAAGTTCATTTCGCTCGACCGTTCAGTGCTGTCAAGGCTTCCAATCATCCTTTCCGCCCTAGACGACTCCGCAGATCTGCCGGCGCTATACCAGAAGACCGAAACGCACTTCGATTCGATAGTCGATTTTCTGCTCGCAGTTGACGTGTTGCACCTTTTGAATCGCCTCAACGTCAATCCGACAACTGGAGAAATCTCACGTGCTATTTGAAATCGCATGCGAGAAATTCCGCCGAAAATCAATCACGTTTCACGAAGGACTTAATGTCGTTCTGGGTGATGACAACGCGACCAATTCCATTGGAAAGTCCAGTTTGCTCATGATCGTTGATTTCGCCTATGGCGGCGATTCGCTGATGCAGCACAACAAGGACATCGTGTCTGAGTTGGGCCATCACGACTACTATATTACCTTTCTTATTGATGCCTCTAAGACCCGATTCTGCCGAGGAACTTCTCGTCCAGAGCTGGTCTATCCGTGCGCCGAGGATGGCTCCCTCGTTGATCCAATCTCAGTTAATGAATACAAGGCTTGGCTCACAATTGAGCTAAAGCTGAAAGAACATGATGCAACGTTTCGTAGCCTCGTCAGTCTATTCAGTAGGATTTGGGGGAAGCCAAATCTCGATGTTCACCACCCCTTGCATAGCGTCCCCGCTCAACCGGCCCGCGAATGTGTCGATACACTAATCAAGATTTTCAATCTCTATAAGCCGATTGCCGAGCTCGTTCGTGAACTGAAAGAAGTTGAGAGCGAACAGAGCGACCTCCGACGCGCCTTCAAAAGGCGTATCGTCCCCAATATTGGAAAGAGAAAGTACGCGGAGAACTCTGACCTAATCGAAGAGATGCAGGCGGAGTTAAGCGACATCAAGGCCAATCTAGCGGCCTACGCTTTGACGATTAAGTCGATCGTGAATAAAGAGATATTGGAGCTAAAGACAGAGAAGGATGAGCTATTGGCTCTCAAGCTAGAGGTCGAAAGCAAGTTGCGGAGGGTTCGCGGTAGCCTCTTTGAGAACAAGTTCGTCCGCAGCTCAAGTTTCGAAGGCCTCAAGGCATTCTTTCCAGAGGTAAATACGACTCGTCTTGCGAATATTGAGGAATTCCACAGCTCAATTGCCAAGATCCTCAAGGATGAGCTGAATTCGTCTGTGCAGGCACTAACTGCTCAAGCCTCGGGATTGAACGAGCGGTTATCCCAGATTGATGAGCAGCTGATAGAGCGCCTGGGATCACTAGATAGCCCTGGTGTAGTTGTCGATCGCGTCTTTGGGATCTCCAATAAACTCCGGACTGCTCAGCAGGAGAATACGTTCTTCGAGAAGAACGAAGTATTGACGGGGAAAAGTAAGGAGAAAGGTGACCAGCTTTCGGAGAAGAAGCTTGGAACGGTGAAGAGGATTGAGGACCAATTGAATCGCTCAATGCGAGAGCTCGTGAGCGAGATCTTCGGCGCGAGCCGCAAAAGTCCGCACCTGACACTCTCGGAGAATAACTACAACTTTCAGGTCTTCGAAGACACTGGCACCGGTACGGCGTACAGCAGCCTTATTGTGCTCGACCTGGCTGTATTCAAGCTTACAGAGCTCCCGTTCCTGATTCACGATTCGATCTTATTCAAGAATGTTGAGAACGCCGCCGTGGCGCAGATCGTCCGAATCTACGGTGAAATCGGCAAGCAGGTATTCATCGCAATTGATGAGGTCGATAAGTACGGCTCTAAGGCGGCCGACTTTCTTCGCCAGCGAGCTGTGATTCAACTGAGTGACAAAGAAGTTCTCTTTATCAAAGACTGGCGCCGACGATAGCTGGAACTGTCAATCGAAGTCATTGGCCTTCGACCAATTGTGGCTCGACCGTCTGCTTTTGGCACTAAGCAGCCCTTCAAAAAGCGACCGGATCAGCCGTCTCCCGGCTGATCCGCCGCCAAACATCTCACCCCTCCGCGTGATATTCCGTCACCCGCTCCACTTCATTCTTGGAGCCAAGGATCACCGGCACACGCTGGTGGAGCTTGGTCGGGCGGATGTCCATGATCCGTTCGCGGCCGGTGGTGGCAGCGCCGCCGGCTTGTTCGATGATGAAGGCCATCGGGTTGGCTTCGTACATCAGGCGCAGCTTGCCGCCCTTGTCCTTGAGCTTGCTGTCCATCGGGTAGAGGAACACGCCGCCGCGGGTAACGATGCGGTGCACGTCGGCCACCATCGAGGCGACCCAGCGCATGTTGAAGTCCTTTCCGCGAGGGCCTTCCTTGCCGTCCAGCATTTCGTTGACATAGCGCTTGACCGGCGCTTCCCAGAAGCGGGCGTTGGAGGCGTTGATCGAGAATTCCTTGGTGTCGGCCGGAATCTGCAGGTCGCGGCCGGTCATCCGGAAGCTGCCGAGTTCGCGGTCCAGCGTGAACGCATGCGTGCCGTTGCCAAGGGTCAGCACCAGGATCGTCGACGGGCCGTAGACGCAGTAGCCAGCGGCGACCTGCGTGGTGCCCGGCTGCAGGAAGGCTTCGTCTTCCGCGCCGGTCATGCCTTCGGGGCAGCGCAGCACTGAAAAGATGGTGCCGACCGAGACGTTGACGTCGATGTTCGACGAGCCGTCGAGCGGATCGAACAGCAGCAGGTAGCCACCCTTCGGGTACTGGCCGGGAATCGGGTGCGGGTGGTCCATTTCCTCCGACGCCAGACCGGCCAGATGGCCGCCCCATTCGTTGGCTTCGAGCAGGATTTCGTTCGATAGCACGTCGAGCTTCTTCTGCGCCTCGCCCTGGATGTTGCCGGTGCCGGCGTCGCCGAGCGCGTCGCCCAGGCCGCCCTTGCCGACGGCGATCGCGATGGTCTTGCAGGCGCGGGCAACGACTTCGATCAGCAGCCGCAGGTCGGCGCCGATCTGGGCCTTGGAGCGCTGCTCCTCGATGAGGTAGCGGGTCAGGGAAATGCCATTCATCTGTCTGGGATCTTCGGGAACGGGAGGGGGCGCGGCAACCTGCGGCAGACGCGGCAGGCACGCGATCGGCATTTTACCTGCGGCAAGGGCCATGCCGGCCGTGGCCGGCAATGACCATGGCGCGGCTTCCGTTACAGTTGTGCACCGAATCCCCTGCCCCATGCTCCGATGACCGAACCGACCCGCCCCGTCAGCCCTGCCGCCGGCAAGGCCAAGCCCCGCCGCGCTACCAGCACGCCCGCCCAGAAGATCCAGAAAGCGCCGAAGACCGGCAATGCAGCCGGCCCGAAAGCCGCCGCCGCACGGAAGTCGGGCTCGGCACCGGGCCCGGCCACGATCCTCATCGACGGCAAGCCGCGCTATCACGAGCCGGCGCCGAAGGAGATCGACATCGAGGCGTTCCGGCGGGTGGTTGCCGGCCGCCGTTCGGTGCGCAAGTTCACCGCCAAGCCGATCCCGCGCGAGGTGCTGGACGACTGTCTGGACCTGGCGATGCTCGCGCCCTGCTCGTCCGGCCTGCAGCCGTGGTCGTTCTACGTGGTGCGCTCGGCGGACAAGAAGGCGCGGCTGGTCAAGGCCTGCATGAGCCAGCTGGCGGCGAAGACGGCGGCCGAGCTGATCGTCTGCGTGGCGCATACCGATCGCGTTCACGACTTCGCCCGCAAGATGCTCAAGGAGTGGCCGATGCCGGACGTGCCGCCGCTGGTGAAGCGCTACTACCAGCTGATTCCGTACATGTACACGCCAGGGCCGCTGAACTCCTTCGCGATGGTCAAGAAGGCGGCGATCGCTGCGGGCGGCGTCGTCGCCCCGGTGCCGCGCGGGCCGTACACCAAGGCAGAGGTCGATCTGTGGGCGGCCAAGAGCACGGCGCTGGCCTGCGAAAACCTGGTGCTGGCGCTGCGGGCGCACGGCTACGACAGCTGCATGATGGAAGGCTTCGACGAGGTGCGGGTGTCGAAGCTGCTCGCGCTTCCGGCCGGGGCCTTTCCGATCATGGTGGTCGGTGCCGGCGAACGTGCCGAAGACGGCGTCTTCTGGCCGCAAGTGCGCTTCGAGCGCAGCCTGTTCGTGCACGAGGTCTGAACGGCCGACGCCGCGCGGCGCCGGCCTGGCTGACCGATCAGGCCGGCTCTTCGACCACGTAGAAGCTGGCCACCATCGCTTCGTCGCGCAGCGGAATCAGCGCCTGGTAGGCGGCGCTGTCGTACCAGCTGCGGGCGGCGTCGGCCGACGGGAAGCGGGCGATCAGCGTGGCATCCGGCGACACCGCGCCGCACAGCGTGGCCACGCGCTTGCCGCGGCCCAGCACCTGACCACCGGCGGCGGCGATCGTGGGGCCGGCAGCGGCCGAATAGGCTTGCAGCTTGGCGGGGTCTTTGACCTGCACCAGCGCGATCATCAAGGCGGACATCGGGGCACTCCGGGCTGCGGGACGGACCCGCAGCTTACGGATGCCCCGGCCCGGCCGGTCATCCGGGCGACCACTCCATCGCGCAGCCGGCAGCCGGGCTTCAGGCCGCCTTGGCGGTCCGCCGTGCCACCTTCGGCAACTGCAGCGGCGTCACGTTCGGCCGCTCGTTCAGGTGGTCGATGTCGACCCAGCGGATCACCGAAATCTTGCCGTTGAAGTCCTCGGCCAGCGCCGTGCAGGACTCCACCCAGTCGCCGCAGTTGTGGTAGCTGACGCCGTTGATGTCGCGGATCTCGGCATGGTGGATGTGGCCGCAGACCACGCCATCCAGCTCGCGGCGCTTGCACTCGCGCGACACCGCTTCCTCGAAGCTGGAGACGATCGACACCGCGTTCTTGACCTTCTGCTTAGCGAACGCGGACAGCGACCAGTAGCGCATGCCGGCCATCGCCCGCACGCGGTTGAACCAGTAGTTGGCGCTCATCATCGTTTCGTAGGCCATGTCGCCGGCCAGCGCCACCCAGCGGTGGTAGCGGGTGATAACGTCGAAGTAGTCGCCGTGCAGCACCAGCAGGCGCCGGCCATCGGCGGTTTCGTGGATCGCCTCGTTGACCAGTTTGATGTTGCCGATCTCCAGCCGGTAGTCGACGAACTTGCGCAGGAACTCGTCGTGATTGCCGGTCACGTAGATCACCTGGGTGTCGCGCTTGGCCTTGGTCAGCACCCGGCGGATCACGTTGGTGTGTTCCTGCGGCCAGTACCAGCCGGACTTCTTCAGCTTCCAGCCGTCGATGATGTCGCCGACCAGATACAGCGTTTCGCAGTGGTTGCGCTTCAGGAAATCGGTCAGGAATTCCGCCTTGCAGCCGGCCGTGCCGAGGTGGATGTCGGACAGCCAGAGGGTGCGGTAGTGGAATTGCGGCTTGTCGGCCTTCGGCGGCTTGCTGCCGGTGCCGGACGATTCGGTCTTGCTGACTGCCTTGCGGCCCGCCTTCGGGCCGGTGCTGCTGTTGCGTGCCATGTGCGCGCTCCGTTCTCTCTTGGGTTCGCGCGCATTGTCCGGGCCGATTGTTGCAGTGCGGCTACAGTCCCGGTGGCAACGACGCTGCCGCCGGCCGCGCCCGCCGCCGCCGGAACGCGCCGGGCGACTGGCCGGTCCAGCGCTTGAAGGCATGCGCGAAGTTGGCGAGATCGCCATAGCCGAGCGCGGCGCCGACCGAGGCCAGGGTCGCCGACGGTTCGGCCAGCAGCAGCAGCGCGCGCTGCTGCAGGGCGTCGTCGCGCAGCGCCCGGAAGCTGGTACCGGCCTCGGCCAGCCGCCGCTTCAGGGTGCTGACCGACAGATGCAGCGCGCGCGCCGCCTCGTCGATGCCGACCCGATGGTCCGGGCCATCGAGCAGCGCCTTCAACCGGCCCACCGTTTCGTCCGAAGCCGCCGCCTGCCGCTGGGCGATGAGCCCGGCCAGCGCGCCCTGGTAGGCCACCGGATCGGAAAAGCGGCAGACCTCGGCCATCGTCGCGTTCGGCACCACCAGATGGTGGAACGGCGCATCGAAGTGCAGCCGGCCGGCGCGCAGGTCCGGGTGGTCGGCGAAGCAGGCCGGCTGCGGCCAGGCGATATGCACCTCCAGGCTCGGCGTGCCGGCCACCAGGATGGCCAGCAGCCGCTGGATCGCGGCGGCGCAGTAATGCACCGGGAAGCGGTCCAGCACCGGATCGCCGGAACGGGCCTGGATCATCACCACCACGTCGTCGGCGCGGGCCAGGAAGCGGGCGGTGACGCTGCTGGAAATCAGCGGCATGAACTCCAGCAGCCGCAGCACCTCGCCGACCGAGCCGGCGCTGACCAGCGGCAGGCTCAAGGCCGCGAACGAGGTCAGCCGCGTCTGCTCGCCGGCGGCATGGCCGAGCCAGGCGGCCCGGTCGGCATCCAGCCCCGGGTACATGGTGCGGAACCAGTGCAGCGGCACCCGCTCGCCGGCGGCGACCATGCCCGGCAGGTCGCGGCCCAGGCGCGCCAGCAGCTGCTGCAGGCGCGCGGCCGCGTCGGCATCGACCAGCTTCGACTCGACGATCTGCGCCAGCATCGCGGCCGGCAGATCGGCATCGGGCACTTCGGCAGGCAGCCGCATTTGAGCCGTTCTCACAAATCTATGAACCGGCGGACCATAGTCGACACCGCCACACGGGCACAAGATTCGCCACCGGCCCGAGCCGGGTGAATCCAGGAGCGACGCACGATGGCCACCATGAAATTCTTGCTGCACGACGGCAGCAGCCGGGAAGTCCCGCTGATCGACGGCACCTCGCTGATGCAGTTGGCGCGCGACCACGGCGTGCCCGGCATCGACGGCGACTGCGGCGGCGCCTGCGCCTGCGGCACCTGCCACGTGGTGGTCGGCGACGCCTGGATCAAGGCGGCCGGCCCGCGCACCTCGGAAGAGCAGCAGATGATGGCGATGACGCCCGACGTGCAGCCCGGCTCGCGGCTGTGCTGCCAGATCACCGCCTCGGCCGCGCTCGACGGCCTCGAAGTCCGCGTTCCGGAGTACCAGATGTGAAGACCTCGATCCCGCTGCCGCTGCCCCGCGTTCTCGAAACCCCGGCCCGCCACCTGCTCGACCGCGCGCTGGCCGGCGCCCAGTCGCGGGTGCCGATTCCGCTGCAGATCAAGAGCCTGCACCTGCTGCTGAAAGCCAAGCAGCGCCTGCTCAAGCAGCCGCAGTTCTCGTTGCCGGCGGAAACGCCGATTCCGCCGGCCGCCGACGTGGCGCTCGACGAGATCGACGTCAGCAACCCGTTCCTGTACCGGCAGGGCCGCTGGCTCGAATACTTCGCGCGGCTGCGCGAGGAAGCGCCGGTGCACTACCGGCCGCACAGCCCGTTCGGCGCGTTCTGGTCGATCACCCGCTACGACGACATCCTGGCCGTCGACAAGAACCACGAGGACTTCTCGGCCGAGCCCTTCATCATTCTCGGCCGGCCGCCGGAAGGTCTCGACATCGAGATGTTCATCGCCATGGACCCGCCGCGCCATGACGCGCAGCGCAAGGCCGTGCAGGAAGTGGTGGCGCCGAAGAACCTGCAGGAGATGGAAGGCCTGATCCGCACCCGCGTGCAGGACGTGCTCGACAACCTGCCGGAGAACCAGCCGTTCAACTGGGTGCCGACGGTATCGATCGAGCTGACCGCGCGGATGCTCGCCACCCTGCTCGACTTCCCGTATGACGATCGCCACAAGCTCGTCTACTGGTCCGATCTCGCGGCGGGAAGTGCGGAAGCCACCGGCGGTACGGCGGCCACCGACGAGACCTTCGAGGCGGTCACCGACATGGCCCGCCATTTCGCGAAGCTCTGGCACGACAAGGCGGCGCGCACGGCGGCTGGCGAGAAGCCCGGCTTCGATCTGATCAGCCTGATGCAGGGCAATCCGGACACCGCCGACCTGATCCGCCGGCCGATGGAATTCCTCGGCAACCTGGCGCTCTTGATCGTCGGCGGCAACGACACCACGCGCAATTCGATGAGCGCCGGCGTGCTGGCGCTGAACCAGTACCCGGCGGAGTTCGCCAAGCTGCGCGCCAACCCGGGGCTGATCCCAAACATGGTCTCGGAGATCATCCGCTGGCAGACGCCGCTGGCCTACATGCGCCGGGTCGCGACCCGCGACCTGATGTTCGGCGGCCAGTTCATCCGCAAGGGCGACAAGCTGGTGATGTGGTATGCCTCCGGCAACCGCGACGAGCGGAAATTCGAGCGCGCCGATGACTTCATCATCGATCGCCCGAACGCCCGCCAGCACATGTCCTTCGGCTACGGCGTGCACCGCTGCATGGGCAACCGGCTGGCCGAGCTGCAGCTGAAGATCCTCTGGGAAGAGCTGCTGGCCCGCTTCGAGAGCATCGAAGTGGTCGGCGAACCGGAACGCGTGCAGTCGAACTTCGTGCGCGGCTATTCGGATCTGCAGGTGCGGGTGAAGCGGAAAGTCGCGGCGGCCTGATCGATGGGCCGGGGCTTGCCGCTATGCTCGGCGGCAAGCCCTTTCACCCTTCCCTCCCGCACCCGATGGACGACCGCGCCGCGCTGCTGAACCAGCTGAAGATCGACCGCCGCCCCGATGATCCCGACGATGACGAAAGCCGGCCCTGGCTGAAGGGGCTGATCGCGGTGATCGTGCTGGCGCTGCTCTGCGCTGGCGCCTACGCCATGCTGAGGCCGCCGCCCGGAGCCCCGGTGACGGTGGCCACGGCGCGGCCGGCAGCCAGCGGTGGGGCAGCCGGTGGTTCGCTGCTCGATGCCGCCGGCTATGTCGTTGCCCGCCGGGCGGCAACCGTGTCGTCGAAGGTCACCGGCCTGGTCACCGAGGTGCTGATCGAGGAAGGCAGCCGGGTCGAAGCCAACCAGGTCGTCGCCCGGCTCGATGACACCAACATCCGCGCCACGCTCGAACAGAGCCGCGCGCAGCTGGACTCGGCGAAGGCGCAGGCCGCGCAGGTGCGGGTCAATGTCGCCAATGCCGAGCGCGATGTCTCCCGCCGCAAGGGGCTGGTCGAGCAGAAGTTCATCTCGGTGGCCGAACTGGATACCGCGACCACCACGCTCGACAGCTTGCGCGCCAGCCTGGTCACCGCCGAACGCAACGTGGCGGTGGCGGCGCGGGCCGTCGATGTCGCCCAGCGCTCGTTCGACGACACCACGGTGCGGGCGCCGTTTGCCGGCGTGATCACCGTCAAGGCCGCGCAGGTCGGCGAGATCGTCTCGCCCTTGTCGGCCGGCGGCGGCTTCACCCGCACCGGTATCGGCACCGTGGTCGACATGGACTCGCTGGAAGTCGAGGTCGACGTCAACGAGAACTTCATCAACCGGGTCAGGGCCGGCCAGCCGGCGATCATCAAGCTCAACGCCTATCCGGACTGGAGCATTCCGGCCTCAGTGATCGCGGTGATCCCGACCGCCGACCGGACCAAGGCGACGGTCAAGGTGCGCGTCGCCTTCAAGGAACGCGATGACCGCGTGCTGCCGGAAATGGGCGCGCGGGTGTCTTTCCTTGGCGATGCGCCCGAAGCCGGCGCACCGGCGCCGGTCGGCGTGATCGTGCCGGTGGCGGCGGTGCTCGGCAGCGGCGAGACCGGCGCGGTGTTCCTGCTCAAGGGCGACAAGGTCGAGCGCCGCGCCGTGAAGCTCGGTGCCAGAACCGGCAGCGACCAGACGGTGATCGCCGGCCTCAACGCCGGCGACCGCGTGGTGATCGGCGATCTGCCGAAGCTCAAGGATGGCGATCCGGTGCGGATCACCGCGCCCGGCGGCGGCTGAGCGCCATGCCCACGCTCCGGGCACGCCGCCGCACCTTTGCGACGGGCCTGCTGCTGATACTGCTGGCCATGCAACCGACCGGCGCCGCCACCGACCCGGCGCCGGCACTGCAGCTGCTGGTCTTCGGCAGCGCCGATTGCCTGGCCTGCGAGGCCACCGCCGATGCACTGGCCGCCGATGCCGGCTGGCAGCAGGCGGTGCAGCGCTTGCCGACGCGTGCGCTCGATGTCGACGGCGACGGTCGTGAGCTTGCGGCGCGCTACCGCATCGGCCGGCTGCCGACCTCGCTGCTGGTCAACGCCGACGGCGAGGAGCTGGGCCGCGTCGCCGGCGCCCAGACGCCGGCCACCTTCACGGCTGCGCTGAACGGCTGGCGACGCACGCGCAGCACCGCACGGTCGCGCAGTGCGCGGGCGGTCGAGATCACCCGCGAAGGCGCGGCCGCGCTGGCCGAGACCCTGGCCCGATATCACGCCTCGAACGACGGCGATGGCGGCTTCGCCTGGTGGCTGCGGCTGCCGATCGCGGTGCGCGGCCAGCAGAGCAGCGCGTCGCCGGAGGTGCTGCACTGGCGCAACCGCATCGAATTCCTGCAGGCGGCCCAGCGCCACAACCCGCTGCAGGCCGACGCCGGTGCCCACAAGGTGCTGGAAGACCCGCGCGTCGGCTGTGATCGCGGCATCGAGCTGGCCCGCTATCTCGACAGCACCCGCTCGCTGGACCCGGCCCGGCGGCGCGCCTCGCTGCAAGCCTTCCGCGCCGATGCCGAAGCCGCGCTGGCCCGCGATGCCTTCGCCGAACCGCCCGGCTGCGTCGACGGCCTGCCGCTGGTGCTCGCCACTGCCGATCTGCTGGCCGCGCTCGGCGAGCCCGAGGCCGAACGCCAGCTGCTGGCGCGGGCGATCACGCACTGCGAGCAGCGCATCGCCGGCGGCGCAGCCCGCGACCGTCGCAGCGCCCCGCTGCAGCTGGCGCAGCTGCGCGCCCGGCTGGCCTCGCGGGCGCCGCCGCAGGCATCCTGATCACCGGCGCAGCGCCTCACGTTCCCCCATCCCGGAGTTCCGATGACAGCCCTGGTTTCGATGCGCGGTGTGTCCAAGCGCTACACGCGTGGCAAGCAGACGGTGGAGGTGCTGAAGCAGCTCGACCTCGACATCGCCAGCGGCGATTTCCTGGCGCTGATGGGCCCGAGCGGCTCCGGCAAGACCACCCTGCTGAACCTGATCGGCGGGCTCGACCAGCCCAGCGGCGGCGAGATCCGCGTCAATGACCGGCGCATCGACCAGCTGTCGTCGAACGCGCTGGCGAAATGGCGGGCGCGCCATGTCGGCTTCATCTTCCAGTTCTACAACCTGCTGCCGGTGCTGAGCGCCGAAGCCAATGTCGAACTGCCGCTGCTGCTGACCGACCTGTCGAAGGCGCAGCGCAAGAAGGCAGTGGCGGCCGCGCTTGCCGTGGTCGGCTTGAGCGAGCGCGCCAGCCACAAGCCGAGCGAGCTGTCCGGCGGCCAGCAGCAGCGCGTGGCGATCGCCCGCGCGCTGGTCGCCGACCCGACCCTGCTGGTCTGCGACGAACCGACCGGCGACCTCGACCGCAAGACCGCCGACGAGATCCTGACCCTGCTGCAGGACCTCAACCGCCACCACGGCAAGACCATCATCATGGTCACCCACGACGCCAAGGCCGCCGAGTACGCCAGCCACCAGCTGCACATGGACAAGGGCGCGCTGGCCGGAGAGGCGCCTTGAATGGCGCGTCTCCGGCCCGCGCGGCCCGCACAGGGATGTGCGGGCAGGGCCCTGATCAACGAGGACGCCTCTGCGCCATGGACGGCTTGACGCGATCACCAACGAGCGCCCGAGTGGCGTGCCCGGTCCGCCCGGGGACCCGGTCATGAAATTCCTGCCGCTGGTCTGGGCCAGCCTGTTCCACAAGAAGACCCGGCTGGTGCTGACGCTGCTGAGCCTCGTCGCCGCGTTCATGCTGTTCGGCCTGCTGCAGGCGGTGTCTGTGCTGTTCAGCTCGGGTGCCGATTTCGTCGGCGCCAACCGGCTGATCACCCAAGCTAGGGTCAGCTTCACGCAGCCGCTGCCGCTGGCGCTGCTGCCGCGCATCGAAGCGATTCCCGGCGTGGCGCGCGTGGCGTGGTCGCAATTCTTCGGCGGCATCTACATCGACGAGCGCAACTTCTTCCCGCAGTTCGCGGTGGACCCGGAACGGCTGCTCGACTGCTACCCGGAATGGAAGCTGCCGGACGATCAGCGCGCGGCTTTCATCCGCACCAAGACCGGCGCCATCGTCGGCCGCAAGCTGGTCGAGAAGTACGGCTTCAAGATCGGCGACAAGATCCCGCTGAAGTCCTTCATCTTCACCAAGAAGGACGGCAGCCGCGCCTGGGAATGGGAGGTGGTCGGCATCTTCGACGGTCAGGACGATGACTGGGCCGGCCGCTCGAACCTGATGTACCTGAACTTCGGCCACTTCGACGACGCCCGCCAGTTCGGCCAGGGCAGCGCCGGCGTCTACATCATCCGGGTCGCCGATCCGAACGACTCCGAGCGCATCGCCAACGCCGTCGACCGGCAGTTCGAGAATTCGCCGGACGAAACCAAGACCCAGACCGAGAAGGACTGGAACCTGAGCTTCGCGCGCCAGATCGGCGACATCGGCCTGATCGTCACCGCCATCCTCGGCGCCGTGTTCTTCACCATCCTGCTGGTCACCGGCAACACCATGAGCCAGGCCGTGCGCGAGCGGATTCCGGAATTCGCGGTGCTGAAGACGCTCGGCTTCAGCGAT
Source organism: Nevskia sp. (assembly GCF_051860985.1). Taxonomy (NCBI): domain Bacteria; kingdom Pseudomonadati; phylum Pseudomonadota; class Gammaproteobacteria; order Nevskiales; family Nevskiaceae; genus Nevskia; species Nevskia sp. Next base: position 104,814 of record NZ_JBIMKV010000004.1, on the reverse strand, counting down.
GCCCGGGTCACCGCGCTGGTGCTCGCCGAAGCCTTCGCGCTGTGCCTGATCGGCGGGCTGGTCGGCATGGTGCTGGCCGTCGGCGCCGCCAAGGTGGTCAGCGGCCTGCTCAACGGCTCGCCGGTGGTCGTGCAGCCGGTGGTCTGGCTGCAGGCGCTGGTGACCATGGTGCTGCTGGCGGTTGCCGTCGGGATCTTCCCGGCGCTGCGCGCGCGGCGGCTGCAGATCGTCGATGCGCTGGCCGGGAGATAAGCGATGAAATTCCTTCGCCAGACCGGGCAGCTGATCCTGATCAACCTGAAGAGCATTCCCGGCCGCTGGGGCGCGACCCTGGTGATCGTCGTCGGCCTGGCCGGCGTGGTCGGCGTGGTCACCGCGCTGCAGTCGATGTCGGCCGGCATGGTCGCCACCCTGCGCGCCACCGGCAGCCCGAACCGCGCCATCGTGCTGAAGGGCGGCTCCAACTCCGAGCTGTCGAGCTTCATCACCCGCGATCAGGCGGTGGTGATCGAGCAGGCCGAAGCGGTGGCCAAGGGCGATGACGGCCGGCCGCTGGCCTCCGGCGAGCTGATCCTGATCGCCGAGCGGCCGCTGCGCCGCTCCAAGACCGACAGCAACGTGTCGATGCGCGGCGTCGGCCCGGCCGGCTTCGCGATGCGCCCGGAAGTGCGGATCGTCGACGGCCGGCCGTTCCGGCCTGGCCTGCAGGAAATCATCGTCGGCGTGAAGGCACTGGAGCAGTTCACCGGGCTCGAGGTCGGCTCGACGGTGCAGATCCGCGGCTCGCAATGGACCGTGGTCGGCACCTTCAGCGCCAACGGCGATGCCCACGAATCGGAAATCTGGATCGACATCGAGACCGCGCAGTCGGCGTTCCGCCGCAACGGCTATTCGTCGATGCTGGTGCAGCTGTCGGCGCCGTCGGCCTTCACACCGTTCAAGGACAGCCTGACCGCCGATCCGCGCCTGCAGGTCGATGTGCTGAACGAGATCGACTACTTCGCCAGCCAGTCGCGCAGCTTCACGCGGGTGATCGGCGTGCTGGTCACCGTGGTCGGCATCATCATGGGCCTCGGCGCGGTGTTCGCCGCGCTCAACACCATGTATTCGGCCGTCGCCGCCCGCACCGTGGAAATCGCCACCTTGCGCGCGCTTGGCTTCAGCAGCCGCGTGGTGGTGGTCGCGACGATCGCCGAAGCGATGACCCTGGCCCTGCTCGGCGGCGCGATCGGCGGAATCGGCGCCTACGCGTTCTTCAACGGCTACACGGTGTCCACGCTCGGCGCCGGCTTCACCCAGGTCGCCTTCAGCTTCCGCGTGACCCCGAGCCTGCTGCTGACCGGCATGGTCCTGAGCCTGCTGGTCGGCCTGCTCGGCGGCTTCTTCCCGGCACTGCGCGCGGCGCGGATGCCGATCGCGGTGGCGTTGCGTTCGGGTTGAGCATTCAGGTACCGGCCATGAGCACGATCCGATTCAACCGTGAGGCATTGCTTCACTTCTACGACGATCGCAACACGAAGCATTTCGAGTCGCTGAATCCGAAAGGTCATGTGTCAGGCATCACCGGCATGATCGGCGAGGCGCTGATGATTGGGCTGCTGTGCCAATACCTGAGTGAGACATGTCTCAGAGACGGCGTTGAGGTGCTTGATGACGTACCAAGGGAGCTTGGGGGTACCAGAAAGCTCGACGCTTGGATCGCATGCCGCAACAAGACGCGCCTGTTCCAGGTCGAGATCAAGAACTGGTCCGCACATTCAAAAGGCGGAAGAGACATGCCGCTAGAGGCAGCTTATGCGGTACTAGATGCAGAAGCTCAACTTCGCTGGCATGAATACTTCGCCGACGGCACGCTACTTCCCGACTCAGTGGACAAGGTGTGGATGAAGTGCCGCGCCCCTTTGCCGGACTTCAGCGCCATACGCAGCGAGCCCTTGCTGAGCTTCTGGCACCCGATCGCACGCAGCGCAAACGATGCAATGTCTTGCTACGAAAAAAAGGACGGCCAACGGCTCTGGGTGTTCTCCGGTTCGTTGTACCTGCGACAGCTCAAGACCGAGCACATCGAGATTCAGTCACCACATTTGAGCCGGCGATTGCAGCTGCTGAATACTCTTTGCAGATTGACATGATGCCGATACCTAACGAAGCCGGCCCCCGACGCGGCCCTTCCCGCCACGGCCTGTTCATCTATGCCGTCGATGCCGAGCGGCTCGCCGCGTTCTACGAGGCACTGCTCGGGCTCCGGCGCGTGCATGCGTCGCCGCAGGTGATCGTGCTCGGCCTGCCGGACTCCGATCTGCAGCTGGTCGTGCATCCGATTCCGCCGGCGATCGCGGCGACCATCGAGATTCGCAGCCCGCCGGAGCCGCGCGAGGACACGGCGCTGAAGTTCTTTTTCACGGTGACGAGTCTGGATGCCGCACGCGCGCTGGCGGCCGGGCTCGGCGGCTGCGTCGAGGAACATGCCTGGCCGGGCACCGGCTTCGTGATGTGCCGGGGCTGGGACCCGGAAGGCAACATCTTCCAGCTGCGCGAGTTCCGCTGAGGCCCCGGCGGGCGATCCGCTCGGATCGCTGCCGGGCCAGCGCGCGGCAGCCGGCGCCTACTCCTCGCCCTGCTTGCCGCTGCGCACGAAGCTCGATACCCGCCCGAACATGGCCACCATGCCGAGCGCGCCGGCCAGCACGGTGTTCAGCGTCGTGAAGGCATCGCTGAAGCTGTACGAGAACCAGGCGATCAGCAGCACCAGCAGCAGGTAGAACGGCATCCGCACGCGCCGCCAGGTGCCGGCCTCGAAGCCGAGCGTCCACTGTGCGTAGCGGCTGGCCGGCTCGGCGCGCAGCACGAAGCTGCGGAAGGTCGCGCAGACGATGCGCGGCTCCGGCGCCAGCACCGCCAGCCGGCGGGCCAGCAGGTCGTCGAGCACGGCGCGGTTCAGCGGATTCGGCAGCAGGCCGCGCGCCAGCTGGTGCAGCGCGATGCGCTCGGCGATCGAGCAGTGCGCCCATTCGCAGCGGAAGTTCGCCTCGACATACGGCATCACCAGCTGTTCAAGGTCGCGCAGGTCGCGCAGCGGCGGCGGTGCGCCGGGTTCGCGGGCCAGCGCGGCGTCGAGTGCGGCGTGAAGCGCGCTGCTGATTTCGCCGGTCAGCTCGACCAGCGCCACCAGCTCGTCGGCGATGGCGCGGCGCAGATGGCGGTCGTCGACCCGGGCAACCAGCGGCAGCACCGCATCGGCGCTGCCGTCGCCGGCGTGATGGCAGGCGAAATGGCGGCGCACCGCGCGCCAGCGCCGCGCCTCGTCGGCATCGGGGCCGTCGTCGTCGTCCGGGAACAGGCCGGGCTGGCACAGGCGCGGCCACGGCGGCGTGGCCGCCGTCAGCAGCAGCTGCGCGCCGGGCGCCGCGCCGTCCGCCGGCGGACGGGCGATCTCGCGCTCGATCAGCGCCAGCAGCGTCTGCCGCGAGGCCGGGAACAGCGCCGCATCGGCGACGCCGACGATGACCAGCGGCGCGGCCACGAACGCGACCAGCGGCGCATGGGCCAGCTGTTCCGGGCCGATCACCTGCGCTGCCGCCGCCGGCGGCTGCGGTGCGCCGGCCGGGCCATCGGGCGCCAGCACGTACCACCAGGCGTCGCGCGCCGGAATCCGGCCCGGTAGCCGATGGCGGACGCCGGCAGCGAAATCGGCCCCGAGCGTCGGCAGCGGCGGCAGGTACGGCAGGTCCAGCCCCAGCACCCGCCGGGCGACCAGCCGCACCAGCAGGTAGACCAGCAGCAGCGCGGCGGCGATCACCAGCGTCATCGCCACGGTGCCGATGGCGCCGTTGCCGGCGTCGTAGAGACGCCGCAGTCGCAGCGGCGCCGGGTACGGCGCGGACAGCCGCAGCGTCGCCGGGCCGTCGAAGCGCAGCGGATGCCGGTAGTCCAGCCGCGCGCCGCAGGCCGGGTTCGCCGGCAAGGCCGCGCGGCGCTGGAAGCGGCCGTCGTCGGCCTGCGGCGGGCCGTCCCCGGCCAGCGCCGGCAGCAGTGCGCCGAGCACCGGCCAGACCTGCCGGAGCAGCCACGATGGCGCGCGGAACGCCGCCGGTGCCGCCGCGCAGTCGTCGTGCGGGTCCAGGGTCCAGTCGACGCCGAGCGCAGCCACCTGCCCGGCCTGCTGTAGCGCTGGCGCCGGACGGCCGACCATCGCCATGCCGTCGAGCGCGGTGCGCCGGATGTCGCCGGTCAGCGCGGCGATCCGGTGATCGAGACTGCGGCCGGTGGCGACCATCGCCTGGCGCAGCTGCGCTTCCTCGACCCTCGGCAGCGCGTTCAGGAAATAGCCGGCCGCCGGCAGCACAGCCAGTGCGATGACGCCGGCCATCACCGCGACGATGTAGCGGTGGCGCATCTCGCGCAGCGTGTCGACCGGCGTCGGCCGCAGGTCGTCACCATCCTGGCCCTGCCAGTGGCGACGCACGCCGGCCGGCGTCCGGCCCGCCTGCCACGGCCGCTGGCTGGACAGCCAAAGCATCGCCCACAGCGTCAGGCAGGCGGTGCCGATGGCGATCACCACGCTCATCGTCAGATCATCGGTGGCCAGCCACAGCGCGATCTGGCTGCCGGAGGCCGGCAGCAGCAGCGCCATGCCGAGCCAGAAGTAGCGCCGCCGCAGGCGCCATTGCGGCCACAGCCATTGCCACAGCTCCAGCTGCCAGCCGGCCAGCGCGCAGGCCGGCACCACCAGCAGCGCGAAGCCCAGCGCCAGCAGGGCCAGCAGGGCGATCAGGCCGATCATCTCGGCCAGCGCGATCAGGCCGCTGCCGACCGCCGGCGCGCTGACCACGCCGGCGTCGAAGAAGCTGACCGCCATCCACGGCAGGCCGGGAACCGGCTCGACGACGAAGTGATGCCGCCGGCCCCGGTAGTGACCATCGAGCCGGGCCGGGCGGCCGTCGCTGATCGCCTGCGCCAGCGCCGGATCGTGGTCGACCTCGTCGAGGAAGTTCTCGTGCAGGCTGGTGTCGTCGTCGCTGTGGAACAGCACCGTGCCGGATAGCGGATCGACCACCGCGAAGCCGAGATACGGCGGCCGCAGCGCCGCACTCAGCGAGCGGACATCGGCGGCAACGCCGAACACGCCGGCGAAGCGGCCGTCCGCCGTGCGGCGTGGCACGGCGACCACCAGGGTGCGGGTGCCGTCGGTCTTGGCGTAGATGCGCTGCGCGGCGTAGCGGCCGCCAGCGGCGACCACGCCGTCCTGGCGCCAGGAGCCCTGCGCCGGCAGCGGCCAGCCGCCGCCGCGCGCCAGGCTGCGGAAGTACTCGCGCTCGGACAGGTCGATATGCGCCGTGCGCGGCTGGCAGCCGCCGGTGGTCAGGTAAGGCTCGCCCTGCACTTCGCCCAGCGCGTTGGTGGCGAACAGGGTTTCGAACGGCGGTCGCGGCCGCAGGCCATCGGCGGCCAGCGCCCGCGGCGCGACATGGCAGAAATTCGGATTGCGGCCATCGAAGCGGCAGTCCGGCCCGGCCTTCCGGCCGCCGAGCTGGAAGCCGTCGCATTGCAGCAGTCGCAGCCCGGCCTCGGACGTGGCCGGCTGGCCGGCGAAGCGCGGTCCGGTGTCATCGATCGCCTGCAGCATCCGCCGCACTTCGCCGGACAGCTCGGCCGCCACCGCCTGCGCGTACTGCGCGGCGCGGCGGGCGGCCTGCCGGTGCTCGTCGCCGCGCGCCATCAGCACCAGGATCACCACCGTGAGCAGCGCCGGAATGAACACCACCGAGATCAGCGTGGCAGCGAGCGTCGGACGGGTGGCCGCTTCCTGCGGCCCGAGCAGCAGCACGCGCAGCAGCGGCCAGGCGGCGATGGTCAGCAGCAGCGCCACCAGCAGGTACCAGAGGCCTTCGACGCCGAGCGCGGCGGTCGCATCGTCGATCGCCGACTGCCGCTCGATGCCCAGCAGGTACAGCGGCGCCAGCGGCTTGCCGCGCCGCTGTACCGGCTTTTCCGGCGCGAACGGCAGCAGGTAGATGCGATAGCGGCGGCCGCCGATCTCGGCGCTGATTTCCGCCGCTTCGCCCAGCTTCAGCTCGCTGCCGAACGCCTTTTCGGTGGCATCGGCCGCCGCCGCATTGCCGCGCCCGGCGAGTTGCCGCAGGCGGTCGCGAGCGGCCTGCACCAGGAACGGCCGGACATTGACCGGTGGCACGGTGTCCGGCACCGGCCGGTGGCTGACCTTTTCGGGATCATGCTCGACCGGCGCGGTGACCGAGGTGATGACCTGGCCCTGCTCGTCGGCCAGCAGCACGCGCTCGAAATGGCGTAGCGCGGCCGGTGCATCGAGCAGGCGCTCGGCCGGCATCGCCAGCACGGCATCGCCGCGCGATACCCGCAGCACGGCGCCGCCGACGTCCTCGTGCAGATCGCGGCAGACCAGCGCACGGCCGTCGGTTGCGATGACGGCGGCGGCCGCTTGGGCCGCAGTGATCGGCGAGCAATCGGCGGCCCGCCGGACCGGATCGAGGGGCTCGCGGGTCAGGCCCACCTCGCCATAGCGCAGCGCCGCTGGCGGGCCGCCGGTCTGGGGCGGCGCGTCGAGCAGGTAATCGATGACCGCGAGCCGAGTGTCGAACTCGCCCTGCACGCGCTTCAGCGCATGGAAGGCCTGCTCGGAACGCGCCTCGGCCTGCCGCTGGACGACCGCGAAGTAATAGGCCGCCACCGGCACCGCCAGCAGCACGGCGTACTGCGTCAGCGACCGCAGCAGGTTGATCGCCTGACCACCCACGCCGGCCAGCGCGGCGCTGGCCGTTCCCTGAACCTTGCTCATCGGATTTCCCCGGGCCTGTCGCCCGGGCTTCCTGGCCCGGGTCGCTGCTCTGCGGGGAGTGTCGGCCTTGTCAGGAAAAGGTCAACTGGCGGCCGTGAATCCGGTCACGCCGCGACCCTGCCATCGCCCGGCCTGCTGGCCGGGCATTGCGCGGCTTCAGGCGCTGCCGGCAGCCGCCGCCAGCCGGGCCAGCGTGCGCGTGCGGCCGAGCAGGAACAGCGTGGCGTCGATCGGCGGCGACACCGCCATGCCGCAGACCGCGACGCGGATCGGCTGGGCGATCTTGCCGAGCCCGAGGCCCTTCGCCTCGGCGAAGCCGTTGACCGCCGCGTGCAGCGCTTCGGTGGTCCATTCCGGCAGCGCTTCGAGCTGGCCGCGCAGTTCGGCGAGCAGCGCAAGCGACGCCGGATTGAAGTGCTTGGCGGCGTCCTTCTCGTTGTAGCCGTCCAGCTCGGCAAAGAAGAACTTCGATTTCTCGGCCATCTCGACCAGGCTGCGGCAGCGCTCGCGCTGCTGCTCGATGACGGCGCTCAGGCTCGGACCCTGGTGGATGTCGACGCCGATCTTCTCCAGATGCCACTGGAATTCCGGCACCACGACCGCCGGGTCGACCGACTTCAGGTACTGGTGGTTGACCCACCAGGCCTTTTCCATGTCGAAGCGCGCCGGGCTGGCCGAGACATGGTCGAAATCGAACTTGGCAATCATTTCCTCGCGGGTGAACAGTTCCTGGTCGCCGTGGCTCCAGCCGAGGCGCACCAGGTAGTTCAGCAGCGCTTCGGGCAGAAAACCCATGCTGCGGTATTCCATGACGCCGAGCGCGCCGTGGCGCTTCGACAGCTTGGCGCCGTCGCTGCCCAGGATCATCGACACATGCGCGTAGGCCGGCGGCGTGGCGCCGAGCGCGCGCAGGATGTTGATCTGGCGCGGCGTGTTGTTGACGTGGTCGTCGCCACGGATGACGTGGGTGACACCCATGTCCATGTCGTCGACGACGACGCAGAAGTTGTAGGTCGGCGTGCCGTCGGCGCGGGCGATGATCAGATCGTCCAGCTCGTCGCTGGCGAAGGTGATCGTGCCCTTGATCAGGTCGTTCAGCACTACCTCGCCTTCGGTCGGATTGCGGAAGCGCACCACCGGATTGACGCCGGCCGGCGGCGTCGGCAGCAGCTTGCCGGCTTCCGGCCGCCAGCGGCCGTCGTAGCGCGGCTTCTGCTTGTTGGCCATCTGCTCGGCCCGCAGCGCGTCCAGCTCTTCCTTACTCGCATAGCAGTGATAAGCCGTGCCCGCCTTGAGCATGTCGGCGATCACTTCCTTGTAGCGATCGAAACGCTGGGTCTGGTAGATCGGCGCCTTGTTATCGCCGTGCAGGCCCAGCCAGGCCATGCCTTCGAAGATCGCGTCGACCGCTTCCTGGGTCGAGCGCTCGCGGTCGGTGTCCTCGATGCGCAGCAGAAACTGGCCGTTGAAACGCTTCGCGTACAGGTAGGAGAACAGCGCGGTGCGCGCGCCGCCGATGTGCAGGAAGCCGGTCGGGGACGGTGCGAAGCGGGTGGTGACGGACATGGTCGCGCGGGCGTGAGGCTTGGGAAGGGCGCGATTCTAAACGATCGTCCCGGCGCTACTTTCCGGCCTTGGCCGGCTCCGGCGAGCCGCGTTCGACAAGCCGCTGCAGGCGTTCCAGCTGCTCGCGGATCACGCCATCGACCGGCGCCGCCCAGGCGCCGAGCCCGCCTTCGCCGCCGCCGCTGACGGCACCGCTGACCGCATAGATCTGGGGCAGCCGGGTGTCCTCGCCTTCGGCCTTCAGCTCCCAGCTCATCACCGCGCTGACCGGTTCCGGCTGCAGCGGTCCGAGCCCCCCCGGCCAGCCGCAGCAGTTTGCCGGGGCTGACGAACAGCACCCGCTGATGCTCGACGCTGCCGCCATTCGGCAGCGCTTCGCAGAAGCAGCCGCCGGCGCGGGCATCGAGGCTGAAGCTGGCGGCCTTGCCAGACCAGCTGTGCGCCGGATTCCACCAGCGCGCCGGCTCGACCAGCGCCGCCCAGACCGCGTCCGGCCTGGCCGCGATGCTGACCGCGTTGCGGGCCGTGAAGCCGGTTTCCGCCGACTTCAGCAGCTCGGCCCGCGCCGGGGTGGCCGGCAGCAGCGCAGCGACGGCGATGACAGCGGCGGCGGCCGCAACAGGACGGATCGACATGGCGCGGCTCCGGAGGCGTGGTGGACGGCCGGATTCTCCGGCCGGCGCGGCGCGCGGCGCTACACTGTGCGCCGCCTGATTCCCCGTGCCGCGCCCTTGTCCACGCCGACTTCCCGTTCGCCGTCCCGCCTGTCCAGCCTGTTCGTCGAACACCTGACGGTGATCGACTGCGCGCGCCTCGATGCCGTGCGTGGCCTGGTCGGCGAAAGCTGGATCGTCGACATCGAGCTGGTCGGCGAGCTGGATGCGCAGTCGATGGTGCTCGACTTCGGCGAGGTCAAGAAGCGGCTGAAGCGGGCGCTCGACGACAGCGCCGACCACACCCTGCTGGTGCCGCTGCGCGATCCCGGCCTGCAGGTGACGCATGGCGACGGTCGCGTGACGCTGCGCCACGACGGCGCGGCCGGCCGCATCGACCACGCCTCCCCGGCCTGCGCGGTGACCCTGGTCGACGCGGCGCGGATCGATGCCGATGCGCTGGCCGCCCACCTGGCGCCGATGCTGAAGGCGGTGGTGCCGGACAGCGTCGCCGAACTGCACTTGAGCCTGCGCGACGAGGGCATCGACGGCCCGCTGTACCACTACACGCACGGCCTGAAGAAGCACGCCGGGCACTGCCAGCGCATCGCCCACGGCCATCGCTCGCGGCTGGAGATCCGCATCGACGGCGAGCGCGATGCCGCGCTGGAAGCTGTGCAGGCGGCGCGCTGGGCCGACATCTACCTCGGCACCCGGGAAGACCTGAAATCCGACGCCGGCGGCCGCCATCGCTACGAATACCGCTCCGCCGAGGGCGCGTTCATGCTGGAACTGCCGGCGGCGCGCTGCGAGGTGCTGGCCTCCGACACCACGGTCGAATGCATTGCCGATCATCTGGCCGATGCGGTGGCCGCGCTGCGGCCGGGCCGGACGGTGACGGTGCGCGCCTACGAAGGCGTGATGAAGGGTGCGATCGCCCGCCGCCACGCCGCCTGAGTCCGGCTGCCGGCAGTTCAGCCGAAGTTCAGATCGCCGGCGTAGAGTCGCCGCCCATGAACAGATCCTCGACCGTGTTTCGCGTGCTGACCCTGACTGCCGTCGCCGCACTGGCATCGGCCTGCGTGTACGCGCCGCCGTACGAGGAATCGTCGAACTACTACAGCCACTCGCAGCGCTACAACGCCTACAACTACCCGCAGGCCTACTACGGCCCGGGCTACTACGGCCCCGGCTTCTACGAACCGGGCTGGTACGGCAGCTACTACTACCCGGGCGGCTACTACAACGGCCAGCCGTACTACGGCAGCAGCGGCGGCTTCTATGCCGGCCGGCCGTACTACGGCGATCGCGGCCGCGATTGGGACCGAGACCGGGATCGGGATCGGGACGACGACCGCAACCACGATCGCGGCGGCCGCCAGCCGCCGGTGATCTACGACCCCAACCCCGGCCGCAAGCCGCCGCGCGAGCCGGATCGCCGCCCGCACGACGACCGCGACGACGGCCCGCGCAACCCGCCCGGCAACCGTCCGCCGGACCGACCCTACGATCGGCCGGTGGATCGCCCGCAAGACCGGCCGGCCCCGCGACCGCCGACGCCGGGACGCCCGTCGGTCTACCCGCAGCCGCAACCCCAGCCGGCACCGGCACCGCCGGGCCCGCGCGCCAATCCACCGGACAGCAGCCGGGGCAGCGATCGCAGCCCGCCGACGCCGTACGGCATTCCTGGCCGCAGCGGCCTGGGTCGGCAGCGTGACTGACCCCCTGGGCAGACACCGACGGCAGTGCCGCTGAAGGGCGGCGGGGCGCCCCGCTATAATCGCTGCCCGTTTGCTTTTCGTTGAACCGCCATGACCGCTGCTTCCCAGGACGTCCGCTTCGAATCCCGCCAGACCATCGAGCAGGTCGAGGAAGGCCATGACCTGGCGCCGAAGTTCGACGAGCACGGCCTGATTGCCTGCGTCACCACGGCAGCCGCGACCGGCGAAGTGCTGATGCTCGGCTATATGAACGCCGAAGCGCTGAAGAAGACCATCACCACCGGCGAGGCCCACTACTACAGCCGCAGCCGCAAGGTGCTGTGGCACAAGGGCGCGACCTCCGGGCTGGTGCAGAAAGTGGTCGAGATGCGCATCGACGACGATCAGGATGCCGTCTGGCTGCGCGTGGAAATCCCCGGCGACGCCAGCTGCCACGTCGGCTACCGCTCCTGCTTCTACCGCTCGATCCCGACCGGCGAAGGCGACTTCACCCGCGTCCTGAAGTTCGAGGAGAGCGAGAAGATGTTCGACCCGAAGGTCGTCTACGGCGACGCGCCGAATCCGACGATTCTCTGAGTCGGCGCTCGGGGGTTCTCCGAGCCGGCGCTCAAGGAAGCCGCCGCCAGGCCTCGTCCGGCGGCGTTGACCACAGCCTCGGGCGCGCTTGCCGCGCCTCGGCAACGCGCCAGCCGTCCGGCATGACAGTGATCGCCACCGCGCCACTGTCGCCGGTCGACAGCTGCCGGATGCCCCGCGCCGCATAGCGGGCGACGACCTCACGCGACGGATGCCCGAAACGGTGGTGCCAGCCGGCGCTGTGCACGCCCAGCGCCGGCGCGACGGCGGCGATGAAGGCGTCGGTCGACGAGGTGCGCGAGCCGTGGTGAGGGGTCACCAGCACCGTGGCCGGCAATGACGATGCGGCTTGCGCCCGCAGTTCGGTCTCGCGCCTCGCCTCGATGTCGCCGGCCAGCAGGACGGCGTGATCGCCGAAGCGGATGCGCAGCACGCAGGAGCCGTTGTTGTCCGATCCGCCGGCTTCCGGCCCGGCCAGCAACTCGAAATCGACGCCGTCCCAGCGCCAGCGCTCGCCGCTCACGCAGGGCCGATCGCTGCCGGCGCCGCTGCGCAACGCGATCGGCAGCGCCGCCGCCACCGCCGGCACGCCACCGCGATGATCGAGATCGCCGTGCGAAACGATCAGCCGGTCGAGCCGTCGCACGCCGCTGCGCAGCAGGTAGGGCACCACCACCGAACGGCCGGCGTCGAAGCCGCCGGGATAGGCCGGACCGGCGTCGTAGAGCAGCGTGTGGCCGGCGGTATGGACGACCACGGCCAGCCCCTGGCCAACATCGAGCACGGTGACGCGGAAGCCGCTTTCGTCGACCGGCCGGGGCGGCGGCAAGGCCAGTGCCGACAGCGCCAGCAGGCCGAACAGGCGCAGCGGCACGCCAGCCGGCGCGAACAGCGCCAGTGCGCCGAGCAGGGCCAGCAGCAGCGCCGCCGGCTCCGGGCTGGCCGCCGCCCAGGCCTGCGGCGTGGCAGCGGCCAGCGCCAGCAGGCCGTCCTGCGCCAGTGCCAGCAGATCGGCCACCCGCTGCAGCAGCGGCAGGCCAATGGCCGGCAGCAGCGCCGCCAGCAGCAGCGCGCCGATCAGCAGCGGGGTCAGCAGCGCCGCTAGCGGCACCGCGACGAGATTGACCAGCGGCCCGGTCAGGCTGGTGCCCTGGAACCAGTACAGGGTCAGCGGCGCGAGCATCACGCTGAGCATCAGCTGCACGGTGATCGCCGCGCGCCAGGCCGGCGGCGGCGACCGCCGCCCGGCCGAGACGTAGAAGATCGCGGCGACCGCCGCGAAGCTCAGCCACAGCCCCGGCGCCAGCAGGGTCAGCGGATCGAGCGCGACGATCAGCCCCCAGGCCAGCGCCAGCGCCCGCCCCGGCTGACCGAGCCCACCCCAGGCGCCGGCCAGCGCCAGCAGGCCGGGCATCAGCGCGGCGCGCTGCACCGGCGGCTCGAAGCCAGCCAGCAGCGCGTAGAGGAAGGCCGCCAGCACCGAGGCGGCCAGCGCCGCGCTGGGCGCCGGCAGCCGCAGGCAGAAGCCCGGGAACAGCCGCCACAGCGCGCGGACCAGCCAGAAGACCACGCCGGCGACAATCGCGACATTGAAGCCGGAGATCGCCACCAGGTGCGTGGTGCCAGTCAGCCGGAACGCCTGCCAGTCGTCCTCGTCGAGCCCGGAGGTATCGCCGAGCGTCAGCGCCGCCACCATCGGCAGCGCCGGATGGCCAGGCAGCCAGGCCTGCAGCCGATCGGCGAACGCCTGCCGCAGGCGCAGCAGGCGGTGGCTGCCACCGGCTGCGCAGCGTTCGCCGCTGCGCACCGTCGCGGTCGCGCCGATGCCCTGCCGGAACAGCCAGGCTTCGTAGTCGAAGCCACCGGGATTGACGCTGCCATGCGGCGTGCGCAACACCAGCTGCAGCCGCCAGCAGTCGCCGGCGCGCAGGTTTTCCTGGCTGCGGTACCAGGCCACGCGGACTCTTGGCGGCAGCGCGCGATCGGCTGGATCGAAGCGGAAACGCCAGGTGATGGTGGCGGGCTCGCTGCGCGATTCGCCGTCGAAGCCGCCCTCGCCGCGTTGCGCCTGCGGCAGCGAGGCGATCACGCCTTCGACGACCCTCACCTCGCCGAAACGCGTGGCCGGCCAGCGGCTGTCGATGACCTCGCCGGCCGCCAGCGCCGTGATCGCCGCGCCTGCCGTGAAGGCCAGCAGCAGGTCTCGCCAGCGCCGGACCAGCAGGGCGCCGATCAGCAGCGCGGCGTAACACCCCAACGGCGGCAGCGCCGCCAGCTGCAGCAGCGCCAGCGCACCAATCGTGAAGGCGAGCACCAGCACCACCGGCCCGGCGCCAAAGCCGGCGCCGCCGCGCTGGCGCGACCACAGCCATCCCGCTGCGCGGGAGGCGCCCGCAACGACGGCTTCAGCCGGGCCGGACACCCTGCAACAGCAGTTCGGGCGTCATCGGCACGAGGCCGCCCGACTGCAAGGCTCCGATGCGATCCATGCGCGCGGCCAGCTTCATGTCGTGGGTGACCACGATCAGGCTGGTGCCCATCTCCCGGTTCAGTTCCAGCATCAGCTCGAACACCGTTTCAGCGGTGCGGGTGTCGAGATTGCCGGTCGGCTCATCGGCCAGCACGCAGGCCGGCTTGGTGACCAGCGCCCGCGCCACGGCCGCCCGCTGGCGCTCGCCGCCGGACAGCTCGCCCGGCTTGTGGTCGAGCCGCGCACCCAGCCCGACGCGATCCAGCAGCTGCGCCGCCGTGGCCATCGCCTCGCGGCGCGGCGTGCGCCGGATCAGCAGCGGCATCGCGACGTTCTCCTGCGCGGTGAATTCCGGCAGCAGATGGTGGAACTGGTAGACGAAGCCGAGGCTGGCATTGCGCACCCGCGAGCGTTCGGCGTCGCTGAGTGCGCTCATCTCCCGCCCGGCCACCGACACCGTGCCCGCACTCGGGGAATCGAGCCCGCCGAGGATGTGCAGCAAGGTGCTCTTGCCGGCGCCGGAGGAGCCGACGATGGCCATGCGGTCACCGCGCTTGAGTTCGAGGTCGATGCCGGAGAACACGGTCAGGTTCAGGCGGCCGTCGTCGAAGGTCTTGGCGAGGCCGTGGCAGGCGATGACGATGTCAGAAGCGTTCGCGGTCACGCTGGATTTTCCTGTACGGCGAGTTCGCGCGCCTTGGCGCTCCGTCTCGCCTTGCTCACATCCCCGCGATGAAACCGCGGGGCCCCTGCTCGGTGGCTCGCGGATTCACTCATACCTCAGCGCCTCCGCCGGCTGCACCCGCGAGGCGCGCCAGGCCGGGTACAGCGTCGACACCAGACCGAGCGCCAGCGACAGCAGGCTGATCTGGATCACGTCGGCGATCTTCAGGTCCGATGGCAGGTCGCTGATGTAGTAGATGTCCGGCGACAGGAACTGCCGGCCGGTCGCTGCTTCCAGTAGCGGCACCAGGGTCTGCACGTTGACCGCCAGCAGCACGCCGAGGCTCACCCCCAGCACCGTGCCGATCACGCCGATCACCGAACCCTGCACCATGAACACCGCCATGATCGAGCGCGGCGTGGCACCCAGCGTGCGCAGGATCGCGATGTCGGCCTGCTTGTCCTGCACCACCATCACCAGCGTGGAGACGATGTTGAACGCGGCGATGCCGACCAGCAGCGACAGGATCAGGAACATCACGGTTTTTTCGGTGGCCACGGCGCGGAAGAAGTTCGCGTGGCTGCGGGTCCAGTCGGACACGAAGTAGGCGCCGGGGGTCGCCAGCGCGATCTCGCGCGCCACGCGCGGCGCCTGGAACAGGTCATTCAGCTTGAGCCGCACGCCGGTGACGTTGTCGCCCATCCGGTACAGCGCGGCGGCATCGTCGAGATGCACCAGCACCAGGCCGCGATCGAACTCGTACATGCCGATGCGGAACACGCCGACCACGTTGAAGCGCCGGAAGCGCGGCAGCACGCCGGCCGGCGTGACGCTGAGCTGCGGAATCATCAGGTCGACCTTGTCGCCGCGCGTCACGCCGAGCTGCTGGGCCAGCTCGTAGCCGAGCACGATGTTGAACGCGCCGCCGGCCAGATCGGCCAGCGTGCCGCTGGTCATGTGGGCGCCGATGTCCGACACCTTGGCTTCTTCCGCCGGCAGCACGCCGCGAATCACCGTGCCGGAAATCTCGCCGCCGACCTTCACCAGCGCCTCGCCTTCGATGTACGGCGCGGTGCCGGCCACATCCGGATTCTGGCCGGCCATGCGGGCCACTTCACGCCATTCCGGCAGCCCTTCGGTATTGCCGGAAATGGTTGCGTGCGAGGCCATGCCGAGAATGCGCTGGCGCAACTCGCTCTCGAAGCCGTTCATCACCGACAGCACCACGATCAGGGTCGCGACGCCGAGGCCGATGCCCAGCATCGAGGCCAGCGAAATGAAGGAAATGAAGTGGTTGCGGCGCTTGGCGCGGGTGTAGCGCAGGCCGAGCAGCAGTTCGTAGCGTTCACCGAGCACGGCGTGCATCCGGCGAAGACAGGCGAGGCGCGGCCGGCTGTCGAAAAAGAGGGGTCCAGGTCATCGAAAGATTAGAACACAGGGCATCGCTAGAATCCGTCGACCCCACCGCTCGAAACCCGCACCTTGCGCTCTTCCCCGCTGCCCCTGCCGACCCGCCCGGACGATCGCCGCGGCCTGCCGCTGCTGCTGGTCATCATCGTGCTGCTGACCGCCTGGCGGGCGCTGGCGATCGCTGCCAGCGGGCTCGACCTGTACGTCGACGAGGCCCAGTACTGGACCTGGTCACAGGCGCTCGACTGGGGCTATTTCTCGAAGCCGCCGATGATCGCGGCGGTGATCGCGGCCACCACCTCGGTCTGCGGCGACAGCCCGCTGTGCGTGAAATCCGGCGCGCTGCTGCTGTACCCGCTGACCACGCTGCTGATCTGGGCGATCAGCCGCCGCCTGTTCGACGCCCGCACCGCGTTCTGGACCGCCGTGGTGTTCATCACCCTGCCGGGCGTGGCGCTGTCGAGCGTGATCATCTCCACCGACGTGCCGCTGTTCCTGTGCTGGTCGGCAGCGCTGTACGCCTACCTGAAGGCGCTCGACCACGACACCTGGCGCTGGTGGCTGGCGGCCGGTATCGCCAGCGGCCTGGGGCTGCTGACCAAGTACACGATGGCGATCTTCGCGGTGTCGGTGCTGCTGCATCTGGCGATCACGCCGGGCCTGCGCGCGCACTTCCGCAGCCCGAAGCTGTATGTCACCGCCGCGCTCGCCGCGCTGATCTTCGCGCCGAACCTGATCTGGAACGCCGCCAATGGCTGGCCGACCCTGGGCCATACCGCGCAGATTTCCGGTCTGGAAGGCGGTTTGAACGGCGGGCAACACGGCCTGAACTGGAAATCCTTCGGCGACTTCATCGCCGGCCAGCTCGGCATCCTCGGCCCGGTGCTGTTCATCGCCTGGCTGGTGCAGCTGGCGGCCGCGAAGCAATGGCTGCGCGACGAGCGCTACCGGCTGCTGGCCTGCTTTGCGCTGCCCTTCCTGGGCGCGATCACCGCGCAGTCGCTGATCGGCCGCGCCAACGCCAACTGGGCAGCGATGGCCTATGTCGGCGGCACCCTGTTCGTCGTCGCCCGGCTGCTGGAAACGGGCCGGCGATCGCTGCTGATGGCGGCCCTGGCGCTGAATCTGGCGGTCACCGCGGTCGCCTACCACTTCGATGCGCTGGCCGCTGCCGCTGGCATCGAGCTGAACCGCAAGAACGACGTGCTGAACAAGCGGGTGCGCGGCTGGCGCCAGTACGGCGAGCAGCTTGCTGCACGGCAGGCGGCACATCCGGAGGCGATCCTGCTCGGCGACGCCCGCGATCTGATCGCCGAGGCGCGCTACTACGCGGGCACCGCCGGCCGGACGATGCTGAAGTGGAACCCCGGGCACAAGGCCGACGACTACTACGCGATGTCGACCACGCTCGATGGTCTCGATGGCCGCAGCTTCGTGTTCGTGTCGCGCGAAGCCGCGCTGCCGGCCAGCATGGCCGGCCGCTTCGACGTCACCGCCGAGCTGGAGCCGATCCACATCGCGATCCACCGCGACTATGCGCTGGATTTCCACGTCTGGCTGCTGAGCGGCCTGCAGCCGGGCGATTGAACGGCAGCGGTTTACTCAAATGCCGACCGTTGACGGCACTTTGACGACGCATTCGCAGCTGATGCATCAATTGCATTGAACTTCGGCGAATTCATCGGGGTCGGACCTGAAGACCCGCGCGCTGCGCGGGCAACGCGCCGGCCCTGCGGGGACCGGCGCGGCTGATTCCGTCCGCCCTGCCGTCTGCCGATGATCGACCGCGAAACGCTGCTGGAACTCGTCAATGTCACCGACCTGCTGCAGGCCAGCCTGCGGGTCGCCGTGGTGCTGCTGCTCTGGTGGCTGCTGACCCGGGCGCTGAAGGTGTTTCTCGGCCGGCTCGGCACCCGGCTGCTGGCGCGCGCCGAAAGCGCCGACGAGAACCCGGTGGAGGCGCGCAAGCGGATCGAGACGCTGGTGCACCTGCTGACCCAGATGATCCGCATCGTGCTGTTCGTGACATTGGCGCTGGTGCTGCTGATGCAGCTCGGCGTGCAGGTCGGGCCGCTGATCGCGTCGGCCGGGATCATCGGCCTGGCGGTCGGCTTCGGTGCTCAGTCGCTGGTCAAGGACGTCATCACCGGCTTCTTCATGGTGATGGAGAACCAGATGCGGGTCGGCGACGTGGTGACCATCAACGGCACCGGCGGCCTGGTCGAGATGATGACGCTGCGCACCGTGGTGCTGCGCGATCTCGGCGGCGTCGTGCACATCTTCCCGAACGGCAGCATCAACACGGTCAGCAACGCCACGCGCGGCTGGTCGGCCTCCCTGTTCGACATCCGCATCAGCCTGCGCGCCGACCCGGACCGGGCAATCGCCGTGCTGCGCGAGATCGGCAACGCGCTGCAGGCCGATCCGGTCTACGGCCCAAAGATTCTCGCGGCGGCGGAGATCTTCGGCGTCGAGCGCATCGAGGACTCGGCGCTGGTGATCCGCGGCCGCATCAAGACCCACCCGATCATGCAATGGGAAGTCGGCCGCGAACTGCTGCGCCGCGTGCATCGCCAGTTCGCGGCGCACGGCATCGAGATCCCGTTTCCGCAGCGCCAGCTGCACTTGAGCCGCGACGCGCTGGCGGATCCACACCTGGCCGCCCTCGCCGGGCTTGCGCAGCCGAGCGCCGTGGCGGCTGCGCAGGCGCGCGAAGACGCCGGCTGAGACACCCGATCCACGCCCTCAGGAGAACGCCCTTGCCGCTGACCAACAAGATCCAGCTGATCGCCTACCCCGACCGCATGGGCGCCAATCTGGCCGATCTGCGCGCGGTGATCGACCGCCATTTCGCCCGGGCGATCGGCGGCATCCACATCCTGCCGCCGTATCCGTCGAACGCCGATGGCGGGTTCTCGCCGCTGACCCACAAGGAAATCGACCCGCGCCACGGCAGCTGGGCCGACATCGAGGCGCTGGCGGCGCGCTACGACGTCTGCCTCGACCTGACGCTCAACCACATCAGCGATCAGTCGGCCGAATTCCAGGACTTCATTGCCCGGGGTCACCAATCCGAACACGCCGAGCTGTTTGTCCATGTCGACCAGCTGGGGCCGATCTCGCCGGACGATCTCGCCCGCATCCACATCCGCAAGGAGAAGGAGCCGTTCCGCGACGTGCGCTTTGCCGACGGCAGCACCGGCCAGGTCTGGTGCACGTTCACCGAGCACCAGATCGACCTGAACTATTCCTCGCCGAAGACCTATGCGCTGATGGAGGACACCATCGCCTTCCTCGCCGCGCGCGGCGTGCGGCTGCTGCGCCTCGACGCCTTCGGCTACACGACCAAGAAGATCGGCACCTCCTGCTTCCTGGTCGAGCCGGATGTCTACGACATCCTCAAGTGGATCAACGGCGTCGCCCAGGAGCACGGCGTGGAAACGCTACCGGAAGTGCACGACCACGCCAGCTTCCAGTACGCGATCGCGCTGCACGGCATGCACCCGTACGGCTTCGCGCTGCCGCCGCTGCTGCTGTACACGCTGCTCGACAACAACAGCACCTACCTCAAGCAGTGGCTGCGCATGTGCCCGCGCAACCAGATCACCGTGCTCGACACACACGACGGCATCTGCATCCCCGATGTCGAGGGCGTGCTGCCGAAGGCGGAGATCCAGGCGGTGATCGACAACGTCGGCTCGCGCTCGGCCGATCCGATCCTGCGTCGTTCGGCGGCCAACGTGCATACCGTCGGCGCCATCTACCAGCTCACCTGCACCTACTACGACGCGCTCAAGCGCAACGACGACGCCTACATCGCCGCCCGCGCGATCCAGTTCTTCGCGCCCGGCATCCCGCAGGTCTACTACGTCGGCCTGCTGGCCGGCCAGAACGATCCGGAGCTGATGGAAGCCAGCGGCGAGCTGCGCGACATCAACCGCCATCACTACACGCTGGCGGAGATCGACACTGCCGTGCAGCAGCCGGTTGTGCGGAGACTGATCGCGCTGATGGAATTCCGCTGCAGCCATCCGGCCTTCGACGGCGTGTTCCACCTGATGTACTCGAACGACTCCAGCGTCGCGATGTGCTGGCGCAACGGCGAGATGCAGGCCGAGCTGTTCGTCGACCTGAACTTCAAGAAGACCACCCTCCGCTACGTCGACGTGAAGTCGAAACGCTGGCTCAGCCTGCGCGCCTGAGCTCTCGCGCAGCGACAACGCGGGGCGGCGACGCGGGGCGGCGACGCGGGGCGGGCCACCGACGCCCTGCGCCGCCGCTGGTGCTTCAGCCGACGGCGGCCAGGAACTCGCTGCGCCAGCGCTGCACGTCGTTGTGGCGCACGGCATCGTGCAGCCCGCGCAGCCGCTGCGTGGCTTCGTCGGGCGGCATGTCGATGGCCGTGCCGATCACCGCCAGCAGGTCGGCCGGGTCGTGCGGATTGGTCAGCAGCGCCTCCTTCAGCTCGGCAGCGGCGCCGGCGAACTCCGACAGCACCAGCACGCCGTGGCCCTGGCGCGCGCCCTGTACGGCGATGAACTCCTTGCAGACCAGGTTCAGGCCGTCACGCAGCGGCGTGATCCACATGACCGCAGCGTTCGCGTAGCTGGCCAGCAGGTCCTCGAACGGCACCGCGCGGAAGAAGTAGCGCAGCGGCGTCCAGTCGAGCCGGCCATAGCGGCCGTTGATGCGGCCGACCACCTGCTCGATCTGCGTCTGCAGTTCGGCGTAGACCATCATCTCCTTGGCGGCCGGCACGCAGACCGCATGCAGGGTGATCTGCCCGTGCAGCTCCGGGCGCGCGGCCAGCAGCGCCTCGTAGGCCAGCAGCTTTTCCAGCGTGCCCTTGGTGTAGTCGAGCCGCTCGATCGACAGGATCAGCCGCATCGCGCCGAGCTGCCCGCGCAGCGTCTCGATCTGCGCCTGCACGCGCTCGGTGGCCAGCAGCGCTTCGATGCGTTCGACATCCAGGCCGACCGGGTGCGCGCCCAGCCGCACGCGGCGGCCGTGCACCTCGATCATCGAGGTCATGCGGTCCAGGCCGACGGCGCAGCCGTAGGTCAGATAACGCGGTGCGCAGCTTTCCCAGGCCAGCGGCTTGATCGGCATCACGCCTCGGGCGACGTCGATGAAGTTCTCGACCTGCCGTGGAATGTGGAAGCCGATGTAGTCGCACTGCAACAGGCTGCCGACGATCGTGCGCCGCCAAGGCAGCACGTTGAAGACGTCCGCCGACGGGAAATAGGTGTGGTGAAAAAAGGCGATGCGGACATCGCTGCGCAGCTCGCGCAGGAAGGCCGGCACCAGCCACAGGTTGTAGTCGTGAATCCAGACGGTGGCGCCATGCGCTGCCTCGCGGGCGGCGGCGATGGCGAACTTGCGGTTCACCTCGACGAAGATCTGCCAGTGGTCGTCGCGGAACGTCGCCCGCTCCCAGAACGTGTGCAGGGTCGGCCAGAAGGCTTCCTTCGAGAAGCGCTTGTAGAACACCTCGACATCGTCGGCGGTCAGCGCCACCCGGGCGGCGACCAGGTTCGGATAGCGCTCGACATCGACCGCCGTGCGCGCCTCGAACGCGCCGGTGTCGGGGTCGATCGTCGACCACGCCACCCAGGCGCCGCGCTGGCCGCCGCTGAACAGGCTCAGCAGGGTCGGGATGATGCCGTTCGGCGAGCCGTGCCGGCGGCGCAGCACGCGGCCATCGACGATCGCCTCCTCGTACGGCAGCCGGTGGTAGACTACCACCAGCTCCGATTCGCCCGGCTCCTGCACGGCCGTGCGCAGGCTGTCGAGCCCGCGTTCGCCGAGGAAGCCGAAATGGCTCAGCGCCTGCAGGATGCCGCCGCAGCCGGGCCGCGTGGCGTGCAGCACCCGCGCCATTCGCTGCGTGCCCGCCAGCAGGCCGGCCTCGGATTCGCCGACGCAGACGCCCTTGAAGCCCTGCTCGTACATCGACAGGTCGTTCAGCGTGTCGCCGGCCACCAGTACCGTTTCCGGATCGATGCCGAGCTGGGCGACCAGCGCGCTCAGCGTCGAGCCCTTGTTGACGCCGCGCGGCAGCACGTCGAGGTAGCGCTCGGCCGAGAACAGCAGCTCGCAGTGCAGCTCGGCCGCCCGGTCGTGCATCGCCGGCGTGATCACCTCGGCGGCGCAGCGCGATCTCGTGCTGCAGCGGCTGGATCGGCTGCAGGCTCAGACCGTCGACGACGGTCGCGCCGACATCGCAGACGATGTAATCGGGCTGCGGCAGCGATGGATCGGCCAGCAGCGGCAGCACGGTTTCCAGGCCGCGGCCGGTGACATAGGCGAGTCGGATGTCGGGATGACCGGCCACCAGCCGGTACAGCTGCTGACGGTCGGCGGCGCTGCCGCCGAGGAAGGTGCCATCGAGATCGGTTGCCAACAACATGGGGTGCAGTGCTCCTTCGTGCGTCCGGTCGACGCGCGGCGGGCCGGACGGCGTCGTTCTGGACGCCAGCCGCCGGGCGCAATCCCTACCGCCAGCCGGGCCGGCAACGGGATCACGCCATGACCATCGGGGTCGGCGCGCAGCCGCTGCGCGCATCGAGACCGGGTTGACCCGCTTGCGGGCCGCGGAATGCGCCGGCCGGCAAGGCGGGCGGCGCGCGATGGGCCGAAATCAGGAGATCGGCCCTAAGGCCTGGCGTCGGGGGCAGGAGTGCCAAGGGTGCGAGCCAGGCCGACAGGGTACCCGACCTGCCGCCGCGATGGCCGCTCGCCGGCTGCCGAGGCACGCTTGTCCTGCAGCGCCGGAAGCCCGGTCGGCCGCCATTTCAAGCGGCAAATCCCGCGTGCTACCGTCGGCCGGCAGATCGCGAACCCGCGTCATGCGGGCCATGCCCCCGCCCGGAGCGCACGATGATCGAACCGTCCCCGGCCACCACCCGCGTGGCCGCCTTCGAGGTCTTCCTGACCCGCTACCTGAACCCGGACGGCAGCCTGACCGCCGATCCACCCGCCTTCGCCCGCGACCGCGCGCAGGCCCGGGCGATGTACGCGCTGATGGTGCGCACCCGGCTGTTCGACAAGAAGGCGGTGGCGCTGCAGCGCACCGGCCTGCTCGGCACGTACGCGGCCGTGCTCGGCCAGGAGGCGATCGGCACGGCGATCGGCCATGCGCTGGCCGCCGAGGACATCTTTATTCCCGCCTATCGCGAGTACGCCGCCCAGTTCGCGCGTGGCGTGCCGATGCACGCGATCCTGCAGTACTGGGGCGGCGACGAGCGCGGCATGGCCTATCCGGAAGGCACGCCGAGCCACCACGACTTCCCGCTGTCGGTGCCGATCGCGACCCATGTGCCGCATGCCATCGGCGTGGCCTACGCGATCAAGCTGAAGCAGGAGCGGCGCGTGGTGCTGGCCTCCTGCGGCGATGGCGCAACCTCCAAGGGCGACTGGTACGAAGCGATCAGCGCGGCGCGCATCTGGAACCTGCCGATCGTGTTCCTGGTCAGCAACAACGGCTGGGCGATCTCGATGCCGAGCCACCGCCAGACCGGCGCCGCGACCTTCGCCCAGAAAGGCCTGGCCGGCGGCCTGCCGAGCGAACAGGTGGACGGCAACGACGTGATCGCCACCCGCGCCGTGCTGTCGGCCGCCATCGAACGGGCCCGCGACGGCGGTGGCCCGAGCCTGATCGAAGCGCTGACCTACCGGCTGCACGACCACACCACCGCCGACGACGCCCGCCGCTACCGCGCCGAAGCCGAGGTCGCGGCAGCCTGGGAGCGCTGCCCGGTGAAGCGCTACAAGGCCTATCTGGAAGCGGCCGGCTTCTGGTCGGCCGACGACGAGGCGGCGCTGATCGCCGACGGCACGGCCGCTGCCGAAGCGGCGGCGCAGACCTTCCTGAACCTGCCGCCGCAGGCGCCGGAAGCGATCTTCGATCACCTGTATGCCGAGCTGCCATTGTCGATGCGCTGGCAGCGGGACGAGGTCCGGGCGCGTGGCCCGGTCGACGGAGGACATGGATGAACATCCTGATCACGCGCCGCGCCGTCGCCGGCGCGGACTTCCCGACGATGCCGGAGCGCTGCCGTGGCTGACCTCGCGCTGATCGAAGCGGTGAACCTGGCGCTGGCGTCGGAAATGCAGCGCGACGCGCGCGTCGTCGTGCTGGGCGAGGACATCGGCCGCAACGGCGGCGTGTTCCGCGCCACGCTGGGCCTGCTCGACCGCTACGGCCCGGAGCGCGTCATCGACACGCCGCTGGCCGAAATGCTGGTCGCCGCGATGGCGATCGGCCTGAGCACGCAGGGCATCCGCGCCGTGGCCGAAATCCAGTTCTCCGGCTTCCTGTATCCCTGCCTCGACCAGGTGGTGAACCACGCCACGCGCTACCGCAACCGCACGCGCGGCCGGCTCAGCTGCCCGCTGGTGATCCGCGCGCCGAACGGCGGCGGCATCCACGCGCCGGAGCATCACTCGGAATCGCTGGAAGCGACCTTCGCGCATCTGCCCGGCCTGAGAGTCGTCGCGCCGAGCAGCCCGGCGCGCGCCTACGGCTTGCTGCTGGCGGCGATCCGCGATCCGGACCCGGTGATCTTCCTGGAGCCGACGCGGCTGTACCGGCTGTTCAAGCAGCCGGTCGAGGACAGCGGCGAGGCGCTGCCGCTCGACACCTGCTTCATCGACCGCTCGGGCACCGACATCACCCTGGTCAGCTGGGGCGCGATGATGCACGACACCCGCCTGGCGGCCGACCGGCTGGCCGAGGACGGCATCAGCGCCGAGATCGTCGACGTGGCGACGCTGAAGCCGCTGGATCTCGACACCATCCTCGACAGCGTGGCCAAGACCGGCCGCTGCGTGATCGTCTCGGAATCCGCCCGCGCCGGCGGCTGGGCATCCGAGATCGCCGCCGGCCTGGCCGAACACGGCCTGCTCAGCCTGTTCGCGCCGGTCATGCGGGTGGCCGGCTACGACACGCCGATGCCACTGGCCCGACAGGAACGCGTCTACATCCCGGATGTCAGCCGCATCCTCCACGAGGTGCGCAAGGTGTTCGAGATGGCGCCGCGCTGATCCCGTCACCGCGCCTTGCGCAATCCCTCTTTTTCGAGACCGCGAACATGTCCATCTTCAAGCTCCCCGACCTCGGCGAAGGCCTGCAGGAAGCCGATATCCGCGAGTGGCACGTCAAGGTCGGCGACCGGGTCGCCATCGACCAGCCGCTGGTCGCCGTCGAGACCGCCAAGGCGGTCGTCGAAGTGCCGAGCCCGCAGGCCGGCGTCATCGCGCGGCTGCACGGCGCGGCCGGCGACACCATCGAAGTCGGCAAACCGCTGGTGGAATTCGAAGGAAATGCCGCCGCCGCAGCCGCACCTGGCGACGGGCCGGCTGCCGACCACGGCGGTGCCCGCAGCGGCGCGATCACCGACACCGGCACCGTGGTCGGCGCGATGCGCGCCGGCAGCGACGTGGTCGCCGAAAAGGCCACCCAGGTCGGCGGCAACGGCACTGGCCTGAAGGTGATTCCTGCGGTGCGGGCGCTGGCCCACCGGCTCAACGTCGATCTCAGCATCGTCACACCCAGCGGCCCGGACGGCATGATCACCGCCGCCGACGTGCAGCGCGTGCACCGGGTGCTGACCGATGTCGGCCCGCTGGAAAAGCTGAAGGGCCCGCGCAAGGCGATGTCGCGGGCGATGAGCCAGGCCCGCGATGAGGTGATGCCGACCACCGTCACCGACGACGCGGTGCTGCACGCCTGGACCACGCCGCAGGACCTCACCGTGCGGCTGATCCGTGCGCTGGTCGCCGGCGTGCAGGCGCAGCCGGCGCTGAACGCCTGGTACGAAGCCAGCGAGATGGGCCGCCGCGTGCTCGACAAGATCCACCTCGGCGTCGCCGTCGACACGCCGGACGGCCTGTTCGTCGCGGTGCTGCAGGACGTCGCCAGCCGCAGTGCCGAGTCGCTGCGCAGCGGCCTGCAGAACATGAAGGACGCCGTGCGCTCCCGGAACGTGCCGGCCGAGGAACTGCGCGGCTACACGATCACGCTGTCGAACTTCGGCCGCTTCGGCGGCAAGTACGCGACACCGGTGATCCTGCCGCCGACCGTCGCCATCGTCGCCGCCGGCGCCATTCGCGACGCTGTCGTGCCGGTCGACGGCCAGATCGTGATCGCCCGGGTGCTGCCGCTGTCGGTGACCTTCGATCACCGCTGCGTCACCGGCGGCGAAGCGACGCAGTTCCTGGCGGCGATGGTGGCCGATCTGCAGCGGGCCACCTGAGATCAGGTGACCGGCGGCCGCGCGCTCAGCGACGCCAGCGCCGAACCGCCAGCACGCCGAGGACCGTGCCGATCAACTCGCTGCCGGCCACCAGCGCCGACGACAGCACGAAGCGCAGACGGAAGGCGCCGGGCGGCACGCACATGACGTTGTCGGGCGACACCAGGAGGTAGTGGTTGATCACGCCGAACAGCAGCGAGGCCAGCATCGCGCCGGTGTAGAGGATGGCGGCGCCGGGCCGGGCCCGGGTCCAGAGCAGCGCCGTGGCCAGCAAGGGCAAGGTGACGATGACGAGCCCGACGAAGGCGGTCTGCAAAGGGCTCAGCGGCACCGGCACCGCGAGGTGGGCACTGCCGTGCCAGAGCGCGATGGCGCAGTGGAGCACGGCGACGACACTGAGAACGACCGCCCGCCGGCGTTCGCCGACAACCATTGCGCCGCCGCCATCGGCATTCCCGCTCCGCTGCCCGTTGCTGCCGTACTGGTCGATGCTGCTCATCGTGATCGCTCCCCGGTTCGCCGATCGTCGGTGTTCGCCCCTGGCACGGCGTCTTGCCGGGGTGATGTCTGGAAAATGAAGCGGCCGAAGCGCCTCACGGTGTGCCGCGCCGCCGTGGCCGCGCGGCCCGCGCGTCCGTTTCGGTGGCGCGCTTGCCGGTGCCGCGTGCCAGGCCATCGCCGGCACGGGCCTTGAGCCGCGCCTGCAGCCGGTCACCGAGCCACACGCGGACCTCGCCATCGAGGCCGGCCGGGGCCTTGCGCGCCACGGTGCCGGCCAGATCGGCCAGCGAGCTGCCGGCCAGCTCGTCGCGCATGCGCTGTTCGGCGCGCAGCATCACCGCGTGGATGGAGCAGACGCCCTGCGTCGACCAGGCCGGCGCCCGACCCTTGAACAGCGCACAGCGGCTGCGGATTTCCTGGCACTCGAACAGCGGCTTGCGGCCCTCGATGGCGTCGACGACCGCGAGCACGCTGATCTGCGCCGCCGGCCGGGCCAGCCGGTAGCCGCCGTGGATGCCCGGCGTGGCGCTGACGATCCCGGCCTTCTCCAGGCGCGGAAAGATCTTGGCGACGAACGACGGCGACACCCCCTGCAGCTCGGCCAGATCGCGGCTGCTGGCCGCGGCGGCGCCCGGCTCCGCCAGCCACAGCAGGCAGTGCAGACCGTATTCGACGCTGGTTCCGAGGTGAGCCATAACGCGGACAGTATTAGTCCGCGTTCAAGACCGCAAGCCCGCAGGACGTCACTTCAGTCGCCAGTCCTGTTTCCCGCCAGCTCATCGGGCGGGTCGACGGCCCGATCGTCGGCCCAATCGTCGGCAATGGGCAGGCCGGCGGCATTGCGCAGGAACTGGCGCTCGTAATGACGGTTGCGGTGGCTGCGCTTGGCATTGGCGCGCTTGTCCTGGCGCTTGTCGACGACCAGATCGGCCAGCCCGCTCAGGTCATCGAGGGTGGCGATGTCGGCGGGCGAATTGCGGCGCGTCATGACGCTGCGGCCGTCAGGCGATCGCGCGACGCATCCACTGCAGCAGCGCCGGCAGCGGCAGCGCGCCGGACTGGCGGGCGATCTCGCGGCCGCTGCGGAAGGCGATCAGGGTCGGGATGCTGCGGATGTTGAAGCGGGCGGCAAGCGCCGCTTCGGCTTCGGTATCGAGCTTGGCCAGCCGCGCCTGCGGCTCGATCTCGGCGGCGGCGCGCTCGAAGCTCGGCGCCATCGACAGGCAGGGACCGCACCAGGGCGCCCAGAAATCGACGATCAGCGGCAGTTCGCCGCGCGTCAGCTGGGCATCGAAATTGGCCGCCGTCAGCAACAGCGGCCGGGCGCTGAACAGCGGCGACTTGCAGCGGCCGCAGGTCGGCGCGTCTGCGAGACGCGGCTCGGGAACGCGGTTGACGGCATTGCAGCTCGGACAGGCGATCAGCATCGGTGGAGCGGGTGTGGGGCTTGCCGGAAAGCTGGGACGATTCGCGCCGGATTAAAGCCCCCGCGCGCATCGTCCCGCCGGCAGCCGACCGACCGGCCGCCGGCTTCAGATGCCCTGGCCGCCGGACACCTCGATGCGCTGGGCATTGACCCAGCCGTTGGCCGGGCCGAGCAGGCTGGCGATCATCGGGCCGATGTCATCCGGCAGGCCGACGCGGCCCAGCGCCGTCATGCCGGCAAAGAACTGGTTGAAGGCCGGCGTGTCGCGCACCGCGCCGCCGAAGAAATCGGTCTCGATCGCGCCTGGCGCCACGGTGTTGACGGTGATTCCGCGGCTGCCGAGTTCCTTGGCCAGATAGACGGTCAGCACTTCGACCGCGCCCTTGGCCGCCGCGTAGACCGACCAGCCGGGCGCCGACACGCGGGTCAGCCCGGACGACAGGTTGACGATCCGGCCGCCGTCGGCCAGCAGCGGCAGCAGCGCCTGGGTCAGGAAGAACACGCCCTTGAAATGCACGTTCACCAAGGCGTCGAACTGGGCCTCGGTGGTGTCGGTCACCAGCGCCACTTCGCCATGGCCGGCGTTGTTGACCAGGTGGTCGAAACGATCGCGCTGCCAGGTATCGCGCAGCGCGCTGCGCAATTGCTCGACGAAGGCCGGAAAGCTGGCGACGCGGCCGGTATCGAGCGGCAGCGCCACCGCCTTGCGGCCCATCGCGTGGATCTCGGCAACCACCGCTTCGGCCTCGGCGCGGCGCTGCTGGTAGGTGATGACGACATCGCCGCCACTGCGGGCAACGTGCAAGGCGGTGTTGCGGCCAAGGCCACGGCTGCCACCGGTGATCAGGGTGAGGGTCGGTTGGGACATCGGGGTTCTCCGGTCGCGCGGCCGGCAGGTCTGCCGGCCGCTTGGATGGGGGTGCGGGGGGTGCGGCGGCGGCGGCCTTGCTGGCCAGCCGTTACCGTGGCCACAGCTTGGCCAGCGCGGCGGCAGGCGTCGTTACCGGAAACTCGGCATGACTTGCCTGATCCTCCGAAATTGACTGCAACGTCATCAGCAGGCCGCTACCATCCGGCCATGTCCGATGCCCTGCGCCAGACCGTGCTGCGCCAGTTCGCCACCGTGCCCGTGCCGGCCACGGGCACGGCGGTGCTGTCGCCGATCGATGGCCTGATGCTGATCCGCGCGGCAGCACCCGGCGGCATCGAGCACGCCATCGCCCGGCCACTGGCCTGCCTGGTGCTGCAGGGCCGCAAGCAGGTCACCACCGGCGCACGGACCCTGGCCTTCGGCGCCGGCGATTCGCTGCTGATCAGCGCCGACATGCCGACCAGCAGCCAGATCACCGGCGCCCCGTATCTGTCGCTGGTCATCGATCTCGATTTCGCGCTGATCGCCGAACTGGTCGAGGACATGCGCAGCGCCGATGCCGGTGATCCGACGGCGGTGGCGGATCGAGAATCGGCGCTGGCGACGGCGGTCTGCGTCGAACCCACGGACGCCGAAACCGCCGATGCCGCGCTGCGCCTGCTGCACTTGCTTGATCGTCCGCAGTCGATTCCGGTGCTGCGGGCGGCGCTGATGCGCGAGCTGCATTACTGGCTGCTGGCCGGCCGGCATGGCGCGGCGATCCGCCGGATCGGCGCGCCGGACAGCCAGGCGCACCGCGTGGCCCGGGCGGTAGCCCTGCTGCGCCAGGACTACGGCCGGCCGCTGCCGGTCGAGCGGCTGGCGGCGATCGCCGGCATGAGCCCGTCGTCGTTCCATGCCCATTTCCGGGCCATCACTTCGCTGTCGCCGCTGCAGTTCCAGAAGCAGCTGCGGCTGATCGAGGCCCGCCGGCTGATGATCGCGCAGGGCATTCCGGCCAGCCGCGCGGCGTTCGCCGTCGGCTACGAAAGCGTGCCGCAGTTCACCCGCGAGTACCGCCGCCTGTTCGGGCTGCCACCAGGGCGGGATGCCGATTCGATGCGCCAGTCGATGCGCAGCAGCGTGGCCGCCTGATGGCCGCCAGCGACGAACTGCGGCTGCCGCGCGAGGCCAGCAACAGCAGCCTGCCGTACCGGATCCACCCGGTGCGGCCGGTCGACAGCGAGGACTGGCAGCGGCTGCGCAACCTGCTCTGGGACGACGAGGAAGACGGCCACGAGTACGAGATCGAGCGCTACTTCCTCGGCAAGTTGATCGAGCCGAACGAGGTACTGATCGCGCGTACGCCGGATGGCAGGGCGGTCGGTCATATCGAGCTGTCGGTACGCCGCAACCTGCGCCGCCTGCCGGGCCGGAATACCGGCTATGTCGAGGGCCTGTACATCGAGCCGGCCCATCGGCACCGGGGCCTGGTGGTGATGCTGCTGCGCGCCGGCGAACGCTGGGCGCGCGAGCGCGGCTGCAGCGCGTTCGCGTCGGACCGCGAGGAGCGGCTGATCGTGCACCGCCGCTTCGGCCGGGCCGTCTGAACGCAGCTGTCCGGCGGCCGCGTCGAGGATCGCGGCGTCAGCCCTGCTGTTGCTGCCGCCACTGGCGGGGCGACAGCCCGGCGTGCGTCTTGAACACCCGCGACAGCGCCGCTTCGCTGCCGTAGCCGACCTCGTCGGCCACCTGCTTCAGCGGCCGGCCGCGCAGCAGCGCCTGCTGCGCCAGCCGCAGCCGCCACTGCTGCAGGTAGGCGCCCGGCGTGCTGCCGACCGCCTCGTGAAAGGCGCGCGCGAACGCGCTGCGCGACATCCCGGCCCTTGCCGCCAGCGTGTCCAGCGTCCACGACCGGGCCGGCGATTCGTGCATCGCCACCAGCGCCAGCCGCAGCCGGGGATGGGCCAGCCCAGCCATCATCCCGACCTCGGTCCGGCCCTGTTCCATCAGCTGCCGCAGCACCTGGATCAGCAGCACCTCGAACAGCCGATCGAGCACGGCCTGGCGGCCGCAGTGCTGCTGGGCGGCTTCGTCGAACAGCAGCGCCAGCACGGTCTCGCCGCCGTGCAGCGCCGCCAGCGGCAGGCAGCTGACGGCCGGCAGCGCGCGGGCCATCGGATTGCCGGCCCCACCGCTGAACTGCAGTGCCGCGCAGGTGAAGTCGGCGCCGCTGTCCGGATCGGTGACGAAGCGATGCGCCAGCGGCCGCGGATAGAGCAGCAGGCTCGGCTCGCGGATGGCGATCGGCGCACGGCCTTCGCCGTGCTGTACGTCGACCCGTCCCCGGCGAATCAGGTGCAGCTGGCCAGCGCTGCCGCTGCCGTCCAGATCGGTGACGCCGCACAGCACGCCGGTCTGGAAGACGCGGGCGCTGACCGGGAACTGTTCGAGCAAAGCGGCCAGGCGATCGGTCATTGAAGGACGATTGATCAAGTATTGAAGACGAATTGCAACTTATCGTACTTGGACCCGGTGCACAGTACCCCTGCCCCGCCGGACTCACCCCGAGCCCACCGGCACAACGAAAGGAGATCCACCATGTCCATCGCCAAAGTCCTCTACACCGCCGAAGCCACCGCCACCGGAGGCCGCGAAGGCCACGCCGTGTCGTCCGACCAGGTGCTGAACGTGCAGCTGTCGACGCCGCGCGAACTCGGCGGCGCCGGCGGCCCCGGCACCAACCCGGAGCAGTTGTTCGCGGCCGGCTACTCGGCGTGCTTCCTCGGCGCGCTGAAGTTCGTCGCCGGCAAGGCCAAGGTGGCGCTGCCGGCCGACACCACGATCACCGGCCGCGTCGGCATCGGCCAGATCCCGACCGGCTTCGGCATCGAGGCGGAACTGCGCATCCACGTGCCCGGCCTGGCGCGCGAGCAGGTGCAGACGCTGGTCGACCAGGCGCACATCGTCTGCCCGTACTCGAACGCGACGCGCGGCAACATCGACGTGCGGCTGGTGATCGTCGACTGAGCGCCGCCGCCCCCAAGCCGGCCCGCATTGGAATATTCACCAAGCCGGGTTCCGGCGCTGCCGGGAAGTGTCTAGCGTTCACCGCCGATGCCAGCACAACAGAACACCGGCCACGGGGAGAGCGAGACATGAAGGCAGCGGTTTACTTCGGCGCGGGCGACATCCGCTGCACCGACATCGACGATGCCCGCCTGCAGGCGGATCACGAGCTTCTGGTCCGGGTCACCGGCACCTCGATCTGCGGCTCGGATCTGCACCTGTACCGTGGCGCGCTCGACGCGATCATGGAAAAGGGCAAGTCGCAGACCGGCCATGAGCTGATCGGCGAAGTGCTGGAGGTCGGCCGCTCGGTCACCCGCTTCAAGCCGAAGGACCGGATCAGCATGGGTTATTCGGTGTCCTGCGGGCACTGCTTCATGTGTGCGGCGGGCCAGACCGCGCATTGCGAAACCAGCCACAGCGCCGTCTACGGATTCGGCGTGCCGTTCGGCAACATCAATGGCACCCACGCCGAGGCGCTGGTGCTGCCGCATGCCGAAGGCCACGCGCTGCGCATTCCGGACGGCATTTCCGACGAGGCGGCGGTCACCCTGTCCTGCAACCTGCCGTCGGCGATCATCGCCAACCGCCTCGCCGCGATCGAGGTCGGCGAAACCGTGGCCCTGATCGGCTGCGGGCCGACCGGCCTGATGACCCTCGACATCGCGCTGCAGCGCGGTCCGGGCCGGCTGGTGGTGCTCGACCGGCTGGATTACCGGCTCGACATCGCCCGTCGGCGCGGCGCGATCGCCATCAACATCGGCGACGAGGACTGGAAGACCCGGGCGCTGGCGGAAACCGGCGGGCGCGGCTTCGACAAGGTGATCGAAGTGGTCGGCTCGCCGGAATCGCTGCAGATGAGTCTCGACCTGGTGCGCGCCGGCGGCACCGTGGCCGCGATCGGCGTGTTCTGCGATTCCACCTTCAATCTCGATCTCGCCAACGTGTTCCTGCGCAACATCAGCCTGCACATGAACGGCTTCGCCTCGGTGCAGCCGTTCATGGCCGATGCGCTGCGGCTGATCGCCTCCGGCGTCGTCGAGCCGGAAAGCTACTTCACGCACCGCTTCCCGCTGTCCCGCATCGACGAAGCGTTCCGGACCTTCCACGACAAGCAGGACGGTGCGATGAAGATGCTGATCCGGCCCTGACCCGGCCCAGAGCCTGCGCCGGCCGCGTTGCCGATCAGCGCAGCCGGAGTTCGACGCTGCCGATGCCGGCGAACGATGCCGTCAACCGTTCGCCGGCGGCGATCGGGAAGGCGCGCGTCAGCCCGCCCGTCATCACCCGATCGCAGGGCCGCAGGGATTCGCCGTGCACCGCCAGCGCATTGGCGAGCCAGGCCAGGGCCCGCACCGGATCGCCGAGCGCATCGGCGCCAACGCCGAACGCCAGCACGCCATCGCTGCCGCGCAGCTCGACGACACAGGTCTTCAGGTCGAGCTGCGGCGTGAACGCCACCGGCGCGCCGAGCACGCAACGCGCCGACGAGCTGTTGTCGGCGATGTTGTCGCGCAGCGTGAACTGGTAGGCGTGGTATCGGGTATCGACCACTTCCAGACTCGGATAGACCTTGGCGATCGCCGCTGAAGCCGCCGCTTCCGTGCAACCGGGTCCCTGCAGCGGCGCGCCGAGTTCCAGCGTCAGCTCCGGTTCCACCCGCGGATGCACCAGCTGCCCGGCCTCGATAGTGACCGGCGAGGGTCCCAGCACCATGCCTTCGCCCAGCAGGCCGTAGTTCGGTTCGGCAATTCCCATCTGCTCACGCATCGCCCGACTGGTGTAGCCCAGCTTGTAGCCGACCCGGGCGCGACCCAGATGAGCAAAGCGCAGCCGGGTGATGGTGTAGGCCTCGGCGATGCTCAGATCCGGCACCTGCTCGGTCAGCAGGCGGATACGCCGACCCTCGCGCTCGGCCGTCGCCAGTTCGTGCGCCAGCCGCTGCAGCAGCGCATCACGACGCGGATCATCGGCGGGCACATCCGGGTTCTGGGGCATGGCGTGGCTGGTCGCGGTCTTGGCGATCGACAGGTCTGACGGCAATACGGTTCGATATCCGGCCACGGAACAACCCGGGCGTGAAGGCGCGCTACTCGCGCGACAGCCGCTGGTGGAACGCCAGCAGCGCATCCAGCACTGCCTCCGGCGCCTCGGTCTGCGGGTAGTGGCCGACATCGGGCAGCAGGGTCACGTCCGGGTTCGGGATCAGCTGCCGATAGCGCTCGACCATGTGGGCGCCCGAGATCGGATCGAGCGCGCCATCGATCAGGTGCAGCGGCACTGCAGTGGTCTGCAGCGCGCCGACCCAGCGGTCGCGGTGGGCGCGCCGTTCGAGGATGTATCGGATCAGCCGGTGCAGGCGCCGGTGGCCGTGGTCGTGCGCAAGCAGCGACCAGAACACCGTCAGTTCCTCGGCCGACGGCTTGGTCCGCGGGCCGAATACCAGCGAAAAGCTCGGCATGAAGCGCTTTTCGCTGATGGTGGCCGCCACCAGCGGCCCGAGCCGCGACAGCAGCAGCTTCTGGGCGCGCGAGGCGCGGTGGGTCTCGGGAAACAGCCCGCCGTTGAGCAGCACGCAGGAGACGATTTCCAGCGAGCGATCGCCGAGCGCGCGACGTTCGGCGTCGCGGGCCAGCAGTTCCTGGGCGACGGTATCGCCGACGTCGTGGGCCAGCAGGTGCACGCGGCGCACGCCGCGATCGCGCAGCAGCGCTTCGGCGATGTCGGCCTGGGTGCTGATCGGGTAATCCTGCCCGGCCGGCTTGGCCGAAAAGCCGTAGCCGAGCATGTCGAAGGCCAGCAGATGACCGAAGCGCTGGGTCAGTCCGGCCCAGATCGGGTACCAGTCGAACGAGGCCGTCGGGAAGCCGTGCAGGCACAGCAGCGAGCTGGACTGGTCGATCGCCGCCCCGGCTTCGCGGACGAAGATGGCGTGGCCGCGATGGTCGAAGCGCTGGCCGGCCGCCCGCCACTGCGCCAGCGCCGCGAGGCTCAGCGCGGCGATGCCGCTCACGTGCGGTAACTGGGGTCGACGCGGTCGAGCTTGCGCAGCAGGCCGGGCCAGACGAGGCTCGCGCCCTGTCCGCGCGTCGCTTCCTTCAACTGGCGCATGCCGCCGTCGAGGATGTCCTGCGGAATCATCAGCAGGTTGTCGACATTGGCGCCGCCGGCGCCCATGGCCCGCACCTGGATGTTGCAGGCGCTTTCGAAGATGTACATCGCCACCCAGGCTTCGGCGACCGAGCTGCCGACCGTCAGCAGGCCGTGATTCTTCAGCATCAGGTAGCTGTTGCTGCCGAGATCGCGGACCAGACGCGGCTTTTCGTCTTCCAGCAGCGCCACGCCTTCGTAGTCGTGATAGCCGAGGTTCGACATCACGAAGATCGACTGCTGGCTGATCGGCAGCAGGCCTTCCTTGCGCGCCGACACCGCCACGCCATTGGCGGAATGCACGTGCAGCACGCACTTCGCATCCTCGCGCGCGGCGTGCACCGCCGAATGGATCACGAAGCCGGCCGGATTGATCGGATACGGCGACTCCAGCACCTGCCGGCCTTCGAGATCGACCTTGACCAGGCTCGACGCGGTGATCTCGTCGAACAGGAAGCCGTAGGGGTTGATCAGGAAATGGTGCTCCGGCCCCGGCACGCGGGCGGAGATGTGGGTGAACACGAGATCCGACCAGCCGAACATCGCGACCAGCCGGTAGGCGGCGGCGAGATCGACCCTGAGCTGCCATTCCTCGGCCGACACCTTGCTGCGCACTTCTGGAATCACAAGCTTTTCGAGGGCGGTCATGGCGGTCTCCTGCGTCCGGTGTCGGTGTCGTCGTGGCCGGGACGATGCCACAGCCCATGAGAAACGGGCAGCCGGGTCATCCCCGGACTGCCCGTCGGATGTCTGCGCACGGGGCCTTGCCGCCGCCCGGCGCGATCGCTCAGACCGCCGCTTCGGCCTTCCGCACCGTCGAGCGCGTGCGGCCGCTGACCTTGGCCAGCGCGTTCAGCAGCAGATCGACATGGCGTTCGGTGCAGCTCTGGCCCATCAGGCCGATGCGCCAGACCTTGCCAGCGAAATCGCCGAGGCCGGCGCCGATCTCCACACCATGGTCGTTGAGCAGCTGGCCACGACCGGCGGCGTCGTCGACCCCGTCCGGAATCCACACCGAGTTCAGCTGCGGCAGCCGCTCGCCCTTCGGCACCACGTACTTGAAGCCGAGGTCCTCGAGACCTTCGGCCAGCAGTGCATGGATGCGCGCATGGCGCGCCCAGCTGGCTTCCAGGCCTTCCTCGTGCAGCATCCGCAGCGCTTCGTGCAGGCCGAACAGCGCGTTGACCGGCGCGGTGTGGTGATAGGTGCGGCGCGCCGTGGCATTGCCGCCGCTGCCCCAGTAGCTCATCACCAGCGCCAGGTCCTGGAACCACGACACCACCGGCACCTTGCGGGACTTGACCCGTTCCACGGCGGCCGCCGAATAGCTGACCGGCGACAGCCCCGGCGGCGCCGACAGGCACTTCTGGGTCGCTGAGTACACCGCGTCGATGCCCCAGGCATCGACTTCCAGCGGCACGCCGGCCAGCGACGTCACCGCATCGCAGAGCGACAGCGCGCCATGGGCGCGGGCGATCGCGGCAATGGCTTTCGCGTCGGTCAATGCGCCGGTGGAGGTTTCCGCCTGCACGAAGGCCACCACCTTGGCGCCCGGGTTGGCCTTCAGCGCCGCCTCGACATCAGCCGGATCGACCGCCCGGCCCCACGGCGTGGCGACCTTGACGACCCTGGCGCCGGCCCGCTCGGCCATCGCGCAGATGCGGCCGCCGAACACGCCGTTGACGGCGACGATGATGGTGTCGCCTGGCTCGACCAGATTGACGACGCTGGTTTCCATGCCGATCGAGCCCGGCGCGGAAATCGCGAAGGTCAGGTCGTTCTCGGTACGGAAGGTCGCGCGCAGCAGCAGCTTGATCTCGTCCATCAGGCGCACGAACTCGGGATCGAGATGGCCGATGGTGCCCTGCGAGGCCGCTGCCAGCACACGCGGGTGGACATCCGACGGGCCCGGCCCCATCAGCACCCGCTTCGGGGCGCTGAAGCCGCCGATGCCGGCCAGACCGGAGCTGAGAAGTGGCGTTGCGGGAGCGGTGGGCGTCGGCATTGGATGACCTGTCGGTGAGCGTCGGTGGCGGGCGGTCGAGGCAGCGGCGGCAGCACCCGGCACATCGCGCGTCTCGACTCGACGGTCCGGGCAGACTTTCAAATAGGCTTTTATTAGCCGAAACAAGCCACTAGAGCCTGTCGCGGCCGCGCAGTACATGCCTGCCGCGCGCCGACGTCAAGCCATGTGCGCGCAGCGCAGCCGCGCGGTTCCGGCTTTCCGCAGCCGATGCCGCTTGGAATGGCGGGGTCATTGCGGCATCGTCCATCCACTTCCCCGCCCGGACCGGTCATGCCGAAAGCCACGCCGTACTTCACGCCCGCCACGCTGCAGTTCCTGCGCGACCTGGCCGCCAACAACAGCCGCGAGTGGTTCACCGCCCACAAGCGCGACTACGAGCAGCAGGTGAAGCTGCCGTTCCTGCGCCTGATCGGCGATCTCGATGCGCCGCTGAAGGCGATCAGCGCCCAGTACGTGGCCAATCCGAAGCCGGTCGGCGGCTCGATGTTCCGCATCCATCGCGACACCCGCTTTGCCGCCGACAAGACGCCGTACAAGCCCTGGGCCGGCGCCAGCTTCTATCACCAGGCCACGCGCGCGGTGATCCGGGGCGGCGATGCCGACCAGGGCACCATGGGCCGGCTCGACGCGCCCGGCTTCTACCTGCACATCAAGCCCGGCGACAGCTTCTGCGGCGGCGGCATCTGGCATCCGCAGCCGGAAACCCTGAAGCGCATCCGCACCTACCTGGTCAACAACCCGGCCAGCTGGAAAGCCGCCACCCGCTCGGCCGCGTTCCGCAAGACCTTCGGCGACCTCGGCGGCGACAGCGCCAAGCGGGTGCCGGCCGGCTACGACCCGGCGCACGAGCTGATCGACGACATCAAGCGCAAGGACTACATCGCCTCGGTCGCGCTCGACGACGACACCCTGCTCGCCCCGGACCTGCTGAAGCGCATCGTCCGCCACTACGAGCAGGTCGGCCCGCTGATCGACTGGCTGTGCGGGGCGCTGGATCTGGACTACTGAGCCGGCGGCGCCAGACCAGACGACCCCGCCGAAGCGGGGTCGACCAGCGGCCAGCCGCCGACTGCTGCAGGCAGGGCTTCAGTCCTCAAGCTCGAAGCGCAGACCGGTGACCGCGTTGCCGGCGCCGAGCGTGCCCTTCACTTCCAGCCGCTGGCCGACGCTCAGGCCGTTCCAGAACTGATCGGCGGTAAGCGGGTGGTCGTTGCGGCTGCCGTAGTAGCGGGCGCTGTCGGACGGGGTGACGACATAGCCGTTGAGGCTCATCTGGCGGCTGCCGGGCGCGTCGACGAAGGCACTGACGCCGCCTTCGATCTCGAATTCGCCGATCCGGCCGTCGCCGTCGGCGCGGTCGTCGAAGGCGACCTTGGTCGCGTACAGGCGGCCGGCTTCGACGCGCGTCGAGCGGAACTTCACTTCGACGTAGTCGCCGACCCGCAGGTCAGCCAGCGTGGCATCGCTGTCGTCGCGATCGAAGACGGTGGCGCTGTCGACGAAGTAGCCGGTGCCGCCCAGTTCGAAGGTACCGGCGGCGGCATCAACCGCCGACAGCGCGCCCTTCACTTCGCCGTCGGCGCGGCCATCGCCACCGCGCCGCTGCTTGACCTTCACGTCGCGGGCAAGGATCAGGCTGGCGTCGGCAGCATCGAAGCGGCCTTCGACTTCGATCCGGGCGCCGTCGACCAGCGTGCCGCGCACCCGGGCACCGGCGTAGGACACGCGGTAGCCGAGCGCCCGGAAAGTCTGGGCAGCGGGATCGAGATCCGACACCGGGCCTTCCACTTCCACCTCGGCGCTGCGCTGGCCTTCGGCGCGCTTCACCTCGACGCGGCTGGCGGTCAGCAGGCTGCCGTCCAGCGTGCCGTTGACCTCGACGCGAACGCCATCGGCAAGCAGGCCTTCGACGCTGGCACCGGCGTAGTCGACCTGCAAACTGCCGATGCCGAAGCGGCGCGCACTGCTGTCGAGGCCGGCGATGTCGCCGTACAGCTCGATGCCGGTATAGCCCGGCTGGCCGGCACGCAGGCGCTTGCGCTCGATGCGGGTCGCGAGAATCGCGCCCGATGCCTGCCGGGCGCCGGACACCTCGACGTAGTCGCCGGCCGCGAAGTCGGCGAGCGTCAGGCTCGAATAGCTGTCATCGGCGTTGTCGTCGTACAGCTGCGTCAGCGCGTCGACCTGCACGGTCTGGCCAGCTACCACCAGCGTCGAGGCGGCCAGGTCGATGCTGCTGACGGCGCTTTCCACTTCGATGCGGACGTCGGTCGCGGTGACCGTGTAGGCGCTGAGCCCGGCGGTCTGGCCGCGGGTGCTGGCGACGATCACATCACCGGGCTGGACATCGGCGATCGAGCCGCTCTTGCCGTTGACGGTGACCGGGCCGCTGACGGTCATCGCCGCGCCGCCGAGGCTCAGGGCGCCGGGGCTGCCGGACACCACGCCGGCCACCGAAGCCGGCGCCAGCGTGGCCTCGGCGGTGCTGCCACCACCGCCGCCGCAGGCGCTGATCAGGGTCATCGCCACCAGGCTGGCAAACGGCAGGCGCAGGGGAATCGGGTTCATCGCAATCTCCTCGTGACAACGGAATGGAAGGTGTTATCGGCGTGGGCGGCGGCGGGCTGCCGCAGCGGCCTGCTCGAAGAACGATCCACCGCCGGCGTTTATTCCCCGGCCAGCAGCAGGATTCGCTGCAGCGGTGCCGCCAGCGCCGGATGGGCGGCGAAGCAGCGGTCGACCTCGGCGGCGATGCGCGCCGCGTCGGTTCGGCTGGCGAACAGCTCGAAGCGCAGGCGCTGCCGCCGGCCGCGCACCTGCTCGCGCCGGTTGCGGTACGGCGCGGTTCCGCCCGCCAGTTCGACCGGCGTCTGGTACCAGCCCTCGGCCAGGCCCAGCCCGGCCAGCAGGTCGGCCAGCCGCTCGGCGCTTTCCGGCTCGGCCATCAGCAGCAGCATCACGTCGGCGTTCATGCCGGCACTCCAGTGGTTGCGACCCGGCCGAAGGCGTGGCGCAGGTACAGGATCGGCAGCAGGATCAGGGTCAGCAGGGTCGAGCTGATCAGCCCGCCGATCACCACGATCGCCAGCGGCCGCTGGATCTCCGAGCCCGGCCCGGTGGCGAACAGCAGCGGCACCAGGCCGAGCGCGGCGATCGCCGCCGTCATCACCACCGGCCGCAGCCGGCGCGCCGCGCCCTGCACCACCGCCTCGTGCAGGCTCAGGCCATCGGCGCGCAGCTGGTTGAAACAGGTCACCAGCACGATGCCGTTCAGCACCGCGATGCCGAGCAGCGCGATGAAGCCGACCGAGGCCGGCACCGACAGGTATTCGCCGGACAGGCCCAGCGCGAACACGCCGCCGATCATCGCGAACGGGATGTTCAGCAGCACCAGCGCGGCCTGACGCAGCGAGCCGAAGGTCGACAGCAGCAGCAGGAAGATCAGGCCGATGGCGATCGGCACCACGATCGACAGCCGCCGCGCGGCGCGCTGCTGGTTCTCGAACTCCCCACCCCAGCTCAAGCTGTAGCCGGCATCGAGCTTCACCGCCGCCGCGACCTTGGCCTTGGCCTCCTCGACGAAGCCGACCAGATCGCGGCCTCGCACGTTGGCGATCACCACGACATTGCGGTTGCCGAGTTCGCGGTTGACCTGCACCGGGCCCTCGACGCGCTCCAGCCGGGCGACCGCCGACAGCGGCACGGTTCTGCCATCGGCCAGCGCGATCGGCAGCTGGTCGAGCAGCGACGGCGTGGCGCGCAGCGTCTCCGGGCCTTTGAGCGTCAGCGCCAGACGGCGGCCGTCGCGATGCACGGTACCGACCCGGGTGCCTTCGATCTGCGCGCGCAGCAGCGCTTCCAGCGCATCGACCGACAGGCCGAGGCGGCCGGCCGCCGCCAGATCGACCGCGATTCGCAGGTACTGCACGCCGCTGTTGGCGGTGTAGTAGACGTCTTCGGCGCCGTTCAGGCCGCGCAGTTCGGCGGCGATTGCCTCGGCCTTGGCATTGAGCTGGCCGAGGTCTGGCCCGAACAGGCGGATTGCGACATCGCCTCGGACGCCAAGGATCATTTCCGAAACCCGCATCTGGATCGGCTGCGTGAAGGCGTAGGCGACGCCGGGGAAATCGGCGAGCACCTTGCGGATCTCGTCGGCCAGCACGTCCTTGTCCGGGTTGCGCCATTCCTTGCTCGGCTTCAGCGCCAGGAAGGTGTCGGTCTGGTTCAGGCCCATCGGGTCAAGGCCGATCTCGTCGGCGCCGGCGCGGGCCACCACCATCGCCACTTCCGGCACGCGCGCCAGCAGCGCCTGCTGGAAGCGGCTGTCGAGCGCCAGCGACGCATCCAGCCCCACCGACGGCAGCTTTTCCAGCTGCACGATCAGGCTGCCCTCGTCCATCGTCGGCAGGAAGGTCTTGCCGATGCGCGCGTAGACGATGCCCGCCGCCAGCAGGCCGATCAGCGCCGTGGCGATCACGGCTTGCGGCCGGGCCAGCGCCCGCAGCAGCAGCGGTGCGTAGAGCGCGGCGAGCTTGCGGACGATCCACGGCTCGGCGTGCGCGCCGTCGTGCAGCAGCCGCGCGGCCAGCACCGGAATCACCGTCAGCGACAGCAAGAGCGAGGACGCCAGCGCGAACACGATGGTCAGCGCCACCGGCGCGAACAGCTTGCCTTCCAGCCCTTGCAGGGTCAGCAGCGGCAGGAACACCAGGATGATGATGACGATGCCGACCGCGATCGGGCCGGCCACCTCGCGCACGGCGCGGGCGATCTGGAAATCGCGCGGCCGGGCCGGGTCCGGCACCGCCAGCCGGGCGACGATGTTCTCGACCACCACCACCGCCGCGTCGACCAGCATGCCGATGGCAATCGCCAGCCCGCCGAGGCTCATCAGGTTGGCGCTGATGCCGAACAGCCGCATCAGCAGGAAAGTGCTAAGTGCCGACAGCGGCAGGATC
This sequence comes from Nevskia sp., assembly GCF_051860985.1. Lineage (NCBI taxonomy): Bacteria > Pseudomonadati > Pseudomonadota > Gammaproteobacteria > Nevskiales > Nevskiaceae > Nevskia > Nevskia sp. The sequence continues at coordinate 62,704 of NZ_JBIMKV010000004.1, read as the reverse complement.
AGCGCCACCGCGACCGCCGCACGGACATTGCCGAGGAAGGCCACCAGCAGCGCCAGCACCAGCACCACCGCCTCGATCAGCGATTTCGACACGGTGTCGACCGCGCGGCTGACCAGGTCGCCACGGTCGTAGAAGGTCTGCACGGTGATGCCTTCGGGCAGGGTCGGCCGCAGTTCGTCGAGCTTGGCGCGCACGCCGGCCACCACTTCGCGGGCATTGGCGCCGCGCAGGCCGAGCACCAGGCCTTCGACCGTCTCGCCGCTGCCGTTGCGGGTCACGCCGCCGTAGCGGGTGACGCTGCCGATGCGCACCTCGGCGACCTCGCCCAGCCGCACCACGCCGCCCTCCGCTTCGCTGCGCAGCACCACGGCGCGCAGGTCATCGAGCGTGCGCAGGCTGCCCTCGGTGCGCACCAGCAGCGTTTCCTCGCCTTCGCTCATGCGCCCGGCGCCGTCGTTGCGGTTGTTCGCGGCCAGCGCCATCTGCAGCTTTTCGAAGGAGAGGCCGCGCGCCGCCAGGGCCTGTGGCGATGGCACCACCTCGAAGCTTTCGACGTGGCCGCCAAGCGCGTTGACATCGGCCACACCGGGCACCGTGCGCAGCGCCGGGCGGATCGTCCAGTCGAGCAGCCGGCGGCGTTCGGCGAGGCTGGCGGTGTCGCTTTCGATGGTGAACATGAACATCTCGCCGAGCGGCGTGGTCAGCGGCGCGACACCGCCGGAGACGCCGGCCGGCAGGTCGGCCATCACGCCGTTCAGACGTTCGGCCACCTGGTTGCGCGCCCAGTAGATGTCGGTGCCCTCAAGGAAATCGACGGTGATATCGGCTAGGCCGTACTTGCTGGTCGAGCGCAGCATCGACTGCTTCGGCAGGCCCAGCATCTCGACCTCGATCGGCGCGGTGATCCGCGCCTCGATCTCCTCCGGCGTCATGCCCGGCGCCTTCAGGATGATCTTCACCTGCGGGCTGGAGACATCCGGGAAAGCATCGACCGGCAGGCTCAGCCAGGCCAGCACGCCGGCTGCGGCCAGCGCCAGCGCCAGCAGCAGCACCGCCAGCGGCCGGACCAGCGCGAATTCGATCAGCCGGTTCATTCGCCGCCTCCGTGGCCGGCGAACGCGCCCTTGATCGCGATCACTGCGCTGGCCGCCACCTGGTCGCTGGCGCGCAGCGCGCCGTGCACGATGCTACGGCCGTCGCCATGGCCGTCGACCGTGACCGGCACCGCGCGGAAGCCGGTCGCCGTGCGCAGATAGACGCGGCTGCCGCCGGCCTCGCCGACCACGGCGGAGGCCGGCAGCGACCAGCCATCAGCCGCCGCGCGGCGCACTTCCACCTCGACGATCTGGCCCGGCCGCAGCCCGCCGCCGGCGGCCTCCAGTTCGGCGCGCAGCTGCACGCTCTGGGTGCCGGCGCCGGCATCGACGCCGATCGCGATCACCCGAGCCGTGGCCTGCGCCGTGGCGCCACGGCCCTGCACCGCCAGCCGATCGCCGACCGCGAGCGCGGCGGCGGCATCGACCGGCACCTGCACCTCGAGCAGCAGGCGGTCGAGACGGGCGATGCGGAACAGCGGCGCGCCGGCCTCCACCCGCTCGCCGATGCCGGCACTGCGCGCCAGCACCACGCCGTCCTGCGGCGCGCGCAGGGTCAAGGCGCTGCCGACGCCACCTTCGCCAGCGGCGGCACCGGCCAGCTTCAGGCGCTGAGACGACTCGGCCAGCTGCGCGGCGGCCACCGCGTGCCGGCTGCGGGTCTCGTCCATGCGCCGCGCGGCGATGATGCCGTCGGCGAACAGCGCGGCGTCGCGGTCGCGATCGGCGCGGGCCAGCCGCTCGGCCGCCTGCAGCTGCAGGTGGCTGGCCTTGAGGCTGCCGAGGTCGGCGCTGAACAGCGTCGCCAGCGGCTGGCCGGCACGCACCGCATCGCCGATGCCGACCTGCAGCGTCTCGATGGTGCCGGCCAGCGGCGCCACCACCGCCCGCTCGGCTGTCGCCGGCAGGCTGACGCGGGCCGGAAAGCGCAGGCCACCGGCCTCTGCCGCCGGCTGCGGCGCCACCAGCCGCACGCCGAGCGCGGCCACCTGGGCAGCGCTGATCGTCACTTCATCCGTACCGGCATGGCCGGCCAGCGGCAGCAGCAAGGCCAGGGACAACCACAGTGTTCGACGGTTACGGCAGGACTTCACGGCATCACTCCCAGGATCTGGTTCAGGCGGGCGATGGCCCGCCCGTGTTCAAGTTCAGCGGCGGCGGCATCGCCCAGCACGCCGCGCGCGCGGGTTTCGGTCAGCAGCCGCTCGGCGAGCCCGATCTCGCCGACCGCAAAGGCCTTGGCGGCGTGGGCCAGCTCGCGCTCGGCCAGCGCCGCCCGCTGGCGCAGGCGGTCGCGCGCCTCGGTGGCGGCTTCGAATTCGTGCTCGGCCTCGTGGTGCAGGTACTGGTAGCGGCGCTCGGCCAGCGCCAGCTCGCTTTCCGCCTGCGCGGCAGCGACGGCAGCCGCCGCTTCCGGCGCCCGCGAGGCGGCCGTGATGCCGAGCGGAATGCTGATGCCGACGCCGATGCTGGCGACGTTGCCGTTGTCCGGCCCGCCGAGTTCGTTGCGGGCGCCGAGCGTCAGTCGCGGATTTCCGCCCCGGCTGCGGCGCGCGAACTCGGTCTCGGCGCGGGCGCGGGCCAGCTGGGCGGCAAGCGGCGCCAGCAGCGGATGACCGCCATCGGCGCGCGGCTGGCCGACCGCTTCGGTGAACGCCGCCGGCAGCCGGTCCAGCCCGGTCAGCAGCCGGTAATTCAGCTCGGCGTGGACGCGGACGATGTCCGCTTCCTGCCGCCGGGCCTCGCGATCCAGCCGCCAGTCGCGGGCCGGAATCTCGTCGGCGGCCGCCTGATCGCCCACCGCGATGCGCCGCTGCACCGCCGCTTCCAGGCGGCGCGCAGCGTCCAGCGCCGCATCGGCAACCGCGACACGGACCCGGGCGATGGCCACCGCCCACAGCGCTTCGCGCACCTCGCCAGCCACACGCAGTTCGCGGCTCTGGCCCTCGGCATCGCGCTGGGCCTTGCTGCCGGCGGCCAGCCGCGCCGCCGCGTCGCGCTGGCCGATGCGCCAGATCGGCAGTTCGACGCCGCCTTCGGTTTCGCGGATGCCGCTGCGGCCGAGCGGGCCGCTGTCCTGCCAGCGCAGGGCCAGCGCGACATCGCCGGCCAGCAGGCTGCCGGCGCGGGCTTCCAGCAGCCGCGCTTCCTCGCGCCGCGCGTCGACCACCGCCGCTGCCGGATCGCGGGCCAATGCCGCATCGACCACGGCCGGCAGGTCGAGCCCGCCGTCCGCGCTCAGCTCGGCGGATTCGGCAGCGGCCGGTGTGGCCTCGGCCACGGCTTCGGCTGCGGCCAACGTGAGCGGGAGCGTGATGGTGGCCAGCAGGCCGGCGAAGATGACGGACCACAACAGCGGCCCGATGCGGCGCCGATCGGCAGCGGTGAGGTTTGCGGCGGAAAGTCCGGGGGGGCGCATGTCGCCTTGACCTGGGAAAGGGAGCGGCACCTTGCCGGCTCGCGCCTGACCCCAGCGTTGACGCAAGATGAATTACGGTTAATGAACCGGACAGCTTGTTGCCATCCGGCGCGCGGCAGAGTGCGCCGAATCTTCAGGCTGCCGAGAATTCCGATGTCCACCGCGATGTCCGGTTTGATCCCTTCCCCCTGCCTTCACCGAGCCCTGCCATGCGCTTTCTGCTGATCGAGGATGACCTGCAGATGGCGGGCTACCTGGTCAAGGCGCTGGCCGAGGCCGGCCATGTTGCCGACCACGCCGCCACCGGCCGCGACGGATTGTTCCTGGCGTCCAGCGAAACCTACGACGCGTTGATCGTCGACCGGCTGCTGCCGCTGATGGACGGGCTGGCGGTGATCGGCGTGCTGCGCGCCACCGGCCGGCAGACGCCGGTGATGATCCTGTCGGCGCTCGACGATGTCGACGAACGCATCCGCGGCCTGCGCGCCGGCGGCGACGACTACCTGGTCAAGCCGTTCGTGTTCCGGGAATTGCTGGCGCGGCTGGAAGCGATCGTCCGCCGGGCGCAGCCCAACAGCCAAGGCGCCGTCACCGTGACGCGGTTGCGGGTCAGCAACCTGGAGCTGGACCCGCTGTCGCGCCAGGTGCGCCGTGCCGGCCAGCTGATCGACCTGAAGCCGCAGGAGTTCCGCCTGCTGGAATTCCTGATGCGCCACGCCGGCCAGGTGGTGACGCGGACGATGATTCTGGAGTCGGTCTGGGACTATCACTTCGATCCCCAGACCAATGTCATCGACGTCCACGTATCGCGGCTGCGTGCCAAGATCGACCGCGATCACGCCAAGCCGCTGATCCACACCGTGCGCGGCGCCGGCTACTGCCTGCGCGAGCCGGAAGCGGTTGCAGACATCCTCTGAGCCGCACCGGATGACCGCTCGCCGGCTGTCGTGGTTGCGTTCGCTGTCGGCGCGCGTGGTGCTGCTCAACACCGGCATCACCATCGGTCTGTCGGGGCTGATGATCCTGGTGCTGTGCTGGCTCGCCGAAGGCTTCATGCAGGAGCATCTCGACGACACCGTGCTCGATGAGATCCGCATCCTGGAAGCGGAGTTCGGCGTCGACGGCCGACGTGGCGTGCAGATGCTGATCAGCCGCCGGCTGACCGAGAACCCCGACGGCCGCCAGGCCTACCTGCTGGTCAACGAGGACGGGCAGTGGCTGGCCGGCAATCTGCCGGCCATGCCGAAGCAGGCGGCCTCGCGCGCCGGCTGGTACGAACTGCCAACCCTGCACCGCGCCGCCGACGCCACGCTGCGGCTGCGCATCGTCCGCCTGATCGACGGCAGCCGGCTGGCAGTCGGCTTCGACAACCACGAGATCATCGCTTTCGTGAACGCGCTGCAGCGCGCGACCAGCCTGGGCTTCGCGGTGACCGTGCTGCTCGGCCTGCTGGCCGGCGCGCTGTCGAGCCGGATGACGCTCGGCAATCTCGACATCATCAACCACACGGCGGTGCGGATCATCGACGGCGATCTCGGCCAGCGCGTGCCGCTGCGCGGCAGCAACGACGAGTTCGACCGCCTGAGCGCGACGCTGAACGAGATGCTCGACCGGATCGGCGAGCTGATGGCCTCGGTCAAGCACGCCACCGACAGCATCGCCCACGACCTGCGCTCACCGCTGGCGCGGATGCGCAACCGCATCGAGATGGCGCGGCTGGCGGCGCCCATCGATCCGGCCGCCCAGCAGGACCTGCTCGACGAGCTGTGCAGCGAAGTCGATCGGGTGCTGACCGTGTTCGCCTCGCTGCTGCGGCTGGCGACCATCGAATCGGGTGTGCTGCGCAGCGGCTTCCAGCGCATCGACCTGCGGCCGCTGGTCGATGACGCGGTGAGCCTCTACGAGGCGCTGGCCAGCGAGCGCGACATCAGCGTGTCGCTGTCGATCGGCCTGCCGGCCACCGACGGCAGCGCCGTCGACGGCGATCGCGATCTGCTGTTCCAGGCGGTCTGCAATCTGCTCGACAACGCCGTGAAATTCTCGCCGGACGGCGCTGCGATCGCGGTCACGCTGGAGCAGGTGCAGGGCCAGCTGCAGATCGCCGTCCGCGACCAGGGCCCGGGCGTTCCAGCGGAGCAGCGCGAACGCGTGTTCGATCGCCTGGTACGGCTCGACACCAGCCGCAACAGCCCCGGCTACGGCCTGGGCCTGAGCCTGGTGCGCGGCATCGCCCGCCTGCATCGCGGCGACGCCCGGCTGTTCGACGGCGCGCCGGGCACGCTGGCCGTGCTGACCCTGCCGCCGGCCGCCTGAGCGTTCAGCCGTCGCGCGCGTCGCGGTCCAGCCGCAGCCGCAGCAGTTCGCCCGAGCGGCGCCAGACCCAGACCACGATCGCCAGGGTCAGGCCGCTGCCGATCAGCACCGAGCGGGTGGCGCCGAACACGGCGGCCGAGGTGCCGGCCTGGAAGGCGCCGAGCTCGTTGGACGTACTGATGAAGATGCTGTTGACCGACAGCACGCGGCCGCGCAGGTGATCCGGCGGCATCATCTGCAGGATGGTGCTGCGGATCACCACGCTGATCGAATCGAAGGCGCCGCTGGCGCACAGGGCCAGGGCCGACAGCCACAGCGTGCGCGACAGGCCGAACACCAGGATCGACAGCCCGAAGCCGGCAACCGCGATCAGCAGGTTGCGCCAGGCATGGCGCATCGGCGGGTAACGGGTCAGCAGCAGCACGGTGACCAGCGCCCCGATCGCCGGCGCGGCACGCAGGATGCCGAGACCGCCGGCGCCGATCTGCAGCACGTCCTCGGCGAACACCGGCAGCACCGCCACCACGCCGCCGAACAGCACGGAGAACAGGTCCAGCGAGATCGAGTACAGGATGATCTTCGAGCGCCAGACGAAGCGCAGGCCTTCGCTCAGGCTCTGCCAGACCGATTCGCCGTGCGCCACCGCGACCGGCGGGCGCGGCCTGATCCGCAGGACCATCAGCGATTGCAGCAGCAGCAGCGCGCAGACCACGACCAGGCTGCGCGTCAATCCGGCACCGGCATAGAGGAAGCCGCCGATCACCGGGCCGAGGATCGAACCGGCCTGGCCGGCGCTGCTGCTCCAGGCGCTGGCGTTGGCGTACAGCTCGCGCGGCACCAGGAAGCCGCGCAGCGCGCTGACCGCCGGGGCCTGGAAACCGCGCGCCAGCCCGAACGCCGCGACCACGCCGTAGCAGCCGGCCAGCAGCGCGGTCTGCGACAGCCCGGCGCGCACAGCAGGCAGGGTCAGCCAGGTCAGGAACAGCGAGCCGGTGAGGATGAAGCCCAGCGCCAGCAGGATGATCCGGCGCTTGTCGCGACGATCGGCGACATGGCCGCCATAGAGCGCCACGGCGATGAACGGCAGCGCTTCGGCCAGCCCGAGCAGACCGAGCACCAGCGGATCGCGGGTGATCAGGTACAGCTCGTAGGCAATGGCGATTTCCTGGATCGTGATCGCGATCGTGAATAGGAAGTTGCCAAAGATCAGGTGGCGGTATTCGGCATGGCGCAACGCCGCGAAGGCATCGCCGGAGGCCGGCGTTTCAGGAGCGGATGCCGACACGGAGCTTATTCGGCTGCGGTTGCGGCGGCGTCGCCGCCGAGCGTCAGCGCCAGCTGGTACAGCGGCTTCTTCGGCGCGCCGGTGATCTCCGCCGCCAGCCGCGCCGCGCGCGAGGCCGGCAGTTCGGCGAGCAGCAGGCGCAGCACCCGTTCGGCCTCGCGGCTGTCGGCCTGATCCGGCGCACCTTCGATGACCAGCACGAACTCGCCGCGGCCGCGGTTGGGATCGCCGCGCTGCCAGTCGCGCAGCTCGCCGGCCGGCAGGGTGATGCTCTGCTCGAAGCGCTTGGTCAGCTCGCGGGCGATGCAGACCCGGCGCGCCGGGCCCAGTTCGGCCAGCAGGTCGTCGAGGCTGTCCTCGATGCGGTGGGTCGACTCGTAGAAGATCGCGGTGCGCGGCTCGTCCTTCAGCTGCGCGAACGCGGCCCGCCGGGCCGCCGACTTGGCCGGCAGGAAGCCGGCGAACAGGAAGCGATCGGTGGCCAGCCCGGAAATCGACAGCGCGGCGATTGCCGCGCACGGCCCCGGCACCGTGTAGACCGGCTGGCCCGCCAGCCGCGCCGCCCGCACCAGCGCGTAGCCGGGATCGGAAATCAGCGGCGTGCCGGCGTCCGACACCAGCGCCAGCGTGCCCCCGGCGGCCAGTTCGGCGACCAGGCCATCCGCCAGCTTCGATTCGTTGTGGTCGTGCAGCGCCACCAGCCCGCCCGGCGGCGTGCGGATGCCGAAATGACCGAGCAGCGCGGCGGTGTTGCGGGTGTCCTCGGCGGCGATCCGCTGGACGCCGGCCAGCACCGCCTGCGCGCGGGCCGACAGGTCGCCAAGGTTGCCGATCGGGGTGGCTACTACGTAAAGCGCGCCAGCTTCGAGGCTGCCTTCGACAGGGAGGGTCACGGACGGAAACACGGGGGTCAGCGGCAGAAAGGCCGTGCCATACTTTACTTGATGACCTCCAATCGCCACGTCCGCGCCGCGCGCCAGCGACGCCTTCCGTCGACTCGCCACGCCACGCTCGCGCTGTCGTCCGCCCTGTTCCTGATCGCCTGTTCATCGACCGGCACGCCGATCGTCAGCCGTTACCCCGGCGGCGGCAGCGGTCATTCGAGCGCCGCTGCACCGGCCGCCAGCGACACCGCGCTGGCCAGCCAGGCCGAGGCGCTGCTGAGCCGGGGCGACCCGGCCGGCGCCTCGCGGATGTTCATGGCCGCAGCGGTGGCCGCCAGCGGCCACGAGGCCAACGATTTCCGGTTGCGCGCCGCCGCCGCCGCCCTCGCCGCCGGCGACCCGGCGCGCGCCGACCTGCTGCTCGACCAGATTCCCGCGCCGTTCGGCGATCAGCCCGGTCAGGCCGCGCAGCAAGGCCGCTACCGGCTGCTGCGCGCCCAGACGGCGCTGGCCCGCAACGATCCGCAGCGCGCGCTGCGGCTGCTGCCGCAGGGCGATCTCGGTGGCGACCCGCAGACGGCCGAGCAGACGCTGCTGGTCCGCGCCCAGGCGCTGGCGCGCAGCAACGATCCGGTGTCGGCCGTCGCCACGCTGGTCAACCGCGAGCGCTATCTGAGCGGCATCGTCGCGCTCGGCGACAACCGCGAGCTGCTGTGGAACCTGCTGCAGGGCGCCACGCTGGATACCGCCACGATCAACCGGGCGCTGGCCGCCACGCCGATCACCCGGGGCTGGGTGGAACTGGCGACGCTGGCCCGCCGCCGCGCGCCGCCCGGCGAGCTGGACGGCTGGCGCAAGCGCTATCCGCGCCATCCCGGCGAGGAACGGCTGGCGGCACTGCTCGTCACCGACACGTCGACTTCGTTTGCCGATCCGGCGCTGCCCGGCGTCGGCGCGGTACCGGTGCCGATTCAGGGGGCCGGGTCAGCTGCGGTGCCGCTGGCCGGCGCCGGCAGCGTCGCGCTGCTGCTGCCGCAGAGCGGGCCGCTGGCCAGCCTTGCCGATGCGCTGCGGGCCGGCTACGAAAGCGCCGCGCGCACGGCCGGCGAGCCGGCGCCGCGCCTGTACGACACCAGCGGCTACGCGCAGGCGCTGGCCGATGGCGCCGGCGTGATCGTTGGCCCGCTGCCGAAGGACGCGCTGACCGCCGTCGCGGCCGCGCCGTCGCTGGCGGTGCCGGTGCTGGGCCTGAACTACCTCGACGGCAACCGCGTGGCGCCGGCCGGCCTGTACCAGTTCGGCCTGGCGCCGGAAGACGAGGCCCGCGCCGCCGCCGAAGACGCCTTCGCCCGCGGCCTGTCGCGCGCGCTGACCATGGTGCCGGCCACCGACTGGGGCAACCGCGTGCAGGTGGCCTTCGCGGCCCGCTTCCGCGAACTCGGCGGCACGGTCGTCGAATCCGGCCGCTACTCCGGCGAGCCGCAGGCCTGGTCCGATCCGGTCAAGCGGCTGCTGCGCTATGTCGCGATCAACGACAAGAAGGCGGCCGCCGAAGCCCGCGCCAAGGCCGGGCCGGATGTCGACCCGCAGCGGCGCAACGATTTCGACTTCGTGTTCCTGGCCGGCCGCGCCTCCCAGGCGCGCGTGCTGTGGCCGCTGTTCCGCTACTACCACGCCGACCGCACGCCGGTGTACGCGACCTCGGCCGTCAACGAATCGGTCGGCGACGGCGATCTGGCTGGCATCCGCTTCTGCGACGCGCCGTGGCTGGTCGAATCCGGCGGCCAGCGGCAGACGGTGCGCGACGAGGCGCTGAACGGCCGCAGCCGCGAGGCGGCGCGCTTCTTCGCGTTCGGCGTCGATGCCCAGGCACTGGCCGGCCGCATCGCCCGCAACCAGCTGCACGGTGGCGAACTGGTGCCCGGCGTCACCGGCGCGCTTGGCGTCGACACCAGTGGCGCGGTGCGCCGCAAGCTCGCTTGCGCGCAGATGACCAACGGCGGCGATCCGGCGCTGCTGCCGCCACCCGACGCCAGCCGCGTGCCGATCACGCCGTGAGCTGGCTGCGCGGCGTCGATGCGGAAACGCGGGCGCAGCGCTTCCTCGAAGGACGCGGCCTGCGCCTGATCGCCCGCAACTGGCGCTGCAAGGGCGGCGAGCTGGACCTGCTGATGGACGACGGCAGCACGCTGGCGGTGATCGAAGTCCGCAGCCGCGCGCGCAGCGACTACGGCAGTGCGCTGGAATCGGTCGATGCCCGCAAGCGCAGCCGGCTGGTGCACGCCACGCAGCTGTTCCTGGTCGCCCATCCGGAACACGCCCAGCGCGAGGTGCGCTTCGACGTGGTGACCGTCGAAGGCACCGAGCTGCAATGGCTGAAGGCGGCCTTCGATGGCGGCTGAAGCGGCCACCGTCGCGCTGCGCCGGCTGAAGGAGGCGCTGCCACCCGAGCGGCTGCTGCTCGATCCCGGCGAACGCCTGGCCTACGGCTACGACAACAGCCGCCGGGTGGCGATGCCCGATGCCGTGGTGCTGGCCGAATCGGTGGCCGAGGTGCAGCTGGCCGTCGACCTCTGCCGCACGCACGGCCTGCCGCTGGTCGCCCGCGGGCGCGGCACCAACACCACCGGGGCAACGGTGCCGATTCACGGCGGGCTGGTGCTGTCGCTGGAGCGCATGAGCCGCGTGCTGCGGGTATCGCCGGGCGACCGGCTGCTCGAATGCGAAGCCGGCGCGCTCAACGGCGACGTGCAGCGCGAGGCTGCCCGGCATGGCCTGTTCTGGGCGCCGGACCCGACCAGCGCGGCGTACTCGACGGTCGGCGGCAATCTCGCCTGCGGTGCCGGCGGGCCGCGCGCGGTGAAGTACGGCACCGCGCGCGACAACGTTCTTGGCCTGCGCGCGATCGCCGGCACGGGTACCGCGATCCGGACCGGCTGCTACACCACCAAGGGCGTGGTCGGCTACGACCTGACCCGGCTGCTGATCGGTTCCGAAGGCACGCTGGCGGTGATCACCCAGGCCGCGCTCAAGCTGCTGCCGGCGCCTGAAACCACGCGCACCCTTCGCGCCGCCTATCGCGACGTCGAGGCAGCGGCAGCGGCGGTGGCGCGGCTGATGGCGCAGCCGGAAACGCCGGCCAGCCTGGAATTTCTCGATGCCGATGCCGTGCAGCTGGCGCAGGCGCATCGCGACTGCGGCCTGCCACCGGACTGCGGCGCGCTGCTGCTGATCGACTGCGATGGCAGCCATGCCGGCATCGCGGCGGTGGTCGCGGCGGTCAGCGCGGCCGCCGCCGGCGAGGGCCTGATCGACCTGCGCGCCGCCCGCTCGGAAGCCGAGGCCGAAGACCTCTGGGCGGCCCGCAAGGCGCTGTCACCGGCGCTGCGCAAGCTGGCGCCGAAGAAGGTCAACGAGGATGTCGCGGTGCCGGTCACCCGGCTGCCGGAGCTGATCCACGGCGTCGGCGCGCTGTCGCGCCAGCACGGCATCCGCATCGTCTGCTTCGGCCATGCCGGCAATGGCAACATCCACGTCAACCTGCTGGCCGATCCGGATGATCCGGCGCAGATGGCGGTCATCGAACCCTGCCTGCACGCGGTGTTCCGGCTGGTGCTGAGCCTCGACGGCACGCTGTCCGGCGAGCATGGCGTCGGCATCGACAAGCGCGCCTTCGTGGCCTGGGAAATCGATGCGCAGACGCTTTCGATGATGCAGGCGGTCAAGCGCAGCTTCGACCCGGCCGGCATCCTCAATCCCGGCAAGGCGCTGCCGGCCGCCCCGACCTGAGAACGCTGCGATGACGATGAGTCTGAAAGAGCTGATGAACGCGCCGATGCGCCCCGGCCGGCTCGACTGGATCGGCCTGCGCCCGGCGCGCCGCGAAACGCTGAAGGCGGTCGACGAGGCGCGCGTGGAGATCGGCGGCGGCCTGGTCGGCGATCACTTCACCGGCCCGGCCGATGCCAAGCGGATGGTGTCGATGATCCAGGCCGAACATCTGGTGGCGGTTGCCGGCATCCTCGGCCGGCCGGCCGTCACACCGTTCATGACCCGCCGCAACCTGGTGATTTCCGGCCTCAACCTGCTGGCCCTGAAAGGCCGCACATTCACCATCGGCGAGGCGCTGTTCGCCTACACCGGTCCCTGCGCGCCCTGCGGGCGGATGGACGAAAACCTCGGCCCCGGCGGCTTCCAGGCGATGCGCGGCCACGGCGGCATCATCACCCGGGTGCTGCGGCCGGGCACCATCCGGGTCGGTGACGCGGTGGTGGTGCTGGACCTTCCGCAGCAGCCGTCGCTGGCGCTGCTGACCTATCCCGACGAGGAATGAACGATGGCGTATGTCGATGGCTTCGTGCTACCGGTGCCGGTGGCGAAACTGGCGGACTACCGCAAGCTGGCGCGCAAGGCGGGCAAGATCTGGATCGAGCACGGCGCGCTGGCCTATACCGAATGCGTCGCCGATGACATCAAGCCCGGCAAGCTGACCTCGTTTCCGCAGAGCGTGAAGCTGAAGGCTGACGAGACGGTGATCTTCGCGTGGATCGTCTACCCGTCGCGCAAGCAGCGCGACAGCATCAACGCCAAGGTGATGAACGACCCGAGGCTGGCCAGCATGGCCGACCCGGCGAACCATCCGTTCGACGGCAAGCGCATGTTCTGGGGCGGCTTCAAGCCGATCGTCGAGCTGCGCGCCACGCCGGCGGCCGGCCCGGACACCCCTCCGGACACAGCCGAGCCGGCATGAGCGACCGCGACGCCCCTTCCGACCGGCTGCGCTTCGCGCTGCACGGCGGCGCCGGCGAACTGCCGGACGACGCCGGCCCGCAGACCGAGCAGCGCGCCGCGCTGGATGCCATCGCCCGCGCGGCGGTGGCGCTGCTCCGGGCCGGCGGCAGCGCGCTGGACGCGGTGACCTTGGCGGTCGAGCAGCTGGAGCAATGCCCGCTGTTCAATGCCGGCATCGGCGCGGTGCTGAACCGCGACGGCCAGCCCGAACTCGATGCCGCGATCGCCCGGGGCGAGGATCGCGGCACCGGCGCGGTGGCCGGCGTGTCGCGGGTGGCCAGCCCGATCCGGCTGGCCCGCGCGGTGATGGAGCAGAGCCCGCACGTGCTGCTGGCCGCCGACGGCGCCGAGCAGCTGGCGCGCGAGCTGGGGCTGCCGATGGTGGCACCGGAATCGTTCGTGATTCCGCTGCGCCAGGCGCAGCTGGCGGCGGCCCGGCGCAGCGGCAGCATCGCGCTCGATCACGTCGACGACCGCGCCGCGCCCGATGCCGCCTTCGGCACCGTCGGCGCCGTCGCCCGCGACCGTCACGGTCATCTGGCCGCCGCCACCTCGACCGGCGGGCTGACCAACAAGCGGCCCGGCCGGATCGGCGACACCGCGCTGTTCGGTGCCGGCACCTTCGCCGATGACGGCAGCTGCGCGATCTCCTGCACCGGCACCGGCGAATCGTTCATCCGCGCCGCCTTCGGCCAGGCCGTGCACGGCCGGATGGTCTGGGGCGGGCTGTCGCTGGAGGCCGCCTGCGCCGCCGCGCTCGACGACGTGCGCCGGCTCGGCGGCGTCGGCGGCTGCATCGCCATCGATCGCGACGGCCGGCTGTGCCTGCCGTTCAATGCCGGCGTGCTGTTCCGCGCCTGGTGGACCGGCGGCGAGACGGCCGTGCAGACCGCCGTCTGGCGCGATCGCTCAGCCGCCTAGGCCGGCTCAGGCGCTGCCGGCGGCCGGCAGCAGGAACAGGCTGACCGGCTCGGCGAAACCCTTGATCGGCAGCGGCGCGCGGCTCTGCAGGCGGGCGTCGCCGGCCAGTTCGGCGGTGCGTGCGGCGATCAGGATCTCGCCGTCGTGGGCCTGCTCGCAGAGCCGTGAGGCCAAGTTCACGGCCGGCCCGACGGCCGTGTATTCGAGCCGGGTGGCGCTGCCGATGATGCCGACGGTGACGAAGCCGCTGGCCACGCCGACGCCGATGCCCAGCGCATGGCCGGGATGGCTCCAGCGGCGGGTGACCGCGCCGGCGGCATCGCGCAGACCGTGGGCGATGCGCAGGCCGACGGCCGCATGGTCGGGCGCCGGCAGCGGCGCGCCGACCAGGATCAGGATGCCGTCGCCGGCGTAGTCCTTGATGGTGCCGCCGAACTCGGCGACCACCTGGCCAACCGCGTCGTAGTAGTCGCGCAGCACCTCGATGACCCGCGAGCTGGGGTGGCCTTCGGCGTAGGCGGTGAAGCCGCGCAGATCGCAGACGACGACGGTGATCTCGAGGAAGTTCTGTTCCATCGCCTGCTTCATGCCGCGCCGCCGGACCAGTTCGGCGACCTGCGACGACAGGAAACGCGACATGAACTGGCCGCGCTGGCCCTGCAGCACGTGGTACTGGGTGGCGCCGATCAGCAGGATCATCTCGCCGACCAGCACGGTGACCGCCGCCACCGATTCCGGCACCACGAAGCTGGTCATGAAGAACGGCATCGACGCCGCCACGCCCACCACCCGCACGCGCTCCGGCCGGTCCGGCTGGCGGCGCAGCAGCAGCAGGATCGACAGCAGGCCGGTCAGCCCGGAAAACAGGATCGGCGCGGCGAACAGCCAGAAGCCGAACCGGGTCAGCGAATCGAAGGTGCTGACGGCGAACTGGAATTCGCGGACCCGCAGCTCCGGCGCGGCGATCGCGAACACCGCATACAGCGCGCCAGACAGCTGGCCGAGGCGCAGCATCCAGTCGCCACCGCGGGTGTCGAGCGTGCCGGCCGGGACGGTGCGCCGCACCCGCAGCAGCCATTCGAGCACCAGGATCGTCGCCATCGCTTCCGGCACCGCCAGCCAGCCGCTGAACGCGGCATCGGCCGAACCGAGCACGCGGTAGCTGCCGTTGACGAAGATCGCCACGCCGATCATCGCCAGCGTGGCCGACAGCGCCCGCGAGGTCGGCGAATCCCGGTCGGCGGAGATGAACGCCAGCGCCATGCCGAGCGCGACCAGCGACACCAGTACCTGGGGGATCAGAGCATCCATGGCCGGGATGATAAAGCGCGCCCGCGCCGCTCATCGGGCTGGCGATACCGCTGGAATCGGCGTTTGCCGCCGCCCTGCCCGCTTGTTCCGGGACCGGCGCCGGTCATCGGCGCAACGCGGCGGCCGGCCGGCGGCTGACCAGAATCGCGTCCATCACTACGGGACGCCATGAACGGATCGATCGACACTTCACTGGTTTTCGCCACCTACTGCTCGGCAGTGGTGACGACCGGCAGTGCGCTCGGTCTGGCCAAGCTGACCGGCGCGCTCGAAGGCCCGCGCCGGCCACTCGGCTACGGCCTGTCGGCGCTGGCGCTGGGCACCGGGCTGTGGACGCTGCACCACGTCGGCAGCCGCGCCGCCGGCCTGCACAGCGCCGTCGATGCCGCACCGGCGATGGCCCTGATGTCGTGGCTGGCGACCGTCGCGGTGGCGCTGCTGGCGCTGCACATGATCGTCCGCAGCGGCCTGCGCCTGACCTGGCTGCCGACGGTCGGCATCGCGCTGCCGGTCGGCGCGCTGCTGACCACGCTGCAGCAGGCCGGCATCGCCGCCAGCGACGCTGCGCCGGTCGGCCCGAATGCCGACAACGGCGTGTTCGGCGCCGCCCTCGGAGCGGCGCTGATGCTGGCCACGCTCGGCACCCTGCTGGCCGACCGCCAGTGGACCGCCGTGCGGGCAGCCCGCGAACGCGAACGCCGTGAGGTGCAGCGCATCCATCGCCTGGCCTATTACGACGACGTCACCGGCCTGCCGAACCGCAGCCTGTTCACCGAAAAGCTGCTGCGCCAGCTGGTCGACGCCGGCAGCCGCGACACCGCGCCGTTCGGGCTGATCTACGCCGAACTGCGCGACTACCGCCAGCTGCTGCAACGTTTCGGCGACGAGCGCATGCACGCCGTGCTGCGGGCGCTGACCGACCGGCTGGGCGCCGATGTGGCCCCTGGCGACCTGCTGGCGCGACTGTCCAGCGACGGCCTGATCCTGTTCGTCCGCGAACAGGGCGACCGCGACACCGCCGCCGCCGTGTCCCGGCTGTGCGCGCTGCTGAGCACGCCGATCCTCGAATCCGGCGACAGCTTCCGCTTCACCTGGGGCATCGGCCACAGCCGTTACCCCGAACACGGCCAGTCGACCCAGGCGCTGATCCGCGCGGCCACCGCCGTGCAGCGCCAGATCGGCACCGAAGCGCCAGCGCTGGCCTCCTCCACCCGCCCGAGGCTGGCGCTGGCGTCCTGATTTTCCGTTGTCCTGTGTTTCTCCCTGACCCTGAGCCTTGGGCCGCGACGAGCTAAACCTCTCGCGGCCTCTTTTTTGGCCCGCCGCTTTCCGCCTGCCGCTCCGCCTTGTCGGCCGCCTCGGCATCGGCCTCGAACAGCTGTTCGAGCTCCCGGGAGAAATCCTTGGCGGTCTGGATCAGCGCCTTCTCGTCGCGATAGATCGCGTGCTGCTTCATCAGCGTGTCCTGGTCGAAGCGGCGGAAGCGATCGAGCTCGCGGGCGATCTGTTCGTCCGGCTCGCCGAGCGCGCGCAGCAGATCACCGGTGATCTCCAGGCTGGAGGCATAGGCGCGGCGGACGATGTCGGTGATGCCGAGATCCATCAGCCGCATCGCGTGGTTGCGGTCGCGGGCGCAGGCGAAGATGCGCAGGTTCGGGAAGTGCCGGCGCACCACCTCGGCCACCCGCAGGCTCTGCTCGACGTCGGCGATCGCCAGCACGAAGAAGCGCGCCTTGTCGGCCTTCGCCGCGCGCAGCACTTCGACCCGGCCGGCGTCGCTGTAGAAGATGGTGTTGCCGAACTGGCGCACGAAGTCGACCTGCTTGGCATCGCGCTCCAGCACCGTGTACGGAATCTTCTTGACCCGCAGCATGCGGCCGACGATCTGCCCGAACGGCCCGAAACCGGCCAGGATCACGTCGTGCTCCGGCACGTCGATGGCGTCATAGGCCGGGGCCTCGCGGTGCGCGCGGCGGAAGCGCGCGACCAGCGCGTACAGCGGCGGCGTGGCGATCATCGAGGCGGTGACGATGACGATCAGCAGATCCTTCATCTCGGCCGCCATGATGCCGCCGGCCGCCGCGATGCCGAGCAGCACGAAGGCGAATTCACCGCCCTGCGGCAGTGCGAAGGCCAGTGAGCGGGACGACTCCGCCGGCAGGCCGGAGACGCGGCCGATCAGGTACAGGATCAGCGCCTTGACGCCGATCAGCACGGCCACCGCAACGGCGATCTGCAGCGGCTGCTCGATCGCCAGCGCCAGCTTCGCCGACATGCCGACGGCGATGAAGAACAGTCCGAGCAGCAGACCCTTGAACGGCTCGATGTCGGCCTGCAGCTCGTGGCGGTATTCGGAATCGGCCAGCAGCACGCCGGCCAGGAAGGCGCCGAGCGACATCGACAGGCCCACCGCTTCCATCGCCAGCGCGGTGCCGGCCACCGTCAGCAGCGCCGCTGCGGTGAACAGCTCCGGCATGTCGATCGACGCCAGCCGCCGGAACACCGGCCGCAGCAGATAGCGACCGCCGAGCACCACCAGCACCAGCGCAACCACCGCCTTGGCCGGCCCGACCCAGCCGCCATCGCCCTCGTGCCCCGGCGTCGGCGCACCGAGGAACGGCAGCAGCGCCAGGAACGGAATCACCGCCAGATCCTGGAACAGCAGGATCGCGAACGCCGCCCGGCCGTGGTGGTCCGCCAGTTCCTTGCGCTCGGCCAGCATCTGCAGCACGAACGCGGTCGACGACATCGCCAGCGCGAAGCCGGCGACCAGCGCCGCGACCGGCGGCAGCCCGGCCGCCAGCGCGATGCCGGACAGCGCGGCGGTGCTCAGCATCACCTGCGCGCCGCCGAGGCCGAAGACATGGCTGCGCAGCAGCCAGAGCCGGGAAATCTGCAGTTCCAGGCCGATCACGAACATCAGCAGCACGACGCCGAATTCTGAGGCGTGCAGCACCCGCTCGACGTCGTCGATCAGGCCCAGTCCGCTGGGGCCGATCAGCATGCCGGCGAACAGGTAGCCGAGCACGGCACCGAGACCGAAACGCTTGAACAGGGGCACGGCGACAACCGCCGAGGCGAGGAACAGCACGGTTTCGGTCAGCATCTGGCGATCTGCGGTGGCCCTGCGGAACGGGGCGGATTTCGGCTATCGTCAGGTTTCACCCTGAACGACAAGGACGCGCGATGCAGCTTCGCGGCGGCTGGATTTCGTGGTTCATCATAGCCTGCGCGCCCGCCGCGCTTGCCGACGCCGGCGCTGCTGGCGTCGCCGTCCCGGCGGCGGTCACCGCAGCCGCCGCCGAACACGCCGGAGAGCCGGCCGCCGAACCGGTCATCCAGACCGAGCCGCCGCCCAAGGACGCGCCGTGGAGCATCGCCACCGATCTTGAAAGCTTCTCGCTGACCGCCGACGCCCGCGGCCTGTCGCTGCACAAGCCGATGTACCTGCTGCCGGCGACCTACTCCGGCCGCTACCCTGGCGAGGACAGCGAGGTGCTGTTCTCGATCTCGCTGAAATTCCGGGTCTACCGCACGCTGCCGCTGTACTTCGGCTACTCGCAGAAGTCCTATTTCCAGGCCTTCAACGGCTCCGATTCCAAGCCGTTCCGCGACAACAACTTCAACCCGGAAGTGTTCTTCCGGCTGAAGCCCAAGAAGCCGGAGAAGTGGTTCAACCTGGCGGCCGATGTCGGCATCGAGCATGAATCCAACGGCCGCTCGCTGCCCGATTCGCGCAGCTGGAATCGCATCTACCTGACGCCGTACTGGCAGACCGGCCGGACGCTGGTCTGGTGGAAATGGTGGTGGCGGATTCCGGAAGACCAGAAACGCCCGGCCACCGATCCGAAGCGCGACGACAATCCGGACATCCAGGACTACCTCGGCTACTCGGAACTCAAGATCCAGCGGCAGCTGTTCGACCACCACCAGATCTCGACGACCTTTCGCCTGAACCCGACCACCGGGCGCGGCAGCGCCGGGCTGCTGTACACGGTGCCCGGCCCCGGCGACGGCTTCTTCTGGACTTTCTATGCATTCAACGGCTACGGCGAAAGCCTGCTCGACTACAACCGCTCGGTGACCCGCGTCGGGCTCGGCATTTCGGTGGCCCGCTGAGCGCGCCGCGCGGCGCCGGCCCGATGCCTCGGGCGGTGACCGCCGGCGGCCATCAGGCCCGGGCCGTCTCCTGATCGAGCAGGGCCTGCATCTTCGGAATCGCCTGCTGAAGCAACGCGCCCATCGCCTCGATCTGCGGACCGACGACCGGGCAGTCGAACTTGAAGATCGGGCTGAACAGATCAATGCGCGATGCGTTGATCCACGACACCACCTTCGGCTCGGTCAGCCAGACCAGCATGTTCTCGCTGTCCTGGATCGCGCAGCGCAGGTAATCGTCGGCGGCGTGCGGCAGCGGCACCGGCCGGCACAGCGCGTTCTTGCGCGCCTCGTCGCTCAGGTTGGCCTCGACATTGCCGATGAAGCCGGCGCTGTAGACCTGCTGGCACATGCGCACCGTCTGCAAGGTGATGCGGTTGCCGTCGAACACCTTCCTGACCGGCCGGTGCTTCAGGCCGTCGGCGGCGCAGTCGATGTACAGCGTGTGCGCGGCCGTCTTCCGGGTGCCCTGGTCGAGCCGCATCTCGGTCGGCGTCACCGCCTGCACATGACCCAGGCGGACGACGTTCGGAATCCGGCGCAGCTGCTCGAGTTCCAGCCGGGTCACGGTGGCGCAGCGCCAGTTGGTCGGCTTGACCTTGGGATCGAACTGGAACAGCTGGTCGCAGGCCAACACGCGCCGGAAGAAATCGTCGACCGAATCCGCCGCGATCGCTGCCTTCAGCACCTCGATCCGGCCGGCCGTGATGATGTCGGTGAACCGCCGGCCGGGATTGACCGTGAACCGGTCGAACAGCCAAGCGTCATTCGGCATCACCCAAGTGATGTCGGCCGGCGCGACACCCATTTCCAGCAGGAACAGACAGGTGTCGATACCGGTCTTGCCGGAGCCGACCACCGTGAAGCGGCTGTAGTCCGGTGCCAGCTTCGGCACCGCGTTCGGCGGCACGCAGACGGCACCGTCGAGCACCTGGAACTTCGGCGGCCGCTGGCTCGGCACGGTGACGTTGATGTAGGTGGCATCGACGATCTTGCCGGCCCGCACGGCGTACTCGGCGCCGCCGAGCCGCGACACCACGCGGCCATCGTCGCGGTAGTCGCACATCGGCAGATAGCGCACGCGGCCGGACGGCAGGAAGCGCTGGCGCATCACCTGATCGAAATAGGCCACCACCTCGCTGCCGCTGGCCAGTTCGTAGCAGCCCTTGTTCCAGCCCACCTGGTCGATGGTGGCGTTGCCGAGCGGCGTCGAATTGACGCCGTAGCAGGTGGAAGTCTGGTGCAGGCGCACGAACGGATAGGCGTCGTTCCAGTGGCCGCCGGGACGATGGTTGCGATCGACGATGGTGACGGTCGCCGTCGTCTGGGTGATCAGCTCGTCGACGAAGGCCATGCCCATGCCGCCGGCGCCGATCACCAGATAGTCGCTGTCGATGATGTCTGTCATGTGGAGTGCTCGCGAAGTGGAATCGGGGAGATGACGCGGCGACCTCCGGCCCTGCCGGGGCGTCGCGATGCCATGGAGTCTTCGCTGCCCGCCCCCACCGCGCATGGCGAACCGTGCAAGCTGCTGGGCGCCGCGTGCAGGCCGGCCTGCGCCGCAGGCGCGCTTCAGGACAGCGGCGCGCCGCGGCCGTGCAGGCGGAATTCGCTTGGCGTCACGCCGAACTGCTGCTTGAAGAGTCGGCTGAAAGTCGCGTAATCGCTGAAGCCGTGATCGAAGGCGATGTCGGTGATCTTGCGGCCGAGGTGGGCCGGCTCGTCGAGCACCTGGCGGCAACACTGCAGCCGCAGGTCGTGGATCATCTTCGACGGCGTCGTCCGGTGCTGCTTGAACAGCATGTACAGCGAGCGCCGCGACATGCACAGCGCGGACGCAAGCTCGTCCGGATCGAGATCGGGATCGCCGATGCGCGACAGAATGTGCTGCTGGGCAAGGCGCAGGCGCGAGCCGTTATGCCCCGCCTGCTCGGGTCCCTCAGCCGATTGATGCAGCGAGGTGGTGACCAGCGACTGCACGGCACGCAGCACGCTGTCGCCCCCTTCGTCGCAATCCCCAAGCGCCGGATCGGTCAGCGCCATCACCGCGCCGAGCGCGGCCCGCAGCGCGCTCGGTGCGGCCAGCACCGTGCCGCACAGGCTGCGGCTGATGCGCAGCCAGCCCGGACAGGCTTCGTGCGGCAAGGTCAGCACGGCGAACTGCGCGCCCTCGGACAGCCGGCAGCGGTAGCTGCGGCTGGTATCGATGACGGTCGACTGGCCGCGCCGGATCACCGCGCCGCATCGCTCCTGTTCGATGTCGAGGCTGCCGGCCAGTTGCCAGATCAGCTTGATGTGGCCCGATTCGGCGGCCGCCGCCAGCTGACGCGTGCGCCGCACTTCGCTGCTGCCGGCCGTGATCATCGCGAAATGGCTGTTGCCGAAGCGCAGCGTGCGGAGGCTGGCGGTGAAGGCGCTGCCGCAATGGTTGCGATGCTCCAGCCACGGGAAGTGGCTGTTGACGACATCGGTCCATTCGCGGAAGTCCTTCACTTCGCGCGCCTGGAAGCTGCCGTCGCGGAACGCCGGCGGCCAGCGCGCCGCTGCCGCTGCCGCTGTCGAAACGACACGGGCCGTCATGGTGTCTGCCTCCATCCACGGCGGAACGGCAGCCCGGGCCGGATCGGCCGGGCTTGCCGCTGCGGAGCTCATGCGGCTCCTTGCGGGCACCTCGCTCGATGGCGAGGCGTCCCGGTCCACGAGGGCCGCCGTCGCCGGCGGCCGCGAATCAGGCCTGCTTCAAGGCCTGCCGGCCGATGATCAGCAGCGCGATCATCGCCAGCGCGCCGAACAGGTAAGCCGGGCCCAGCGCCAGCGCGCTGAAGATGTCGCCCGGTCCCAGGCGGCTGTCACCGAAGCTCAGGCCGCGGTTGCCGGAGAAGTTGCCGAAGAAGTAGAAGCCGACGTTCGCCCAGCCATCGAGCACGATGATCCAGCCAAGCCGCGAGGCCGTGCGGGCCGTGAAATCGAGCAGCGGCAGCACGAAGGCGACGGCGATCACCATCACGCCGTTCAGTGCCGGGCCGGTGTGCGCCTTGGCCCAGCCTTCCGGGGTGCCCGGCACGTTGAAGTGGACGATGTAGCCGGGCACGATCTCGAAGCCGCCGACCAGGTTCATCCACAGGAAGACGCCGAACAGCAGCGTCGAAAAGATCATCAGGATGCCGTGTCCGGCCATGCGCCGCTGCAAGCTGTTGCCCATCGTCTTCGTTCTCCGTTCGCAGGTGTGACGCGGCCGATCGGCGCTGCCGCCGGCCGCTGCTTGTAGGCGTCCGCCGGCCGTTGCCGGCCTTCGGACGCGGTTTGATTGTCCCGGTGCAGTTGCAGGCCGCCGTCAGACCTTCATCAGGCCGCGATCGCCGCCTGGTGATAGCGGCTGCCGTAGTACATCAGCGGCGCGCCGCCTTCGCTGCCGCAGGCCATGACCTGGGCGACGAACAGCGTGTGGTCGTGGATCTGCACCTTCTCCACGGTTTCGCACTCGAACCAGGCCAGGCAGTTGCGCAGGGTCGGCAGGCGATGGCGGACGGTGAAATCCGGCTGCAGCGCTTCCTGCGGCCGGCCGCTGAAGTGGGCCGAAAAAGGCTGCTGGCCGGCATGCAGGATGCTGGCGCCGTAGTGGCCGTGGCGCGAGATCAGCCGATGCGACTTGCCGGCCCGCAGCGATACCAGCACGGTCGGCGGATCAAGGCTGACCGACGTGAAACTGTTGACGGTGATGCCATGCACCTGCCCTTCTTCGTCGCTGCAGCTGAGCACCACGATGCCGGTGGCGAACAGCGACACCGAGCGGCGGAATTCATCGGGATCCACAGCACCGGCCAATGCCAGCGGCAGCGACATCCGGCTGTCCGGCAGGGCGCTGGCGCGGCTCATGCGGCGCAGGCCACCGGCTGCTGGCGGGCGAGCCGGCTGCGGACCCAGGCCGCCATCCGTTCGCGGCTGGCGAAGCAGTCCCACTGCCGTTCCGGGTAGTTGAAGTTGTCGGTGAATTCGTCGGCCAGCGCCCGGTTCTGGCTGACCGCGCCGATGAACTGCTGGAACTCGACCGGCATCGCCTTGAGGTTGTCGAGCATGAAGTTGGTCCAGCGCGTGGCACCGAGCACGCGATCCTGCCGGCGCAGGTTGACGTGCTCGACGAAGCGCTCGTCGTAGACCTCGTGGCGCACCAGTTCCTCGCCGAGAATCCAGGCCGCATGCGAGGCCATGTTGGCGCCCTGGCCGAGCACCGGATCGACCACCGCCTGCACATCGCCCAGCGCAATCGCCACGCGGCCGTTGTCGAGCACCGCATGCGACTTGCGCACCGTCGGCGTGACGCCGCCCTGCAGCAGGTCCAGCGGGCTGTTGGCCAGGTCGAACTCGCGGGCGTCGATCCGCTCCGCGCAGGCCGGGTAATGCTTGCGCAGCTTGTCGAGCAGCAGCTTCATGAAGGCCTTGGGATCGTCGTCGTACTTGGTCTTGGCCAGCACTTCCATGTCACCGCCGGGAATGTTCTCGATCACCAGCGCGGTCGCCAGACCGTTGAAGGTCCAGGTCGGGATTTCAATCATCTCGCCGGCGCCGGGCGCGAAATTCATCGTCACGGCCCGGATCGGGCGTTCGCCGATGCCCTTGAACAGGCCGACGCACAGCGCGCGCTGCGGACGGTCGAACGGCGAATGGGCCGGCTCGTGGGCGAACATCTGCCCGAACGGCCCCTTGCCGGTGCAGACCACGGTGGCGTCGTGGCGGGCGCTGATCGCCGACACCTCGTCGGCGCGGATGTCGCGGTATTCGATGCGGCCGCCGCGATCGAGGAAGTCTTCCATCAGCCGAGGCTGGTAGATCCGGTAGTCGATCGCCCGGCTCGGCGCGTGCAGATCGCCGTAGAACTCCAGCGCCTTGGGCTGCGCGCCGATGTAGTAGTAGTGGCCGTGGTAGCCGAATTTCTGGCCCGGCCAGTGGTTGACGCCGAGCGCGGTCTCGCGTGCCAGCGTCACCGCGTGGTGGGCCACGGTGTTGAGCAGCCGCATGCCGCGATAAGCCTCCGGCTCGCGGTCGGTGTAGATCGTCACCTCGACGTCGTGCTGGCGCAGGTACAGGCCCAGATGCAGTCCCGCCGTCCCGGCCCCGACGATTCCGATGTGCTTGCTCATCCGGCCTTTCTCCTCACTTTTTATTGGTCTGGTGAATAACGTGTATCGGATTCTGCGCGGCGAGAAATCGGTCCGAAAGCACGATAATCGACTAATACCTATTCTTTGTTGGACTGAATCAGGGCTGCCGTCGAACGCGATCAAATGCCGTCCGACACCTGAGGCGCCGACATCGGGTGGACCCGCCACACCGTTGCACCCCACCACCAGAGTCTGCGCGCGCACGGTCCCACCGGCTCAGCAGCAGACCGCCCCACGTGCACCAGGAGCGACACATGAAACGTCTGCGCTATGACCGCGGCTACTCGCGGCGCAAGTTCCTCGCCGATGCCTCGAAAGGCGTGCTGTCGACCGGCGTGCTGATGCCGCTGGCCGAGGCGATCGCCGCCACCGGCGAGATCAACAAGGCCTATCCCGAGGAACTGCTGTCGATCGAGGGCTATACCAAGGGCAAGCTCAAGACCGGCGACACCATCGAGGCGAAGAACGTCGAGCTGGTCAAGGACCTGCTGGAGCCGGTGCGCTACGAGCAGATCCTCACGCAGGGCCGCAAGCTCAAGCTGGGCAAGACCACCACCGATGTCATGCGGCTGTCGCCGTGGGAGTACATCGAGGCGACGCTGCGCAACACCGGCAAGGCCGGCTTCGACGCCAAGGGCAATGTCATCGACAAGGCGACGGGCGGGCCGTGGATCGGCGGCAACCCGTTCCCCGATCCGAAGGATGCGATCCAGCTGTTCGCCGCGCAGACGCTGAACTGGGGTCGCCAAGACGCCTCGTTCTATGCGATGCAGCTGGCCAACATCAACAGCGACGGCGCCGATCGCTTTAAGTACTCCGGCGGCTGGGCCGAGATGTCACCGATCGCCCGGGTCAGTATGGAACCGAAGCCGTACTGGCCGGAGCACAAGGACAAGCTGCGCTTCCAGTCGGTGTTCTTCAACGAACCCAAGCAGTTCCGCGGCACCTCGTTCCTGAACATCTGGGACTACGACCACAGCACCTTGCCGTCGCTGTACGGCTACGTGCCGGAGTTCCGCCGCGTGCGCCAGTTCCCGACCGACCAGCGCTTCGAACCGCTGGTGCCGGGTCTGACGCTGTTCCTGTCCGATGCCTGGGCGGCCGGTGATCCGCTGTACTCCTGGGGCAACTACAAGATCGTCGGCCGCGGCCCGTTCCTGGCCGGCCTCGACGACAACTGGGCGGCCGACCATCCGAACTGGGAACACGCCACCCACGGCGGCCCGAAGGGCAAGACCTTCTGGGACACCACCGTGCAGCTGGTGCCGGAAGCGATCATCGTCGAAGCCGAACCGCTGAAATTCCCGCGCGCGCCGATCTCCAAGAAGCGCGTCTGGTTCGACGCCCGCAACCAGGTGGTGATCGGCATGGTCACCTATGATCGCAATGGCAAGGCCTACCGCTCGTTCGACGGCGCCTACTCGGTCTACGACAACGGCAGCAAGAAATTCATGGACGGCAAGCATCCGTACTGGAGCTGGTGCCAGGTCACTGCCTCGGACATCCAGACCAACAGCGTCACCCGGCTGCAGCAGGTGCGCGCGGTCGAAAGCGTCCACCTCAGTGGCGCCAACGATCCGAAGATGTACGACCGCTACCTGACCCAGGCGGCGCTGTCGCACCTCGGCGCTTCCTGAGCCCTCGCCGGCCCCATGGACAGCACGAAGGCCTACCAGGTCTTTGTCCGCGCCGTGGAGGTCGGCAGCTTTTCGGCCGTGGCCCGCGAGCTGGGCACCACGCAGTCGTCGATCAGCAAGATCGTCGCGGCACTGGAAACCAGCCTCGGCGTGCAGCTGTTCACCCGCACCACGCGCAAGCTGCATCCGACCGACGAGGCGCTGCAGCTTTACGAACACGCCCGCCAGCTGCTCGATACCGTCGACGCGCTGACCTCGGCGTCGCGGAAGGCGCAGCAGGTCGAGGTCAGCGGCATGCTGCGACTGACCATTCCGCAGTCCTACGGCCGGCGGCAGCTGATGCCGCTGCTGGCCCGATTCATCGAGCGCCATCCGAAGGTCAAGCTCGACATCGTCATGAAGGACGACATCGTCGACCTGATCGGCGAAGGCCTGGAACTGGGTGTGCGGATCGGCACGCTGCCATCGAACACGCTGATCGCCCGCTCGCTGGGCATCGTCGAATACACCACGGTGGCCAGCCCGCGCTATCTGGCGCAGCACGACCGGCCAGAGTCGCCGCTCGACCTCGCCAGCCACGCCTGCATCGTCAGCGGCGCACAGAACCGCTGGCACTTCGAATCCGAGCATGGCCGGCAGAGCGTCGATGTCGCCGGCCCGCTGCGGATCAACGATGCCGATGCCATCCTGCAGGCGGTGCAGGCCGATCTCGGCATCGCCCAGGTGCCGGACTGGATCGTCCGCCACGATTTCGCCGCGCACGGCCTGGTGCCGCTGCTCGAGGACTACTACCCGATCCCGAAGCCGGTCAGCATCGTCTACCCGCAGACCCGCTTCCTGACCCAGCGCGCCCGCAGCCTGATCGACTTCCTCGTCGCCGAGATGCGGCGCGGCTGAAACCGTACGGCCCTAGCGCAAGTCCGGCTGGTCGTCGCGCAGGAAATCGGCCTTGTCCCGCACGGCGCAGTCCGGGCAGGCCCAGTCGTCCGGAATCTGCGCCCAGCGGGTGCCGGGCGGGAAACCTTCATGCGGGTTGCCGAGCGCCTCGTCGTAGAGATGACCGCAGCCGGGACAGCGATAACGGCCCATGGTCAGCCTCCTGCGGCGCTGGGCTTGCTGGCGCCGTAGCGAGCCAGGATCTGCGCCCGCTTCGACGGCTGGATGTTGACCCGGGTGATGTCGCCGCCGTAGACGGCGAGCACCCGCTGGTCCATCACTGCGCGCCACAGCGGCGGGAAGTAGGCCAGCGTGAAGCACAGCGGATAGCCCGACGGCAGCTCCGGCGCGCGGTCGCTGCGCAGCGCCTGGTAGCAGCGGGTCGGCCGGGCGTGATGGTCCGAATGACGCTGCAGGTGGTAGAGCATCAGGTTCGAGATGACGTGATCGGCGTTCCAGGAATGCTCGGGCCGGCAGCGTTCGTAGCGGCCATCCGGCAGCTGCTGGCGCAGCAGCCCGTAGTGCTCAATGTAGTTCGAGGTCGACAGGAACTGCCAGCCCCAGAACGTCGAGATCAGCAGGAACGGCAGCAGCACCGCGCCCCAGACCGCCAGCGCGCCGCCATAGAGCACGGCGGTGATCGCGAACGACTGCAGCAGCTCGTTGAACGGACTCCAGGCACCCTTGCCGCTGCGCGCCAGCCGCTGCTTCTCGTCGTGCCAGGCGCGGCCGATCGCGCCGGGAATCTCCCGCAGCACGAAGGCGTACAGCGATTCGCCGAAGCGCGACGAGGCCGGGTCGTTCGGGGTCGCCACATCCTTGTGGTGACCGCGGTTGTGCTCGGCCGAAAAGTGACCGTAGGCCGGCACCGCGAGCACGATCTGGGCGAGGCGCTTCTCGAAGCGGTTGGTCTTGTGGCCGATCTCGTGGCCGACCACCAGCGCCAGACCGTTGGTCAGGGCCACCGCGAGGCTGACGCCGAGGTAGCCGATCCAGTCGTAGTGCTGGGTGGCGATCGCCCAGGCAGCGCCGATCCAGGTCACGTAGAACAGTGGAATCGAGGCGTAGACCAGGAACTTGTAATAGCGGTCGGATTCCAGCGTCGGCACCGCCGCATCCGGCGGATTGCGACTGTCGCGGCCGACCAGCCCGTCGGCGACCGGCAGCACCACGTACCACAGCAGCGGCGTGATCCACAGCCAGGCGGCCTGCCCGGTCCGCGCTGTCAGCACGATGCCGAGCACCGGCGAGATCGCGACGAACAGCGGCAGCCACCACCAGTGGCGCTTGTCGTCGTGGTAGGCCGCTGCCGGCGCGGCGGATATCGGGGCACTGCTCATCGTCGGTTCTCCTCTTGTCGTTATCGTGCTGCTCTCGTCGGCGGCGATGCCGGCGGAGCAGTGAGGACGATGCTAGGGAAATGCTGCAGCCGGAAACCCGATCCTTGGATCGGGACACGGCGCAGCAGGCATCGTCATCATGCGGTCCCGGGCGCGACCGCTGCGCCGCTGTCGCCCTCCGAACAGGGAGAACATGAATGACCCGACCGGCGCCTGCCCTGCTCGAGGGCCTGATCGCCAGCAAGCTCGGCCCTCCGGTCCGTGACGCCCGGGCGATCTCGCATGGCGCGGTCATCCGCCGCGCCGTCGACGGCTTGCCGGACCGCCGCCTGATCGCCATCGTCGCCCCGGCCGGCTCCGGCAAGTCGAACCTGATGACCGAACTGCTGGGCGCCGTCGGCGAGCGCGGCATCGCCGTCACCTGGCTCGGGCTCGATGCCGAGGAAAACGATCCTGCCACCTTCGCGCGCTACTTCATCAGCGCCGTGCAGGGCCTGAGTCCCGGCTTTGCCGACGACGAGCTAATCGCGCTCGGCGCCAACCCGGTGCGCGACTTCGATTCCCTGTTCGACCGGCTCGGAAGCCGGCTCGGCGGACTGACGATGCCGGCCGCGATCTTCATCGACGATTTCCAGCATCTGGTCGCGCCTTCGATCCTGCGCTTCGTCGATCGCCTGCTGGCGCACCTGCCGCGCCAGCTGTCGCTGATCATCGCCAGTCGCCATTGCCTGCCGCTGCAGCTTGGCCGCCTGCTGGTCGCCGGGCAGCTGATCGAGATCGGGCAGGACGAGCTGAATTTCGATCGGGACCAGACCGATCAATTCCTCAGGCGCTATCACCAGCTAGAACTGTCGGCGACCGACATCGACACGCTGCTGCACTCCACCGAAGGCTGGCCGACCGGCGTGCAGCTCGCCGCGCTGGCGCTGCGCCGGCACCAGGGCGATGCGGCCGACCTGCTGAAGACCTTCTCCGGACGCGATCGCGACCTGACCCGCTACCTGGTCGAAAGCGTGATCCGCGCCCAGCCGGCGCAGGTCCGCGATTTCCTGCTGCGCAGCTCGCCGCTGCGGCGGATGAACGCCGCGCTCTGTGCCGCCACCACCGGCCACGCCGACAGCCGCCGCATGCTCGACGACATCGGCCGCGCCAACCTGTTCCTGATCGCGCTCGACCGCGACGGCCAGTGGCACCGCTATCACCACCTGTTCGCCGAATTCCTGCAGCACGAATTCCGCAGTACCGATCCCGACGGCTACCGGATCGCCTGCCGGCAGGCCGCCAGTTGGTGTGCGGCGCACGAGCAGCCTGGCGAGGCGATCCGCTACGCGCTCGACGGCAGCCATTTCGAGCAGGCCGCCGAGCTGATCGCCAGCCATGCGATCCGCGCCTCGCTGTTTCGCGGCGATCACTACACGGTGCTCGACTGGCTGCGCATGCTGCCCACCGAGTTCCACGCGCAGCGACCGGAAATCCTGCTTAGCCACGCCTGGGCGTCGGCGTTTTCGCGCGACACCGCGCGGGCGATGACCGTGTCCCAGCAGGCCATCGACATCCTGTCCGGCGCAGCGCCGACACCCTGGCATCTCGACGACGACGAACGTGCCCACTGGCTGCTCTGGGCGCAGACCGTGCAGGCGGCCACCAAGGCCTGTTCCGACGACATCGACGACTGCGTCGAGCGTGCCACGACGCTGCTGCCGAAAGTGCCGCCCAGCGAGCCGTTCCTGATCGCCACGCTGTCCAACTGCCTGAGCTACGGCTACTTCGCCCGCCGCGATTTCGATCGAAGCCATCAGCACGCCCTGGCCGCCCACGCGCATGGCCAGCGCGCCGATTCCGCCTATCTGTCGGCCTGGGGCGATTTCCTCCACGGCCTGATCGATGTCGAACGCGGCGAGTTGCGGGCGGCCGGCCGCATCGGCCAGCACCTGCACCGCGATTCGCAAGGCCTGGGGCTCGGCCAGCGCAGCTATGTCGCCGGGCTGTCGGCCCTACTCGACGCCGAAATCGCCGTGCAACGCTGCGATTACGACCAGGCCGCGCTGCACATCGACGCCAGCCGGGCGTTCAAGGAGATCTTCGGTCCGGTCGAACCGCAGCTGGTGGCGCTGCGCTGCGAAGCCCGGCTGCTGGCGGATCGACAACGCATCGATCTGGCCGCGCAGCTGCTGCAGGAAGGCCAGGATGCAGCGCTGCGCGAGCAGCATCGGCGCCTGTATCTGGCACTGGCGCTGGAGGAAACCGCGCTACAGCTAACCGCCGGCGATATCGGCGCCGCCGCCGCGATCGCCCGGCGCACCCGGCTGCTCGACGCCGGCGACGACCTGCCGCGCGCCCAGCGCGATGCGCTGAAGCTGGTCGACGCCCGCTTCCGGCTGGCCTGCGGCGACAGCCGCGCGGCGGTGCGGCTGCTGACCGGCTTGCAGCAGGCCCGGGGCGCGGAAGCCCGGGGCTGCTTCGCCTTGAGCGTCACCACGCATCGCGCGGTCGGACTCTGGGCCCTGGGCCTGCACCAGGAGGCCGCCCGGCAGCTGGATCGCGCGCTGACCGCCGCCGCCAGCGAATTCCACGCCTACCCTATCGCCACCGCCGGCCGCGCGCTGCTGCCGATCCTCGATGCGATCGACGGCCGGCGCAGCTGCGCCGCGACCCAGGACCTGCGTCCGCTGCTCGACCTGCAGGGCTGGCTACGTGCCCGGCTGCAGGGCGCGAACCGTCAGGACCCTGCGGAAGTCGCCATCGACCCGGCCAGCCCGGCCGGCAACCTAGAAGCGCTGACCAGCCGCGAGATCGAGCTGCTGCGCCTGCTGCACGCCGGCCTGAGCAACCAGACGCTCGCCGACACCCTGCTGGTGTCGGTGTCGACGATCAAATGGCATCTGCACAACGTCTACGAAAAGCTCGGCGTCGGCAGCCGCGGCGCCGCCGTCGCCGCCGCGATCCGGCTGGGGCTGGTCTGAGCGCGGCTCAGACCCGCTCGATGACCAGCGCGATGCCCTGGCCGACGCCGATGCACATCGTGCACAGCGCGTAGCGGCCGCCGATGCGCTCCAGCTGGTTGAGCGCCGTGGTCACCAACCGCGCGCCCGACGCACCGAGCGGATGGCCGATGGCGATGGCGCCGCCGTTCGGGTTCACGTGCGCGGCATCATCCGGCAGACCGAGATCGCGGGTCACCGCCAGCCCCTGGGCGGCGAACGCTTCGTTCAGCTCGATGACGTCCATCTGGGCCAGCGACAGGCCGGCCATCGCAAGCACCTTGCGGGTGGCGGGTGCCGGGCCGAAGCCCATGATCCGTGGCGCCAGTCCGACCGTTGCCATCGCCAGCACCCGGGCGCGCGGCGTCAGCCCGTGACGAACCGCGCCGGCTTCGGAGGCCAGCAGCAGCGCGCAGGCGCCGTCGTTGACGCCGCTGGCATTGCCGGCAGTGACCGTACCGTCCGGGCGCACCACGCCTTTCAGCTTGGCCAGCATCGCTGCCGTGGTGTCCGGGCGCGGATGCTCGTCGGTGTCGAACACGGTCGGCTCGCCCTTCTTCGACGGAATCGACACCGGCACCAGTTCGCGCGCGAAATAGCCCTGCGCGTGGGCGGCGGCCCAGCGCTGCTGGCTGCGCAGCGCGAAGGCGTCCTGATCGGCACGGCCGATGGCGAAATCGGTGGCGACGTTCTCGGCCGTCTCCGGCATCGAATCGATGCCGTACTGCGCCTTCATGCGCGGATTGACGAAACGCCAGCCGATGGTGGTATCAGCGATCGCCGCGTTGCGCGAGAACGCGCTGTCGGCCTTGCCCATCACGAACGGCGCGCGGGTCATGCTTTCGACGCCGCCGGCGATCATCAGGCTGGCTTCGCCGGCCTTGATCGAGCGCGCCGCCAGCCCCACCGCATCGAGGCTGGACCCGCACAGGCGGTTGATGGTCGTGCCCGGCGCCGTCTCCGGCAGCCCGGCCAGCAGCGCCGCCATGCGGGCAACGTTGCGGTTGTCCTCGCCGGCACCGTTGGCGCAGCCGTAGAACACGTCGTCGAGCGCCGCCCAGTCGACGTTCGGATTCCGCTGAATCAGCGCGGCGATCGGCAGCGCCGCCAGGTTATCGGCGCGGATCGCGGCCAGGGCGCCGCCGTAGCGGCCGAACGGGGTGCGGATGGCGTCGCAGATGTAAGCCTGGGTCATGGTCGAATCCGGGAAGCGGGAACGGGAAATGGGAACGGCGCGGGCTCAGGCGGCAGCCGGCTCGCCTTTCGGCCGCCGGTCGACGACGCGCTTGGCCTTGCCGACCGAGCGCTCCAGTGTTGCCGGCGCACCGAGGTGGACCTTGATCGAGATGCCGACATGGGTCTTGACCCGGTGCTGCAGGTCGCGGGCAACCGTGCCGCGATCACCTTCGCCGAGATGGCCGGCGTCGGCCGCCAGCTCGACATGCACGGCCACCGCATCGAGGTTGCCGTCGCGGCTGACTTCGATCAGGTAGTTCGGCGCCAGCTGCGGGATCTGCAGCAGCAGCTCCTCGATCTGGGTCGGAAAGACATTGACGCCGCGGATGATCAGCATGTCGTCGGATCTTCCGGTGATCTTGTCCATGCGCCGCATGCTGCGCGCGGTCGGCGGCAGCAGCCGGGTCAGGTCGCGGGTGCGGTAGCGGATGATCGGCAGCGCCTGCTTGGTGAGACTGGTGAACACCAGCTCGCCGGGCTCGCCGTCGGCCACCGGCTCACCGGTCAGCGGGTCGATGATCTCCGGATAGAAATGGTCTTCCCAGATCACCGGGCCATCCTTCGACTCCACGCACTCGCTGGCCACACCCGGCCCCATCACTTCCGACAGGCCGTAGATGTCGACGGCGTCGATGTCGGCGCGGGTCTCGATCTCGCGGCGCATCGCGTTGGTCCACGGCTCGGCGCCGAAGATGCCGCAGCGCAAGGACGAGGCCGCAGGGTCCAGGCCCTGGCGCTGGAATTCCTCGATCAGGTTCAGCATGTAGCTCGGCGTCACCATGATCAGGTCCGGCTTGAAATCGGTGATCAGCTGGATCTGCTTCTCGGTCTGGCCGCCGGACATCGGCACCACGGTGCAGCCGAGCCGTTCGGCGCCGTAGTGCGCGCCCATGCCGCCGGTGAACAGGCCATAGCCGTAAGCGATGTGGACGATGTCGCCGGGGCCGCCGCCGGCCGCGCGGATGCTGCGCGCCACCAGGTTCGCCCAGGTGTCGATGTCCTGCCGTGTGTAGCCGACCACGGTCGGCTTGCCGGTGGTGCCGCTGGAGGCATGGATGCGCACCACCTGCTCGCGCGGCACGGCGAACAGGCCGAACGGGTAGTGGTCGCGCAGCACCGATTTGGTGGTGAACGGGAACTTCGCGAGGTCGGAAAGCTGGCGCAGGTCGTCCGGATGCACGCCCGCGGCATCGAAGGCCTGCCGGTAGTGGCCGACGTTGGCGTAGGCATGGTGCAAGGTGGCGCGCAGGCGTTCGAGCTGCAACGCAGCGATCTCGTCGCGGCTGGCGCGCTCGATGGCATCGAGCGGCGCCTGGCGCGGGCTGTGGCGTGGGGACATCGTCTGGCTCCTCCAGTCGTGTTGGTGCTCGCCGCCGGTCGGTGCCGGCTGTGGCGATGGTTCGCTTCCAGCGTGACGTCGCAACGACGCGGGCGCCTCGCTGCCGGTGCCGGTCACCACGCTGCGCCGCAGCGACGGCGTCCGGCCCGGTTCAGACCCGCTCGGTGCCGATCACGCTGCCGCCGACCTTCAGCGACTTGCCGCGGAACAGCGCCAGCACCTCGCCGGCCGCGTTGCTGACGGTGACGTCGTAGATGCCGCTCTTGCCGCTGCGGGCGCGCTCGACGGCGGTTGCGGTCAGGCGGTCGCCTTCGCGGCCGGCGCGCAGGAATTCGATCGAGCAGCCGGCCGCGACCGCCGCCTCGTTATGGCTGTTGCAGGCGAACGCGAACGCCGAATCGGCTAGCGCGAACAGGGTGCCGCCGTGGCAGGTGCCGTAGCCGTTGAGCATGTCGCGGCGCACGGTCATGGTCATGGTCGCGAAGCCGGGGCCGATGTCGGCCAGCACCGCGCCCATCGCTTTCGAGGCCTCGTCGCGGGCGTACATCGCGGCGCCGCTGGCGCGGGCCAGGCTGGCAGGATCGTCGGGAATCGGAGCGGTCATGGGTGGGTCATGGATGGGTCTTCGCGGCCTGGGCCTTGCGCTGGTCGCGACGGCGTTCCGCCTCGGTCCAGCGCCGGCGTTCGTCATCGGTGTCCAGCACCAGCGGCGGCACCGCCGCCGGCTTCTTGTGGTCGTCGAGCGCGACCATCGTGAAATAGCAGCTGTTGGTGTGACGGCGTTCGCCGCTGCGCAGGTTCTCGGCCTCCACGCGGATGCCGACTTCCATCGAGCTGCGCCCGGTGTGGTTGATCGCGGCCTTGAAGGTCACCAGATCGCCGACGTGGATTGGCTCCTTGAAGAACATCTGGTCGACCGACAGGGTCACCACGTAGCGGCGGCTGTAGCGCGCCGCGCAGGCGTAGGCCACGCCGTCGAGCAGCGACAGGATGCGGCCGCCGTGGACATTGCCGCTGAAATTCGCGCTGTCGGCGGTCATCAGCACGTTCATCACCAGCTGCTTGGTCGATTCACTCATCTGCGGGTTCCGGTCATGGCCTGGGGGAGGCCAGAACCGCATGCCGCAAACGTGCCGACGCGCGATAGCGCGGCTCGCCGTAGTGCGCGTGCAGGTGGTCGAGCGCCGCCAGCACCCGATCGAGCCCGATCCGCTGCGCCCATGCCACCGGGCCGATCGGGTAGTTCACGCCGCCGCGCATCGCGATGTCGACCGCCTCGAGGCTGCAGACCTGCTGGTGCACGGCATCGAAGGCCTCGTTGGCCAGCATCGCCACCGTGCGCAGCACCGCCAGCCCGGGCGAATCGGCGAGCACCGACACCGCAAGACCGGCCGATTGCAGCATGCCGATCACCGCATCGCGCGCCACGTCGGTGCAGTGCGCCGACACGCCGATCGCCACCCGCCTGGCCGTGGCCGGGTCCAGCATCAGGTCGATCGTCACCACCGCCGGCAGGCCCAGGGCGGCGGCGATGGCGGTGGCGCTGCGGCCATCGCTGGCGAACACGGCGGTGTGCTCGTCGAGGGTGGCGATGCGGCCATCGGCAACGCTGCTCAAGGTCTGCAGCGGCTGCGCCGCCGAGGCGTACATGCGCTTCGCCAAGGCCGCGCCGACCGGATGGCCCAGATTCAGCGCGATCCGCCACGGCCGCGGCTGCGGGCCGGCGGTGGCGGCTTCGGCCTTCGGCGCGCCGTCGCGGTAGTCGTAGAAACCGCGTCCGCTCTTGCGGCCCAGATGGCCGGCCTGCACCAGTTCCAGCTGCACGAACGACGGCGCAAAGCGCGGATCGCCGTAGTAGGCGTCGAACACGCTGCGGGTGACCGCGTAGTTCACGTCGTGGCCGATCAGGTCCATCAGCTCGCAGGGGCCCATGCGGAAGCCGCCGGCGTCGCGCATCACGGCGTCGAGCGTCGCCGGATCGCAGACCCCTTCCTGCAGCAGCCGCAGACCTTCGGCATAGAACGGCCGGGCGACGCGGTTGACGATGAAACCGGGAGTGGAGCGCGCCCGCACCGGCGTCTTGCCCCACGCGGCACTGGTGGCGAACACGGTGTCGGCCACCGCCGTGTCGGTGGCGCGGCCGGCGATCACTTCGACCAGCGGCATCAGCGGCGCCGGGTTGAAGAAATGCAGGCCGACCAGCCGCTCCGGCCGCTGCAGCGCCGCGCCGATCGCGGTGATCGAGATCGACGAGGTATTGGTCGCCAGGATCGCGTCATCGGCCAGCCGCGCTTCCAGCTCGGTGAACAGCGCCCGCTTGACCTCGAGGTCTTCGACGATCGCTTCGACCACCAGCTTGGCGTCGCGCAGCTCGTCCAGCGCGCCGGCCGCGCGCAGCGCGGCACTGGCTGCCGCTGCGCGTTCGGGCGTCAGCCGGCCCTTGGCGGCCAGCTTGTCGATCTGCGCGCGGATGCCGGCGATCGCTGTCTCCGCCGCGCCCGGCCGCAGGTCGTGCAGCCAGACCGGATGGCCGGCCAGAGCCGCCACCTGGGCGATGCCGGCGCCCATCGCGCCGGCGCCGATCACCGCCACCGCAGCGCTGGCCGGCAGGGCGGCGCAGGCCTCGCTCATGTCGCGCTCCCGGCGCGCAGCAGTTCGTGCAGCTGGCGGCGGCGCACGCCCATGTTGCCGCCGTCAAACAGCGGCAGCGCCAGCGCGTCCTGCAGCAGGCCGGCCAGCGGCAGCGACTGGTCGTAGCTGTCGATGCCGACCACCCGCATCAGCTCGGTGATCACCCGCACCGCCGTTTCCGAACCGAAAATCTTCGCGTGCAGCGACAGCTCCAACGCATCCGGCGCCTGGGCATCGACCGCCGCGCAGGCGCGCCAGCCAAGGCTGCGCGCCGCCTCGATCGCGGTCTTGGCATCGGCCAGCGCATAGCCGACCGCCTGGTGTTCGATGATCGGCAGCGCGCCGCCCCGGGTTTCGCTGCGCGCGAACTGCAGCGCGAAATCCCAGGCTGCGCGCATCACGCCGACCGCCATGATGCCGACCAGCGCCGCCGTGCCGGCGAAGCTGGCATCAACCAGCGCCTTGCCGCCGCCGACGCCGCCGACCACGTGATCGGCCGGCACCCGCACGCCATCGAGGCGGAAGCGCGGCGTCAGGTGGGCGCGATGGCCGACCGTGTCCGGAATGCTTTCGGTGACCAGCCCGGTGCCGGCTTGCAGCGCCGCGCGCGGCACCAGCAGCACGCTGAGCCGCTGCTCGGGCGGCGCCGCCGGATCGGTGCAGCAGACGACGCAGAGCAGATCGGCACCCCGGCCATCCCAGCCGGTGGCGCTCGACACCCACTGCTTGCTGCCGTGGATCAGCCAGTGCTCGCCATCGCGCACCGCCGCGGTCCGGGTGCCGCCACCGGCAACCGCCGCCGCGTAGTTCGCGCTGCCGCCCGGCTCGCTGTTGGCCAGCGCGGCCAGCGGCGCGCCATCGCGCGCCAGAAACGGCGCGATCCAGCGCTGCTGCTGCGCTGGCGTGCCGGCGATGAACAGCGGCATCAGGCCGAGCAGGTCGGCGAACAGCGTCAGCGAGACATTGACGTCGGCGGCATGGAACTCCTCGGCGACGATGGCCATGTCGACGAGGCCGCTGCCGCCACCCCCGAAGGGCTGCGGAATCAGCCGCTGCAGGAAGCCGGCCCGAATCGCAGCTTCGTAGACCGGCCGGGTGGCGGCGAAGCGCGCTTCCGGGCTCGGCAGCGACAGGCTGCTGGCGGCCACGGTGCTCAGCTGCTCGCGCGCGAAGGCACGCGCCTGCGCCTTCAGCGCCAGCTGCGCGTCGCTGAAACGGAGATCGAAAGCCATGGCGATCAGCGGCCGGTGAAGCTGGCCGGGCGCTTCTGCAGGAACGCGGCGACGCCTTCCCGGTAGTCGGCGCTGTAGCCGCAGGCGCGCATCGCCTGCGCTTCGCGCTCCAGCGCATCGGCCAGGCTCAGCGTTCCGCTGCCGAGGATCAGCTCCTTGGTCTTGGCCAGACCGAAGGTCGGTGCCGTCGACAGCTGCAGCAGCAGCGCCTCGATCTCGGCGCTGAAGGCGTCGTCATCGACCGCCTTCCAGATCAGCCCCCAGTCGGCCGCCTGGCTCGCGCTCAGCTTGTCGCCGAGCATCGCCAGCCCCATCGCCCGCGCGGTGCCGAGCAGGCGCGGCAGCGCCCAGGTGCCGCCGGTGTCCGGGATCAGGCCGAGCTTGCAGAACGACTGGATGAAGCTCGCCGAGCGCGTCGCGACGACGATATCGCCAGCCAGCGCGATGTTGGCGCCGGCGCCGGCGGCCACGCCGTTGACGGCGACCACCACCGGCTTCGGCAGCCGCCGCAGGCTCAAGACCAGCGGCGCCCACAGCGTTTCCACCGTGTGGCCGAGATCGACCGGCGCGGCATCGGCGCTGACCGCGCGATCGGACAGATCCTGGCCGGCGCAGAAGCCGCGGCCGGCGCCGGTCAGCAGTAGCACCCGCGCGCGGTCATCGGCGGCGACGCGGCTGATCGCATCGCGCAGTTCGCCGTGCATCGCGGCGGTGAAGCTGTTCAGGCGGTCCGGACGATTGAGCGTGATCCGGGCGATGCCGGCATCGAGGCTGTACAGGATGTGGTCGTAGTGCATGGGCGTGCTCCTCCGCGTGTTCTGGTTGTCGTTGTCGCGCCAGCGGCTCAGGCCGCCGCTGGCGCCTTTTCCACCATGGTCAGCACGTCGTAGGTCGCGACGACCTTGCCGTCCTGGTTGGTCACCACCGTATCCCAGCGCACCTCGCCGTAGTGCTCGGTGATGCGCGGATTCTTGCCCTTGCAGGTCAGGGTCACGCTCAGCTCGTCGCCGGGCTTGGCGGGCGTGACGAAGCGCAGGTTGTCGAGGCCGTAGTTGGCCAGCACCGGGCCCGGATCCGGCTGCACGAACAGGCCGGCCGACATCGACAGGATGTAGTAGCCGTGCGCGACCCGGCCGCCGAAGAACGGATTGGCGGCCGCCGCCACCTCGTCCATGTGGGCGTAGAAGGTGTCGCCGGTGAAGGCGGCGAAGTGCTCGATCTCCTCCAGCGTGACCTTGCGCGGGCCGGCCTTGACGGTGTCGCCAAGCTGCAGCTCGTCGAGGTTCTTGCGGAACGGGTGCACGCCTTCCTGGCGCGGGCTGCCAGGCAGCCACTGGCCGGTGATCGCGGCCAGCGTTGCCGGCGAACCCTGCAGCGCCGTGCGCTGCAGGTAGTGCATGACACCGCGGACGCCGCCCATTTCCTCGCCGCCGCCGGCGCGGCCGGGACCGCCGTGGACCAGCACCGGCATCGGCGAGCCGTGGCCGGTCGATTCCTTGGCGCAGTCGCGGTTGACGATCAGCAGCCGCCCGTGATGGCTGGCGGCCCCCAGTACCAGCTCGCGGGCGAAGGCGTTGTCGTAGGTGAACAGCGAACCGACCAGGCTGCCCTCGCCTTTGGCCGCCAGGGCGATGACATCGTCGACGTCGTCGTAGGGCATCAGCGTCGACACCGGGCCGAAGGCTTCGACCTCGTGGACCACGGCCGCGCCGTGCGGGTCCTGGCAGCGCAACAGGATCGGGCCGAGGAACGCGCCCTTGGCCGCGTCGCCGCCAGTGACCGCGACGGTGTCCGGATCGCCGGCTACCAGTTCGGCGACCGTGCGCAGCGTCGCGACCGCCTTGCGCACTTCATCGCGCTGGGCCAGCGAGGCCAGCGCGCCCATGGTCACGCCGTCGACCGAAGGGTCGCCGACCACGACCTTGGCCAGCCGCGCCTTCAGCGCCTCGGCCACGGCGTCGAGTTGCGTGCGCGGCACGAAGGCGCGGCGGATCGCCGTGCACTTCTGGCCGCACTTGGTGGTCATCTCGCGCACCACTTCCTTCACGTACAGATCGAATTCCGGCGTGCCCGGCACGGCATCCGGGCCGAGGATCGAGCAGTTCAGCGAATCCGCTTCCATCGTGAAGCGCACGCTGTTGCGGATGATCACCGGATGCGATTTCAGCTTCTGCCCGGTCGAGGCCGAGCCGGTGAAGGTCACCAGATCCTGGCCGGTCAGATGCTCGAAGGCGTCACCGACCGAGCCGCAGATCAGCTGCAGCGCGCCTTCCGGAAAGATGCCGGAGGCGATCATGTCGCGGAACACGGCTTCGGTCAGGTAGGCCGTCTGCGAGGCCGGCTTGACGATCGCCGGCACGCCGGCCAGCAGGTTCTGGCTGAGCTTTTCCAGCATGCCCCAGACCGGGAAGTTGAAGGCGTTGATGTGCAGCACCGCGCCTTGCAGCGGCGTCATCACATGCTGGCCGACGAAGCTGCCGGTCTTGCCCATCACCTCGGGGCTGCCGTCGACGATGAAGCGCGCGTTCGGCAGTTCGCGGCGGCCCTTGCTGGCGTAGCTGAACAGCGTGCCGAAGCCGCCGTCGATGTCGATCATCGAGTCGACCTTCGAGGCGCCGGTCTTCGCCGAGATCGCATAGTAGCGATCCTTGTGCTCGCTCAAGTAACTGGCCAGCGCCTTCAGCTTCATCGCCCGCTCGTGGAACGTGAGCTTGCGCAAGGCCGGGCCGCCGACCTTGCGGGCGTGAGCCAGCATCGCGGCGAAATTGACGCCCCGGCTCGACACCTGCGCGACCGGCTCGCCGGTCAGTGCGTTCAGCATCACCTCACCACCCTCACCGGCCTGCCACTTGCCGCAGGCATAGCTTTCCAGCTTGTTCATCGCGTCTCTCCTCGTGTTCGGCGGCGCTGATGACGCCGGCTTATCGGTGCTTGAATTCGGGTTTTCGCTTGCTCAGGAAGGCGTCGATGCCCTCGCGCCGGTCTTCGGTGACGAAGGTGGCCTCGAACAGCGCGGCCTCGCGGCGCAGCCCTTCGTCGAGAAAGCTTTCATGCGCCGCATGCACGGCGGCACGCGCCAGCTCGACGATCGGCGCCGAGTAGCCGGCGATGCGCGCGGCGGTCTTCAGCGCTTCCGGCAGCAGTTCGGCCAGCGGCAGCACGCGGGCGACAAGGCCGGCGCGCTCGGCTTCGGCGGCGTCGATCGTGCGTCCGGTCAGCACCATCTCCATCGCCTTGGCCTTGCCGATCGCGCGGACCAGCCGCTGGGTGCCGCCGGAGCCGGGGATCAGGCCGAGGCGGATCTCCGGCTGGCCGAACTGGGCGTTGTCGGCGGCCAGTGCGAAGTCGCACATCATCGCCAGCTCGCAGCCGGCGCCCAGCGCCAGCCCGGCAACGGCGGCGATCACCGGCTTGTGCATTGCGCCGATCTGGGTCCAGGCGCCACGCAGCTGCGGATGGTCGCGCGCGTCCTCCGCCGTCCAGTGCTGCAGCGCGCGGACATCCGCACCGGCGGCGAACACGGTGTCGCTGCCGGTGATGACGATGGCGCCGACCTGCGCATCGGCATCGAGTTCGACCAGCGCCTCGCGCAAGGCTTCGCGCAGTTCCAGCGACAGCGCGTTCATCGCTTGCGGACGGTGCAGGCGCAGCAGCGCCACGCGGCCGTGGCGTTCGCGCAGCAGCAGCGGCTCGGCTTCGGCAGGCTGGGTCATGGCCTCAGGTTTCCTGGTCGAAGTCGAGCGTCACCGCATCGCTGACCGGGAAGCTCTGGCAGCTCAGGATGAAGCCGCGCGCCAGTTCGTAGTCTTCCAGCGCGAACTGGTTGTCGAGTTCCACCTCGCCATCCAGCCGCTTGCAGCGGCAAGTGCCGCAGACGCCGCCCTTGCAGGCGTACGGCAGTTCGATGCCGCTGGCCAGCGCTGCGTCGAGCAGCGACGGGCCGTTCTTCGCTGCCGTGAACTGACGGCTCAGGCCGTCGTGGATCACCGTGATCTGGCAGCCGGCGCTGCCCTTGATCGCCGGCCGGCGGTCGCGTCGCGCAGCACCGTTCATCGCGGTGCCGAACAGTTCCAGCTTGATGTCGGCCTTCGCCACGCCGTTGGCGATCAGGCTGTCGCGCACCTGTTCCATCATCAGCTGCGGGCCGCAGATGTAGGCGATGTCGATGTCGGCCGGATTCACCCAGCTGCGCAGCAGCGCCTCGCACTTGCCGGCGTCGATGCGGCCGTTGAACAGGTCGATGTCCTGCTGCTCGCGGCTCAGGATGAACACCACGTTGAAGCGGCTGAGGTAGCGGTCCTTCAGGTCGGCCAGCTCGTCCTTGAAGATCACGCTTGACGACGCGCGGTTGCCGTAGACCAGCGTGAAGCGGCTCAGCGGCTCGGCCAGCAGCGTGGTCTTGATCAGCGACAGGATCGGCGTGATGCCGCTGCCGGCCGCGAAGGCGACGTGGTGGCGGGCACGCTGCGGCGCCAGCGGCACGTTGAAATGGCCGGCAGGCTCCATCACGTCGAGCACGATGCCGGGCTTCAGCTGCTCGAAGGCCCAGGACGAGAACAGGCCGTCGTCGACGCGCTTGATCGCCACCCGCAGGGTCTGCTCCTGCGCTGCCGAGCAGATCGAGTACGAACGCCGCACCTCCTCGCCGCCGATGTCGGCGCGCAGGGTCAGGTGCTGGCCGGCCTCGTAGCGGTAGGCCGCGCGGTGCTCCGGTGGCACCTCGAAGGTGACCACCACGGCGTCGCGGGTTTCCGCGCGCACCGATGCCACGTTCAACGGATGGAACCTGCTCATGCCGCCTCTCTCCTGCGGTGTGCCGTGGCGTGCACGCTCAATGGCACTTGAAATAGTCGAACGGCTCGCGGCAGGCCGTGCAGCGGTACAGGCTCTTGCACGGCGTGGAGCCGGACGGGCTCAGCACCTCGGTGCGCGTCGAGCCGCAGCGCGGACAGGCGACGACCGGGGCCGGCGCCGCGCGGCGCAGCCGGCTCAGGTCGACGGCA
Source organism: Nevskia sp. (assembly GCF_051860985.1). Lineage (NCBI taxonomy): Bacteria > Pseudomonadati > Pseudomonadota > Gammaproteobacteria > Nevskiales > Nevskiaceae > Nevskia > Nevskia sp. The sequence goes on along the minus strand of NZ_JBIMKV010000004.1, from coordinate 20,034 downwards.
TGTTCGTTCGCCGCCCGCCCGACCGGCGGCGCGATGCCGTAGTCGCGCAGCTTCCGCCGGCCTTCGTCGCTGAGCCAGTCGGTGGTCCAGGCTGGCGACAGCCGGGTTTCGATGCGCGCATCGGCGAGGCCGCGCGCGGCCAGCGCCGCGCGGATCTGCTCGGCGATCACTTCGGTCGCCGGGCAGCCGGAATAGGTCGGCGTCACGGTGACCACCAGTTGCTCGCCGTCGTAGCGGGTGTCGCGGACGATGCCGAGATCGGTGATCGAGATCACCGGAATCTCAGGGTCCGGCACCTCGGCCAGCCAGGCCCGGATCTGCGCCAGCGACGGCAGGGCGACGGCGGTGCTCATCGCGCGCCGCCGCCTACCAGCGCGCGCCGGGATGGCTGCGCGGCAGCACCTGCATCTCGGCCAGCAGCCGGCTCAGGTGCTCGCCGTGCAGACCCTGCTTGCCGCCCTTGGGCGTCCAGCCGCTGTCCTTCGGCAGGCGCAGCGTCGCCTCAGCCAGCACCTCGCGGACATAGGCCAGCCACTCGTCGCGCAGGCTGGCGGGATCGAAGCCGATCCCGGCCGCCGTCATTTCAGCGTCGACGGCATCGCCGATGAACAGCTCGTGGTGGTAGGGCCAGAGGCGCTCGAACGCGGCCTGCAACAGCGCATGGCTGCGCTCGGTGCCGTCGCCGAGACGCACCACCAGATCGCTGCTGCGACGCAGGTGATAGCTGGCTTCCTTGATCGCCTTCTCGGCGATCGCGGCGATCGCGGCATCGCTGGAGGCCAGCAGCCGGCGCAGCGCCAGCGACGACCAGGCATCGAACAGGAACTGCCGGGCCAGCGTGTCGGCGTAAGCGCCGTTCGGCTGCTCGACCAGCAGCAGGTTGCGGAACCCGCAGTCGTCGCGCAGGTAGGCCAGCGTGTCCTCGTCGGCGCCATCGCCGATCGCCTCGGCGGCGAGCGACAGCCACAGCCGCGCCTGGCCGAGCAGGTCGAGCGCGGTGTTGGTCAGCGCCATGTCCTCTTCCAGCGCCGGGCCCTTGCCGCACCATTCGCTGAGCCGCTGGCTGAGGATCAGCGCGTTGTCGCCGAAGCGCAGCAGGTAGTCGGTGCGCGCTGCATCCGTGCGGGTCGCGGTCACAGGCCTTTGACCTCGTCGGGCATCGGGAAGAAGGTCGGGTGCCGGTAGACCTTGCTCTGGGCTGGATCAAACAGCTCGCCCTTGTCGTCCGGGCTGCTGGCGGTGATGTCGACCGACTTCACCACCCAGATGCTGGTGCCTTCGTTGCGCCGCGTGTAGACATCGCGGGCGTTGTTGATCGCCATCGTCGCGTCCGGCGCATGCAGGCTGCCGACGTGGCGGTGCGCCAGCCCGTGCTGGCTGCGGATGAATACTTCCCACAGCGGCCACTCGTTCTTCATCGTGCGTTCCTCAGGCGGCCTTGGTGGCGGCGCGCTGCACCTGTTTGTCCGCATGCGCGACCAGCGCCTCGCGGAACCATTCGCCGTCGTCCCAGGCCTGGCGGCGGGTCTCCAGGCGCTCGCGGTTGCAGGGGCCGTTGCCCTTGACCACGGCATAGAACTCGTCCCAGTCGATGGCGCCGTAGTCGTAGTGACCGCGCTCGGCGTTCCACTTGAGATCGGCATCGGGAATCGTCAGGCCGAGGTGCTCGGCCTGCGGCACGGTCTGGTCGACCATCTTCTGGCGCAGCTCGTCGTTGGTGAACAGCTTGATCTTCCAGGCCTGCGACTGGGCGCTGTGCACCGAGTCGCCGTCGGGCGGGCCGAACATCATTAAGGAGGGCCACCACCAGCGATTGAGCGCGTCCTGGGCCATCGCCTTCTGGGCCGGCGTGCCGCGGCACAGCGCCAGCATCAGGTCGTAGCCCTGGCGCATGTGGAAGGCTTCTTCCTTGCAGACCCGGATCATCGCCCGCGCGTACGGGCCGTAGCTGCATCGGCACAGCGGGATCTGATTCATGATCGCCGCGCCGTCGACCAGCCAGCCGATCGCGCCGACATCCGCCCAGGTCAGGGTCGGGTAGTTGAAGATCGACGAGTACTTGGCGCGGCCGGCATGCAGGTCGTCGACCATCTGGTCGCGGCTGATGCCCAGCGTTTCCGCCGCCGAATACAGGTACAGGCCGTGGCCGGCCTCGTCCTGCACCTTGGCCAGCAGGATGGCCTTGCGCTTGAGGCTCGGCGCCCGGGTGATCCAGTTGCCTTCCGGCAGCTGGCCAACGATTTCCGAATGCGCGTGCTGGCTGATCTGGCGGATCAGCGTCTTGCGGTAGCGCTCCGGCATCCAGTCCTGCGGCTCGATGCGGATGCCGTCATCGATGCGCTGCTGGAAGCGCGCTTCACGGGCATCGAGGGCTTGGGCGTCGGGCGAACCGGTGTCGACCATCTGGGCGTACATGGCAGGGCTTCCGCGAGAATGTGCAGCGATTATTTGATACGAATATTTTTATGTCAACAAAGATTTTGTATCGCTTTTACGGTCCCGTAGAGTGCCCGCGCACGCCGACCGCCGGCGCACCGCTCCCGAATGCCGCATGACCATCAACGCCTGGTTCGAGCAGTACCTTCAAGACGAAGCGCCGAAATCGAAATCGCTGATCGTCACCGTGCTTGGCGACACCGTGCTGCCGGGCACCACCGGCGTCTGGCTCAGCGAGCTGATCGCGCTGATGGCGCCGTTCGGGCTCAGCGAGCGGCTGGTCCGCACCAGTTGCTTCCGGCTGACCGAGGAAGGCTGGCTGAGCACCCGCCGCGAAGGCCGCCGCAGCCATTACTCGCTGACGCCGCTTGGCCGCCGGCGCATCGAGCTGGCCTACCCGCGCATCTACACGCCAGCTGCAAGCGGCTGGGACGGCCAGTGGACGCTGGTGGTCATCCCGCGCAGCGCCGACAGCGTGCCGAACCGCCTCGACCTGCGCCGCGAGCTGGAATGGGAAGGCTTCGCGCCGCTGACCGCCGGCGTGATGATCCATCCGGACCCGAAGACCGAAGTGCTGCAGCAGCTGCTTGGCGACCTCGGCCTCGCCGACCGGGTGCTGGTGCTGCGCGCCGCCGGGCCGTTGGCGCTGGCCGGCAGCGTCGATCCGGCGGCGATGATCCAGTTCTGGACATTGGACGAGGTTCGCGACCGATACCGCCGGTTCCTCGACCGCTTCCGCGCGCTGCACCAGCAGCTCGGCCGCACGGCGCTGCGCCCGCAGCAGGCCTACCAGATCCAGACGCTGCTGATCCACGCGTTCCGCCGCACCACGCTGCACGATCCGCGGCTGCCGGCCGCGCTGCTGCCCGGCGACTGGCCCGGACGGGCCGCGTTCGAGCTGTGCCAGCGCCTGTATGCGATCACCAGCCCGCTGGCGCTCGACTACCTGTCGGAGGTCTGCCGCTGGCGCGAGATCGATGTCGACGTGGCCGCCGCCGCCCAGCGCATCGGCGCCCGCTTCCGCTGACCCGGCGGTCGCCGCCGGCCGCCGCTACTTGCGCGCCACCGGCACATGGCGGTGGAAGCACTCCACCGCCGCCTGCGCCGCCGGCCCGGCCAGTTCCGGGCGTACGGTGACCAGGTACAGCTCCATGTTGCGTTCGCCGCCGACCGCCAGCGGCAAGGGCTGCGCGCTGCCCTCGCGCAGCGCATCGGCCAACAGGTGTTCGGGCAGCCAGGCATAGCCGAGGCCGGCCTTCACGGTCGCCAGCGAGGCCTCGATGCTGCTGACCGTGCAGCGCCGGTCGGCCCCCAGCCAGCCTTCGTTGCGCGGCCGCTTCTGGCCGGAATCGCGGACCACCACCTGGACGTGGCGGGCCAGGTGGCTGGTGGTCAGCGGCACTTCGACCTCGAACAGCGGATGGCGAGGCGCGGCGACGGCGATGAAGCGGATGTCCATCAGGAAGCTGCCGAGAAAGCCCGGCGGCACCCGGCTGGTGACCACCACGTCGGCGGCGGCGTCCTCGATGGCCTGCTCGGCGCCGGACAGCACGGCGTCGGACAGCTGCATCTGGGTGCTCGGACACAGCTGCTGCAGCTCGGCGACGATGGCCAGCAGCAGGCTGCGCGGAAACGCCACGTCGACCACCAGCCGCAGCTCCGGCTCCCAGCCCTGCTTGAGCTTGCCGGCCAGCCGTTCCAGGGTTTCAAGATCGCGCAACAGCGGTCGGGCACGCTGCAGCAGCACCCGGCCGTGTTCGGTCAGCACCGCCTTGCGGCCTTCGACGACCAGCAGCGGCACGTCGAGCGCTTCCTGCAGCCGGGCCAGCGCGTAGCTGACCGCTGGCTGGCTCTTGTTGAGCAGGGCGGCCGCCTGCGCGTAGCCGCCCTGGTCGATCACGGCGGCCAGCACGGCCCATTGGTCCAGCGAGGTTCGGAGCGTGGCCATATCGCAGACTCATCAATTAAGCGGATTGATTGGATCGGATAATCGAGCTTTTTTATCAGAATCACGACGCCTACAGTGCCCTCACACCCACTGGAGACGCGCCATGAACCAGATCCGCCTCAGCAGCGACCGCGGCCATGCCAACCACGGCTGGCTCGATTCCCATCACAGCTTTTCGTTCGGCAGCTACTTCGATCCGGAGCACATCGAATACGGCCCGCTGCGGGTCATCAACGAAGACCGCGTGCAGCCCGGCAACGGCTTCGGCACGCACGGCCACCGCGACATGGAAATCATCAGCTACGTGCTGGCCGGCGAGCTGGCGCACCGCGATTCGCTGGGCAACGGTTCGGTGATCCGCCCCGGCGACGTGCAGCGGATGAGCGCCGGCACGGGTGTGCGCCACAGCGAGTTCAACCCCTCGCAGACCGAGCCGGTGCATTTCCTGCAGATCTGGATCCAGCCGAGCGAGACCGGCATCGCGCCGAGCTACGAGGAAAAGCGCTTCGACGACGCTGACAAGCGCGGCCGCCTGCGCCTGATCGCCTCGCCCGACGCCGCCGACGGCTCGGTGCTGATCCACCAGGACGCCCGCCTGTACGCCGGCCTGCTGGACGGCGCTGAAAGCGTACGGCTGGCACTGGCCACCGGCCGCCGCGCCTATGTGCATGTGGCGCGCGGTGCGCTGCAGGTCAACGGCGTGGCGCTCGGCACCGGCGATGCGCTGAAGCTCGCCGCGACCGGCGAACTGCGCCTCGACCACGGCCGCGACGCCGAAGTGCTGGTCTTCGACCTGCCCGGCGACGCGCCGTCCCGCCCGAACTGAGCTCTTACGCCGCACCGTTGCCCCACCCGCTGTACCGCCCTGTCGCCGTCATCACCCACTTCATCGGAGCCCTGCCATGTCCCGCAAAAGCCCTCTCGCCAAGCGTTCGGAAAAAGGTCTGCTGACCCCGGACAACTGCGTCCTCGCCATGATCGATCTGCAGCCGCAGATGCTGTTCGGCGTATCCAGCCACGATCGCCAGACGATCATCAACAACAACGTGCTGCTGGCCAAGGCCGCGCAGGTGTTCGGCATTCCGGTGGTGCTGTCGACCGTCGAAAGCAAGGCGTTCAGCGGCAACACCTGGCCGCAGCTGCTGGCGGCGCTGCCCGGCGTCGAGCCGATCGAACGCACGTCGATGAATTCCTGGGATGACGACGGCTTCGTCGCCGCCATCGAGAAGACCGGCCGCAAGAAGATCGTGCTGACCGGCCTGTGGACCGAAACCTGCGTCGCGCTGCCAACCATCCAGGCGATCCACGACGGCTACGAGGTCTATGTCGCCGAAGACTGCTGCGGCGACGTCAGCCTGCTGGCGCACGACAACGCGATGAAGCGCGTCTACCAGGCCGGCGCCAAGCCGGTGACGGCGCTGTCGACCCTGCTCGAATGGCAGCGCGACTGGGCGCAGCGCGACACCTACGACGCCGTGATGGACATCGTGAAGACCCATAGCGGCGCCTATGGCGTCGGCGTCGAATACGCCTACACGATGGTGCATGGCGTGCCGCCGACCGTGCTGGCGCCGTACCAGGTGCCGGCGCCGGCCGCCCACGACTGACACGGCCTGCCGCCGAACGGTCGCGCCGCCGCCTGCGGCGCCGCCGTTCGGCAACACCGACGAGGTTTCGAACACCGCTGTCCGGAGATGCCGCCATGAAGATGTATCTGCTGTCGCTGGGCGCTGGCCTGCTGGTCGGCGCGATCTACGGCCTGATGAACGTCCGCTCGCCGGCGCCGCCGGTGATCGCCCTGATCGGCCTGATGGGCATCCTGCTCGGCGAGCAGGCGGTGCCGCTGGTCAAGCAGGTGCTGGCCCGCGAGCCGGTGACGGTGAGCTGGGTCCGCAAGCAATGCCGGGATCATGTCTTCGGCGAACTGCCGGCGGCGCCGAAAGCCGATGCCGCCTCCCGGCGGCCGACATGAACCCCACCGATCACGATCGCCGCCGTGCCCTGCAGGGGGTCGCCGGATGGGCGGCCAGCACCTGGCTCGGCACCGCCACCGCACAGTCGAAGCCCGGAGAATCCCGCATGAAAGACAGCCCCAGCCTGATCATCCGCAACGCCCGGATCACCACCCTGGACCGCCAGAATCCGCAGGCTGCGGCGCTGGCGGTGGCCGATGGCCGCTTCGTCGCCGTCGGCAGCAACGATGAAGTGATGAAGCTGGCTGGCGCCGGCACCCAGGTCATCGACGCCGGCAAGCGCCGGCTGATTCCCGGCCTGATCGATTCGCACATCCACGTCATCCGCGGCGGCCTGAACTACAACCTGGAACTGCGCTGGGACGGCGTGCCGTCGCTGGCCGATGCGATGCGGATGCTGCGCGAGCAGGTGGCGCGCACGCCGGCACCGCAGTGGATCCGGGTGGTCGGCGGCTTCAGCGAATGGCAGTTCGCCGAGCGCCGCCTGCCGACGCTCGATGAGCTGAACGCCGCCGCGCCCGACACGCCGGTGTTCATCCTGCATCTCTACGACCGGGCGCTGCTCAACGCCGCCGCGCTGCGCGCCGCCGGCTACAGCCGCGACACGCCGAACCCGCCGGGTGGCTGGATCGTCAAGGATCATCGCGGCGAGCCGACCGGCCTGCTGCTGGCCGAGCCGAACGCGCTGCTGCTGTATTCGGCGCTCGCCAAGGGCCCGAAGCTGCCGCCCGAATACCAGAAGAATTCGACGCGCCACTTCATGCGCGAGCTGAACCGGCTGGGCGTCACCAGCGTCGTCGATGCCGGCGGCGGCTTCCAGAATTATCCGGACGATTACCAGGTCATCGAAGACCTGCACGCCTCCGGCGAGCTGACCCTGCGCATCGCCTACAACCTGTTCACCCAGAAGCCGAAGGAGGAAGTCGCCGACTTCAAGAAGTGGGCGACGCTGGTCAAGCCCGGTCAGGGCGATGCGATGTACCGCCACAACGGTGCCGGCGAGATGCTGGTGTTCTCGGCGGCCGATTTCGAGGACTTCCGCCAGCCGCGCCCGGAGCTGCCGGCCGGCATGGAGAACGATCTCGAAGCGGTGGTCCGCGTGCTGGTCGGCAACCGTTGGCCGTTCCGCCTGCATGCCACTTATGACGAATCGATTGGCCGCGCATTGGACGTGTTCGAGAAGGTCAACGCCGACATCCCGTTCAACGGCCTGCACTGGTTCTTCGACCACGCCGAAACGGTCAGCGACCGCAACCTGGATCGCATCGCCCGGCTCGGTGGCGGCGTGGCGATCCAGCACCGGATGTCGTACCAGGGCGAATATTTCATCGAGCGCTACGGCGCCAAGGCCGTCGAACGCACGCCGCCGTTCAAGCGGATGCTGGAGATGGGCGTCCAGGTCGGCGCCGGCACCGATGCCACCCGCGTCGCCAGCTACGATCCCTGGAACGTGCTGTGGTGGCTGACCACCGGCAAGACGGTCGGCGGCACGCGGATGTATCCGCCGGCCAACCTCCTCGATCGCGAAACGGCGCTGCGGCTGTACACCCAGGCCAATGCCTGGTTCTCCAGCGAGGACGGTGCCAAGGGCCAGATCAAGGTCGGCCAGCTGGCAGATTTAGCGCTGCTGTCGGCCGACTACTTCAGCGTGCCGGAAGGCGAGATCCGCAACCTGGTGTCGGTGCTGACCGTGGTCGGCGGCAAGCCGGTCCATGCCGATGACGAGTTCCGGCCGCTGGCGCCGGACCTGCCGCCGGCGATGCCGGACTGGTCGCCGGTCAACTTCGGCAGCCGCTACTACAAGCCCGATCGGCAGGCCACGCATGCGCTGGCACAGGCGAGCTGCGGCTGCGCGTCGAGCTGTGGCGTCCACGGCCATGCCCATGGCCGTGCCCATACCACTGCGACCGACGACCAGAACGGCTTCTGGGGCGCGCTCGGCTGCTCCTGCTGGGCATTCTGATCATGACCGACCCTTCCTCCCCGATCGCCCGGGCCAGCGCCGTCGCACCGCTGCTGAGCTTCGTCGCCGGCTATGTCGACACCGTCGGCTTCATCGCCCTGTTCGGCCTGTTCACGGCCCACGTCACCGGCAACTTCGTGCTGATCGGCGCCTCGTTCGTGCACGGCGCCGACGGCGGCGTGATCGCCAAGCTGCTGGCGCTGCCGGTGTTCATCGTCGCCGTGGCGCTGACCACCGCCTTCGTCCGCCATCGCGAACGCCGGCAGCGGCCGACGCTGTCGCCGGTGCTGTGGGCGCAGATCGCGCTGCTCGGCGGCTTCGTCGGCGTGGCGCTGCTGGCCGCGCCGCTCGATGCGGCCAATGCGCCGGGCGCGGTGTTCGCCGGCCTGCTCGGCGTGGCAGCGATGGGCGTGCAGAACGCCGCTTCGCGGCTGGTGTTCACCAGCCTGTCGCCGACCACGGTGATGACCGGCAACGTCACCCAGGTGGTGATCGACAGCGTCGACCTGCTGCGTGGCGGCAGCACCGATAGCCGGGCCAGCAGCCGCGCCCGGATCGGCAAGATGTGGCCACCGGTGCTGGCGTTCGCGATCGGCGCGGCCGCCGGCGCGGTGATCTACGGCCGGCTCGGCATCACCGGCCTGCTGCTGCCGATGCTGGCGCTGGCATTGGTGTCGCGCCTGGCACGGCCGGCCGGAGCGGCGCCATGAACCGCGCCGCCTACGCCGTCGCCCGCGCCGGACTGTGCCTGGCCTACGTCTACAGCGGTATCGCCAAGCTGCTGGACTTCCCCGCCGCCATCGCCGAGCAGCAGCACTTCGGCCTGAACCCGCCGGCCCTGTTCGCCGCCGCAACCATCGCCGTGCAGCTCGGCGGCTCGGTGCTGGTGCTGTTCGGCCACGGCCGCTGGCGGACGCTCGGTGCGCTGCTGCTGGCCGGCTTCACGGTGCTGGCGACGCTGATCGGCCACCCGTTCTGGGCGATGACCGGCAGCGAGCGCTTCCACAACCTCAACGCCTTTCTCGAACACACCGGGCTGGTGGGCGGCCTCCTGATCGTGGCGCTGCTGGCCGCACCGGCGCGCGCCGGCCACGGCCGGGCGTGAAGGCCATGCGCCGCCGGCTTGCCGCCCTGCTGGTCCTGGCTGGCGCCGCTGGCGACGCGGCGGCGGTTGATCCGGCGACCTCGGTGCTGTCGGAATACACCAATGCCGCCGCGCCGGACCCGCATCCGCCGCCGTACACGCTGCTGCGCTTCAACGAGCGCTACGACCAGCTGGCCGATCCGGCACAGCGCCGCGACTGGGCTGACCCGGCCAAGTACATCGCGCTGGATGCGGCCGATCCGGCGCGCTACTTGAGCTTCGGCGGCGAGCTGCGGCTGCGCTACGAGCGCTTCGACAACGCCGATTTCGGCACCGGTGACGGCCGGCCCGATCCGGCCTACCTGCTGCAGCGCATCGCCGTGCACGCCGATCTGCACCTCGACCGGCTGCGGCTGTTTGCGCAGGCGCTGTCGGCGTTGCAGTTCGGCGATCGCGACGAGGCCTCGCCGATCAACCAGAACCCGCTGGACCTGCAGCAGGCCTTCGTCGACTACCGGGCCGGCGATACCGCGCCGGAAGGCCGCTGGCTGATCGCCCGAGCCGGCCGCTTCGGCCTCAACCTCGGTGCCGGCCGGCTGGTGGCGACCCGTGCCGCGCCGAACGTGCCGTACAAGTTTGATGGCCTGCAGCTGATCGCCGCCGACGCCAGCGCCCGCCTGTACGGCTTCCTGCTGCGGCCGGCGCAGGAGTCGCGGCGCGCGCTCGACGGCCAGAACGACGGCCGCAATCTCTGGGGCCTGTATGCATCGTTCCCGACCGGCTGGCGGCTGCCGGCGACGCTGGATCTCTACTACCTCGGCACGGACGACGAGCAGCGCCGCTACGCCCGAGGCCGCGCGGCCGAGCAGCGCCACAGCCTTGGCGCGCGGCTGTCCGGCAGCCACGGCGGCTGGCAGTACGACTGGGAGCCGATCCTGCAGTTCGGCCGTTTCGGCGATCAGGACATCCTGGCCTGGACCCTGGCCACCGACACCGGCTACCGCTTCGCCCGCCTGCCGTGGCAGCCCCGCCTCGGCCTCAAGGCCGACTACGCCAGCGGCGACCGGCGCGGCCCGGGCGGGCGGCTCGGCAGCTTCAACCCGCTGTACTTCAAGGCCGGCTATTTCAACGATGCCGCGCTGATCCGCCCGACCAACATCGCCGATCTGCATCCGTCGCTGCAGCTGGCACCGACGACGGCGCTGACCGCGACCTTGGCCGTCGACCTGCTGTGGCGCGCCACCACCCGGGACGGTGTCTACGGGCCGGCCGGCGATCTGCTGCTGCCGGCCGCCCGCAGCGGCTCGCGGCAGATCGGCACCAGCGCCGAGGCGGCGCTGAACTGGAAGGCCGGCCGCCACTGGGTGTGGACGCTGTCCTACGTGCACCTGTTCGCCAGCGACGCCGTGCAGGCCGCCGGCGGACGAGACGTTGATTTCCTCGGCAGCTGGGCCAGCTTCACCTGGTGAGCCGCCGCGATGCCCGACCCGATTCCGTCGTTGTCCCCGAAGTTCCGGCCGCAGCCCGCAGCCACCTGATCCGACCCACAGCGCAATGCCCAGGAGATACCCCATGAGCTTCATCAAGACCCGAGACGGTACCCAGATCTTTTACAAGGACTGGGGCAGCGGCCAGCCCATCGTGTTCAGCCACGGCTGGCCGCTGAGCGGCGACGCCTGGGACGCGCAGATGCTGTTCCTCGGCCAGCACGGCTACCGGGTGATCGCCCATGACCGGCGCAGCCATGGCCGCTCCGACCAGACCTGGCAGGGCAACGACATGGACACCTATGCCGACGATCTAGCGACCCTGCTCGACACGCTGGACCTGCAGCAGGCGGTGCTGGTCGGCCATTCCACCGGCGGCGGCGAAGTGGCGCACACCATTGGCCGGCACGGCAGCCGCCGGATCGCCAAGGCTGTGCTGATCGGCGCGGTGCCGCCGCTGATGCTGAAGACCGCCGGCAATCCCGACGGCGTGCCGATGCAGGTGTTCGACGACATCCGCAAGGGCGTGGTCGACAACCGCGCGCAGTTCTTCAAGGACCTGACGATGCCGTTCTACGGCTACAACCGGCCGGGCGCGAAGGTGTCGGAAGCGGTGCGCGACGCGTTCTGGCTGCAGGGCATGCAGGGCGGCATCAAGGGCCAGTACGACTGCATCCGGGAGTTTTCGGAAGTGGACTACACCGAGGACCTGAAGAAGATTGACGTGCCGACGCTGATCATCCACGGCGATGACGACCAGATCGTGCCGATCGCCACCTCGGCCCTGATGGCCGCCAGGCTGGTGCCCAAGGCCACGCTGAAGGTCTACGAAGGCGCATCGCACGGCCTGGCCACCACCCACGCCGACCGCCTGAACGCCGACCTGCTGGCGTTCATCCGGGGCTGAGTCCGCAAACGCGGCCGGGCGCTGACGTGGCCGAGGTCACGCCGGCGCCCGGTGCGGCGCGCTCCGCAAGACGCGGTGGCGCGGCTACCCGTTCGCCGCCAGTGGCCGCGCGATCAGCGCATGGTCAGCAGGTAGTCGGGCGCGAAGGCCATGGTGAGCCGCAGCGGGTCGACCGGCTTGCCGTTGGCCAGCACTTCGAAATGCAGGTGCGCGCCGGTGGCGCGGCCGGTGGCGCCGACGAAGCCGATCAGGGTGCCGGCCCGGACGATCGAGCCTGCCTTGAGCCCGGGCATGAACTTCAGCAGATGGCCATACACCGCCTGCACGCCGTGGCCGTGATCGATGCGTACCTGGTTGCCATAGAACGGGCGATTGCCGAGCGCAGTGACCACGCCATCCTGCGCCGCCCGCACCGGCGTGCCGATGGCCGCCACGTAGTCGACGCCGTAATGGAAGCCTTCCTTCTTCTTGACCGGATGCATGCGGGTGCCAAATCGCGAGCTGATGTGCAGCTGGCTCAACGGCGAGCGCAGCGAGGCGACGTACTCCAGCGCTGTCATCGGCCGTTCGCGCGGCCTCTCGACCACCAGCGACTGCACCGGCTTCGGAGCCGGCGGCACTGCGAACAGCACGGCCCTGCGCCGAGGCAGGGTCGCCGCTTGGCGGTGACCACGGTCTCCGCCGTTGGCGTCGCGGACTGGCGCAGGCTGCTGACGGCCGCCGATGCCTGACAGGCGGCGATCAGCAGCACACCAATCGCAAGGCGCCACGACACCGCGCGCCGCGCCGTCAGGCAGACCTGCTCAAAGCTTCTGGATTGCGCTCGCACAAGGCTGTCTCCTCAGCACCTGCCGAACGAAAGCCGGTCGCTGACATCGCGCCGGGTCGCCTGCCGGACGCACCAGGACGCTGATACCCGGCCTGCCCCACCCGGCCAGCGGCCCATGCGCCGCTGGCTTCCTGCTTTTCCCGAACCCGCCCGGACGGCCGAAATGCCGCTTCCGGCGCGGGCTTGCGCATGCGGAACTAGGACCCCCTAACCACGCGGCAATCGCCGTGAACATCCGTACGCTCCGCAAACTTTTTGATGGGGCGTGGCCGATTTCGGCGGCGAATCCCGTCTTGATAGGGAACACGGCACATCGCGACAGGCCCGCAACGGCCGGCAGACCGTGCGGACGACCCACAGGCATTGGCGATCAGGGCCACCGAGAGGAAGAGACACGGGCCATGACACGGAACACCCGACACTGGAGCAGCAGCACCCGCATCACCGCCACGGATACCCGCGCGCGGGGCGGCGCCGATACCGTCCCCGAAGCTGCCGCCGGGCCCGTGACACGGACGCCAGCTGCGAGCGTGACGGCACATCTGCGCCGCCATGCCCATCGACCGTCGAAAGCTGCGGCCGCTGCTTGGTGGGGAGCCGAGAAGTACCAGAAGCGCAGATGGCATCCGGGCTTTGCGTGGGTCCGGTGGCGCTCCCACTGGCCATCCGCCCAACCGTCTGCCTTTGAACCCGCCGTTGACGAACCCGCGAGCGAATCCATGAATCTCAAAACCAATCCCTTGCTGCGCCTGATCACGGCGGCGGTGCTGCTGGCGGCCTCGTCGTCGGCGATGGCGCAGGGCGGCACCTCTAACTTGAAGTTTCAATTTGTATCTGCAACCGCGACCAATACCTCGGGAACAAATTGCCCTCCTACGAATCCCTGCACTTTGCAATCCGTACTCGGGCAGAGCGGTAGCAGAACTCATGGGCCTGTTGGCAGGGCCAATACTGCAAATGCATATCTTGTGGCAGCCGGCACCTACAAGGTAGCCGCCAGCTTCCTTGGTAACTTTGGACTTGCACTGTTCTATGGCGGCTTTCCGGCCGACTTTGCGGGCGTGGGTGGCCAAACTGACCAATTGCTCCCCGTCACGCTCGCCGCCCGCGACCTGAAGAACAACGTCACCGTGCTGAGCGGCGATTTGAACGACAACGGCGTCGTCGATGCCGGGGATGCCGCCTCGGTGCTCACGTTCACGTCGCACGGTCAGTACTCGGTGTTTGATGGCTTCCACATCGAAGGCGCCACCGAATCGGCGGTGAAGGTGGTGGGCAGCGCCCCCCCGTACGGCTCACCCACGCTGCGCAACCTGGTGATCCGTGGCAATGCCGGCACCGGGCTGCACCTTTTGGACGGCACGTCCAGCCTCAGCAACGTGCTCATTCACGGCAACGGCGGCACCGGCCTGGTGGTGGAAGGCGGCAATCCCACCGCCACCAATCTCACGATCGCCAGCAACGGCAAGGCCAACACGGCCGTCGGCGGCCTGAGTTGCACCGGCACGGGCGAAAGCTGTGGCACCTACCGCAACACCATCATCTGGGGCAACACCGGCGACGACGTGAAGGTGTCGTCGGACACCAGCGTGCTGCCCAACCCCAGCTTCGCCCACTCGCTGATCCAGGGCTGCAAACTCGGCGACACCTGGAACTCGGCGTGCGGCGTGGATGGCAGCAACAACCTGACCGATGCCGACCCCCAGTTTGTCGATGCCCCGCTCTGCACCGCGGTCCCCAACGTTGTGGGCAACTACCGCCTGCAAACCGGCAGCCCTGCGCTCGACGTCGGCGACAACACCGCCACGACCCAGCCCAAGGATCTCGACGGGCGCGACCGCGTTCAGGCCAGCACCATCGACCTCGGCGCCTATGAGGGCGGCGTGGTCGTACCGCCGGTCGAAGGCGCTTGCGGCACCGCCGATGGCGAGGCCACCGCCACGGCGCCGACGAGCTGTTCGCTGTGCGAAACAGGCACCGCCAGCGCCGTCACCGGCAGCGATGGTGCCTGGGGCTGGAGCTGCACCGGCACGGCCAGCAGCAGCGACAGCGGCAGCAGCAGCCCCGCGACCTGCTCGGCGCCGTACGCGGGCCAGACGATCACGCTGACCGCCAGCCCCACGACGATCACCGTCGGTGGCGATGGCAGCACCGTGACCGGTTCCAGCACCTCCGGCGTGAAGCCGGAGCTGACCAGCACCTCGACCGACGTCTGCTCGGTGAGCCCGACGGCCGGCGCGCCGATGGCCACGACGGTGACCGCCACCGGCCTGAAGGGCGGTACCTGCACGGTCAAGGCGACGCTGGCCGGCACCGGGGATACCGGCGAGTTCCGGTATCTGGCCGCCGCCGACGAATCCGTCAGCATCACGGTCGCCAAGGGCGCGCAGACCATCACCGCGTTCGCGGCGGCGAAGTCGCCGCTGAAGGTCGGGGAAATGACCACGCTGTCGGCCACCGGCGGGCCGTCGGGCAACGCGGTGGAGTTCCAGGTGATCGACGCCGAAAACTGCTTCGTCAGCGGCAACATGGTCACCGCGCTGGCGGCCGGCAGCTGCGCCGTACAGGCCAATCAGGTCGGCAATGACAGCTATGAGGCGGCCACGGCCAAGACGCTGCGCATCACCATCAACAAGGCCGCCCAGCTGATCAGCGGCTTCTCGGCCAATCCGGCGTCGATCAAGGTCGGCGGCATGACCACCCTGTCGGCCTCCGGCGGTGCGTCGGGCAATGCGGTGAGCTTCCGCACTACCACCGGCGATGTCTGCTCGGTCAGCGGGGCAATCGTCACCGGGCTGTCGGCCGGCAACTGTGCGCTGATCGCCAGCCAGGCTGGCAACAGCGATTTCGATGCTGCGGACGAGGTGTCGCTGACCGTGCCGGTGGCCAAGGCGGCCCAGCTGATCAGCGGCTTTGCGGTGACGCCGTCGAGCCTGAAGGTCGGCCAGAGCGGCAACCTGTCGGCTTCCGGCGGTGCGTCCGGCAATGCGGTGACGTTTGCCAGCACCACGCCGAGTGTCTGCACAGTGGCCGGCAGCACGGTGACGGCCAACGCCGTCGGCAGCTGCACGGTCACCGCCAGCCAGGCTGGCAGTGACCGCTTCGACGCCGCCGAAACCGTGTCGCTGACCTTGGCTGTCGAAGCTGCCGTGGTCGAAGGCGGTCCGACGCTGTCGCTGGACATGAACGATCTGGACTTCGGCACCGGCTACCTGCTGCGCTTCCGCGACATCGGGGTCGAAACCACCAGCGAGCCGGAAGTGGTGACGCTGTCCAACACCGGCACCGCGCCGCTTTCCATCAGCAGCATCGTCACCACCGGCGATTTCCGCCACACCACCACTTGCGGCAGCACGGTGGCACCGGGGTCACGCTGCACGATCTCGATCGTGTTCTCGCCGAAGGCCGTCGGCACCCGCACCGGCGAAACCCGGATCGTCAGCAATGCCGTCACCAGCCCGGACCGCATCAGCCTGTCCGGCACCGGCAAGGGGCTGAAGCCGGCGATGAAGACCAATGTCAGCCGCTTCGACTTCGGCCGGGTCAAGGTGGGTGCCGCGAGCCGCGAGCAGACGCTGGTGATCACCAGCACCGGCTCCGGCCCGCTGGAGATCCGCAGCATCCGGGTCAGCGGTGATTACAGCGGCAGCCACAACTGCCCGCGTTTCCTCGATGCCGGCAAGTCCTGCCAGGTCACCGGCAGCTTCAAGCCGAAAGCCACCGGCACCCGCCCCGGCAGCGTGTCGATCCTGACCAGTGTCAGCAACACCGCCACCGAGGTGTCCCTCACCGGTACCGGCTTCTAAGCCACTCGATCACGGCAGCGCGGCACGGCTGCCGAAAACTTCAAAGCCCCCGGCGTCTTGTGATGCCGGGGGCTTTTTGCTGGTCGATGCCGAACCGCCGGCCGCTACCGCAGCCACCAGGCCGACGCACATCGGCATCGAGTGAGGAGACAGCGGTTCAAGCGTCCGTATCAGAACGAGTAGGCGATGCTGACTTGGACGTTGTCACGGTCGCGCAACGCGTTATCCGCGCCGTCGAAGTACTGATAGAACAGCGTGCCTTCGATGTTCTGCGTGAAGAAGATCTGCGCGCCAATCTGCGCCATCCGGTTGCCGGCAACATAGTTCTGCATCGGAAACGGCGCGATGCCCTGGATGTCCTCGAACCAGATCACCGTCGGCTTCACGATCACCCCGGCGTCGAAGACATTGTTGTAGGTCATCTGCGCGAAGCCACGCAGGCCCCAGGCAAAGCTGCCGGCAAATCCGCGTGTCTGCTGCGTCGGGTTCAGACGCAGCGTGGTCTGCGGTCCGGGTCCCGTCCCATCGGCGCCCGGCCCGGGATGTGTGCCTTCGGCGGTGCCCTGGAAGTAGAGGTCTTTCGGCATGCCGATCACATGCGTGAATCCCGCCTCGACGAGGAAGGTGATTTCATCGGCCCCCAGTTGTCCAGGCAGGGTCTTCAGCGCATTGACCACCAGCTGACCGACCTTGAGCCGTTCCCAGCCGCGCACGAATTCGCCAGGCTGGAACTCGTTGCCGTTGGCGAGGGTTCGTCCCCGATGCGTCGAGATGTAATCCGGGATGAAGGTGCGGGCGCCGGGAATCGTGGTGCCGAGGAGCCCCGGCAAGGCACTGGCCAGTACCGGTGTGTCCTGGATCGGAAAGGCCTGCTGGGCACCGGCAAACAGCACGTCGCTGACCGCCAGCTGGGCTGGCAGGTTGGGCCGAAATGCGTATTCGCCCGACAGCGCCCAACCGCCGACCGTCGCGTTGAAGCTGGCGCCGATCATCACGATATGGCTGGGATAGTCGAGCACGGCGCGTTCGGTATCGACCGGGATCGGCTCGGTGCTCAGGCCGGGCGCAGCTTGAAGCCGGCCGTTGAAGATGCCTGTCGCATTGCTGCAGGCCAGCGTCGCCGCTGCGAAATTGCCCGGCACCGCCGCGCGCCGCATGCACGACTGCTGCGATTCGATCACCGAAAAGTACGGCAGCCGGCTGTTGTAGCGGGCGAAGTAGAGACCGTACTGCGTCCCGCCCAGCAGGTCCTCCGCGAAGCCGTTCAGCTGGACGCCGAACTGGCCGTGATGGCGGCCCGACTGCTCGCTGACAGGCACGCGCCGTGTCGACGAGGTCAGCAGTGATACCGGAAACGGCGCCTCGTAAAGACCGTCCGGATCTTCCGCGAACTGGCCCGGGGCGGCCTCGATGTAGCTGCCGCCGATCACGTCATTCGACGAGAAATAGGTGCCCTGAGGCTCGGGCCGGGTGCGATTCCAGCGCAGCTGGTAGAACGCGGTCGCGCTGAGGTTTTCGATCAGATCGACGGAGACCAGCGCGAGATTCGTCGGCACGGCCAGTTCGTTGACCGCGAGACCCGGCTGGCGTCCGAGTACGGCGTCCTGCGGATTGATGACATCCAGCGTGTTCAGCGGATGCAGGTTCGACTCGCCCCAGCGCAGACGCTGGGCGCCGATCGACACCGATACCCCATGTTCGAGCAGCTCGCTTCGATACTGGATGAAGGCTTCCCGGAACTCGCCACGCAGGCCGACCCGGTCGTTGATCTCATCGCTGCGCCGGGTGCGCGCAGGCTGCAGCAGCGTGCTGTTGTGGGTTTCCTGAAAGTGGTCGTTGACCGCATCGAAAAAGCCGATGTAGCTCACCTTGACCAGCCAGTCATTCCAGTTCGCGGTCAGCGCGGTATTGAACTTGGTCAGGCCGTAGATCGGGTCCCCGCGCCGGTAGTTCATGTTGCCGTCGTCGAAGGCGTGGCCGGAATAGGCGCCGCGGGCATCGATCAGCCGCTGGTTCGGTGCCGGATCACCCGACAGCGACAGGCAATCGTCGGCCTGGCACAGCGTCTGCTGACCGGGCACGTTGAGCTTGCCAAGCAGCGATGCGTCCTGGCCTTCGACGCGAACGCCGGTCGCCGCCGTAACCGTGGTCTTCACGCTGCCTTTCAACTCGCTCCATTCGAACTCCACCGCATGCGCGGGCACTGCAACGGTCAGCAGTGCCGTGAGCACCGTCGAAGTGCGAAGCAGCCGTTTCCCCGGGCGCAGCCGCGCCCCTGCCTTGATCGACATTGAGATCTCCTCCAGCGATGACGCGGCTTCAGGCCCCGCGCGGGCTCAGGTGAATGGCCTCAGCGACCGCCGACAACCGGGCCAGCACGCCCGCCACGCCGCAGCTCGGGCCGAAGCTCGCCGTGCAGCGCGATGAGATGATTCATTGCCTGCGGGCTCTGGCGATCAGCGCCAGCGACTCGCGGACGACGCGATCTGCTTCAACGACAGGGCCGTCATGCAGAACGGTCCGATCAGGCCGTACGACGGCACACCATCCGTAGGGGGCAGCACCCGGCACGAGTCGATTGTCGAGATCCTCGAACGCGCCCTGCTCGCGGTGCAGCCGGTCCCCGCGCGGGCAGAAGTGGACGACCTTGCCGTGGCGCTCCGACCAGGCAGCGAGGATCTCCGGCGACAGCATCGCGTGCGGGTCCCGCCCGAAACCGACCAGACACAGCCCGTCACCGAGTGCGTCGTCACTGAGCACGATGTCGCCGGACGGCCCGCGGACCAGCCCCTGCGGGAGTTGGGCGCCACGGCGCATCTGCACCCGACCCTCCACGAACAAGCCTCGTGGGAATTCGTTCTTCGGCTTGACGCCGAGTTCATCGAGGAAGGCGCGAACCATCGGCAGCTTGCGCAACAGCGCCATGGTCCCGTGAATGAGGATGGCCGCCGCCCGGTTGCGCGGCATCACCAGATGCCCCATCAGCTTGGCGAGGCGGATCATCTTCGTGGCGTGTGGCCGACGCTCGCGATCGTAGGAGTCGAGAATCTCCGGGGCGGCCTGCTGCTGCGTCACCGCCGCCAGCTTCCAGGCGAGATTGGCGGCATCGCGCAGGCCGGCAACGAGGCCCTGTCCGACGAAGGGCGGCGTGATATGCGCGGCATCGCCAACGAGGAATACCCGGCCGACGCTGTAGCGTTCGCACGAGCGCGCATGGAAGCGGTACACCGCCTTGCGCTCGATCTTCAGCTCGCCAGCTCGGGCCCAGGGCGCCAG
This sequence comes from Nevskia sp., assembly GCF_051860985.1. Taxonomy (NCBI): domain Bacteria; kingdom Pseudomonadati; phylum Pseudomonadota; class Gammaproteobacteria; order Nevskiales; family Nevskiaceae; genus Nevskia; species Nevskia sp. Next base: position 325 of record NZ_JBIMKV010000004.1, on the reverse strand, counting down.
CAGCGTGGCGATGGTCTCGTCCTTTTCCATCTGCTCGCGGGTCTCGCCCGGCTGCAGCATGAACTCCCAGCGGATGCGCCCACCGGGCGCGACCATATGCGGCGTCGGCCGGCGTGAGTCGCAGATGAATTCGATGTGATCGAAATGACCGGGGATGTTGCCGCCGACTGAAAGTTGACCAGTTAACGAGGGTTTCGCCGACCGAAAATTGACCAGGGTGTTCGACCTAGCCTGCTGGCCTTGAAGGCCTGAACCGCCCCGGTTTTCCCGGAGGCCATTTCGATTGAGTCACGCCGCGATGGCGAGCTCTTGGGTTTGTGAATAG